>OMXQ01000015.1 GCA_900315065.1 uncultured Erysipelotrichaceae bacterium
ATAGATCTCCGCACGGCCTACGAGGAATACCACTATGGCATATTTGCGGAGACTAATTCAGATACCGGGACCAACACTTAGCTCGAACATAGCGAAAAAGTTTGATATACCCGAAATTGATCATGCGTAATTACTAAACCATCACAAGGTACGCATTATTTCTGCAACGAAAGTGCTATACTATTTATAGCATAATGAAGGAGGGAAAGCTCATGTATGTAACACCAGAGATAATTGAAATTGATATTTCTGAAATAGAAATCAATTCAATCCTTGGCTGTGTTTGTGCAACTGGAAAATCCACACATACATAACAATAATGCTGCTTAAAGCAGCATTTTTGATGAGCTAACTTTATGGTAATAAGATATAAAAACATGTATTTAGATACTGAAAATAACTTTTTCTCACATGACCATCCTACCGATAATCAAATGAAAGTGCCTTATAATTTTAATCTTACAAAAGTTAAAAAGTATTCACCTTACAAAATAAAGGAAATTGGACTGTGTGTATCAAATTGTTGTAATTTTCGGTGTAATTATTGTATCGATTCTGTTGATAACTCCTCACCTGCTTTTCTTTCTGTAAAGCAAGTAAATATTTTTCTTGATGAAATTTTTAAAATTTGGAAAATACGCAGTGTAGCTATTGAGCCTCATCCTCTTAAAGTATATTTTTCAGGCGCTGGAGAGCAAACTTTTTTATGGGATCGCTTTAAAGAAATTGTGCTATTTATTCTCGAAAAAAGCAAGAAACATAATATTCCAATACAGTTTGGAATAACAACTAATGGATATCTGAAACAAGATGAAATCGAATTTCTTTCTAACAATTTTGACTATATTACAGTTTCTTACGACGGAACACCACAGATTCAAAATACTAATAGAAAAACATCAACAGGTAATCCCACCAGCAATATTGTTGCAAAGACTATCAATTCATTATTACTTAGCAGGGCTAAGATAATCATCCGCACAACGATTTGGCCTCAGAATTTTAAGAATATTGAATCTATTATTTCTTATCTCTATCTGACTTTTGGTTCAAATTTCATTTGGGAGTTAAATCCAGTAATACCTATTGGAAGAGCTGAACAATCTTTAACCAGTTACACTGGTTCTTATGATTTTGCTGAGACTTACTCTAAAGCATTAATGCTTTGTAAGAAGTATGGTATTACCACGAATAATGTATTTTTCCCAACGTCGCTAAATCAATTATCTTGCGGTGCATATGTAAAATATTGTCAATGTCCATGGCTTCTTCCCTCAGGAGAAATAGTTTCTTGTATTGAATCCATGAAATATTCAGACAAGCTAGGGTATTTGAATGACTGTAGTGTAATTTGGAATGACCATATTAATCCTGTTCTAGAAGATAGCACCAGCAATGCGAATGCTGATTGTGTTTCTTGCTTTGCATATCCATTTTGCAAATGTGGTTGCCCAGCAAGGCGTTTAGAAGAAAAAAATAAAAACAGTATTTATTGGAAATGTGAGCAGATTAAAAATTATGTTAGTCGAATATACGATGATTTACTTGCCGGCAAGCAGAACGATTTTATTAAGCTAGAGAAAGTAACGCAAGGCAATACTTGCATATACAAATTGGAGAATATTATATGAATGCAGTTGTTATTACTAATCAATATTATTATTTGCAAAGCCTTATTAGTACTGAATATAATGACCAAATTATTATTAAGAAACAAGATGGAAACATACTATTACTGAATAAAACAGCATCGGACATATATAAGTATTTATTTGATTCGATAAAATATGAAGATGTAAAAGTATCGATGATCAATCTATATTTACAAAAAAAATATAAGATAGATCGTGATTTATCAGACGATGTAACAAATTGCCTTCTGAATTTCATTGATAAGGGAATTCTTTATGAAAAAACTCCAGAGTAATTTAAAATGGCTTTTAGCCCCTTATTTGAAATATGCCAGGAACTATACAATCATTTCCATCCTGTTCTGGGGTATCATTCTACCATCAACCCGCTATCTCAATGTCATTTTCCCCGAAGTAATGATCAATACCATTCTGAATACTGATACGTTTTCTAAGATCATAGGTGTCGTTCTTGGTTTCCAGATTATTTTCTTTCTCATCCCGGCCTTTGAGGATTTCTATAATGCCAGGATCCGTGATAAAGCAGAAGCACGGGTAGAGGCAATGCAGAAGAAGGAAATCTATGAATTCGCTTCAAAAGTGAAGTATGAGGCAATTGATCAGCCATCTTATTATGAGCACTTTACCTGGACCATTGAGAACTATTCTGCAAAGAGCCAGGAATGTTTTTCTTTGATGGAGCAGGCACTTTCTGCTGTCGTGATTATTCTTTCTATGTTTGTACTCTTAGCGAAGATCCACCCATTGATCATTGTTTTAGCTGCGTTGAGTTCGGTCTTAAGAACCTATGGGTATTTTCAGTACAACAAATACTATGTTGAAAGAGACAAAAGTGTCCTGGAAAATGACAGGCGGCTTGATTATTTTCATCGTGTTTTCTACATGAAAGATTATGCGGTTGATCTGAAAACAACCTGTTTGAAACACATATTGCATCGTAAATATGATTACAATATCCAGGAAAAAGAAGACAAGATAGAGAACTTTTCATATGACCTGGTCCGATGGGCATGGTTCAGTGATGTCATTTATCATGTTTTCATGATCGGTATCATTCTTTATGTCGCCTATATGATCTACTCTGGAAAGATCTCGGATGCGGCTTCCTATATTACGATCATGTTATCCATTGAGCAACTGGACCAGAATATGTATCAGTTATTTGAACTAATGCAAGACATGAACAAACTAGATATATACGCGGATGAAATCAAAGCATTCTATGACGCACCTGTCGAAGAACAGAAAACCGATACAAAAGAACTTTCCCTGCCTTATTCCCTGAAGCTTGAGCATCTGTATTTCCATTATCCCAATTCTTCTTTTACCATTGAAGATCTGAATCTGAATATATTACCAGGGCAGAAAATCGCTATTGTTGGAGAAAACGGTGCTGGAAAAACAACACTGATGAAGCTGTTACTGCGCTTGTATGAACCGGAACAGGGAACGATCCGGATCAACGGTATTGATATTAAAAACATACCACTGAAGCAGCTGAGAAATACCGTCGGCGCAGTACCGCAGAGCGCAAATATATATGCATTTTCCTGCCGGGAAAACCTGCAATTGTATGCAGAAAGCACGGATGACATGTTGTTGAAACATGCGGAATCTGTTGGATTAACAGATGTGCTGAAGAAAGACAATGGAAATCTCAATTCAGAAATGACACGAGAATTTGATGACAACGGTATTGTTCTTTCCGGCGGTGAAGTTCAACGATTAGCACTGGCACGTGTATTGACGGGCAAGTTCGGACTGCTGTTACTGGATGAGCCTTCCTCTGCCCTCGATCCGATTGCTGAAAGCAAACTGACAGAGGACTTCAACGAAAAGACGAAGGATATTACAACAATAACAGTCGCTCATCGCTTATCAACGATACGAAACGCCGACTGCATCTATGTTATGAGTAACGGTAAGGTTATTGAATCCGGAACTCATGAAGAACTGATGAAACAGAATGGGCTGTACAAAGAGATGTTCACAGATCAGGCAAAATACTATCAAACATAAAAGGTCGCCGAATCTTAAATGATTCTGGCGACCGCTTTTGTATCCAGTCATCCCAATTCTCATGAATAACCTGACTCCTGTTGAAGTTGAGTTCATCAATGCCTGTATTTCCAAGATTTACAAGCAGAAGATACTTCTGACACTCAGAACTTCGAGAATCTTGAAAGTGCTGTGTGTGAGTGTTCTCATTGCCATTCAAAGCATTTTATTAAGAACGGACACATCAGATCTAATGGCAACCAGAGATACTTGTGCAAGAACTGCGGTGCTTCCTTCAGTGCCTCAACGAATACATTCTTCTCTCATTGCCGGAGTTCTTATGATACCTGGGCAGAATTCATTGCCTGTGAGTTAAATGATGACACTCTGAAGCAGGAATCTCTTCATACCCAGCGCAGTGTATCAACCTGCTTTAATATGCGTCATATGCTTCACGACGCTGCTTCCAGAAGAACTTCTGATCATCTTCACGGTCTGGTTGAAATTGATGCGACATACTCACCAATCAATCTCAAAGGAACCAAAGAAGAGAATATGCCGAGAATTTCAAAACCGAGAGGCAAGCACAAGACCAGTAGTATCAATAAGAAACTCAGCGGTATCAGCCATCACAAGGTTTGTATCATTTCAGCCATTGATGAAGATGACAACATGTTCTTCAAGATTGCAGGTCTTGGCCCTGAAAGCCAGGAAATGTATGAGAAATTCGCTGATCACTTTGAGAAAGATGTCACCCTGGTTTCCGATGACAGGCCAGCCATTCTCAATTTCGCAGATAACCATAAGTTTTTCAAAGACACAATCCCTGTGATTGCCACAAAAGATACTTACAAAACACCGAACGGCAATACCCTGGCAGAGAGCAATGAACTCCATCGGGAATACAAGGACTTTGTCCGTAAGAAACACGGCATCTCAATCAGACATACGCAAGGATACCTTGACTGGCTTGTATTTAAAAAGCAGGTCAACTACTCATATGAACTCAGAAAGCAGAAATCAATATCTTACATGAAGGTAATGACAGATAAATCGATGCTTAAATTCAAAGATATTTGTAAGTTGGAACTTCCGATAGACTTGCGGAAAGCGTACGAAGAATACCACTATGGTATATTTGCGGCTACTAACTCAGATACCGCCAACAACACTTAATGCGAATTTAGCGAGAAATTAACCCTAATTAAAATTCTCCCGTGAGAAATTAACTGCTCACGGGTGTTTTTCAATTCTCGGTTTTGATTATTCATCCTCTTCGGATTTTGGACTTTTCAGGAAATTCATGATTTCTTCCACGCTCTTATCACTGCTTTTAATTGCGTTCAGGAGGTCTTCCTTCTGGATTGCTTTTCTCTTATCTGCAAGTTTCTTCAGCTTCTCCATCTCTGCGTCGTATTTCTACCTGGCGTTTATCACTTCATGCTGCTATCTTTCAATTTTCTCATCCAACGATATTCTGCGGCTTGCCATTTCATTCTTTTCCTTCTTTGTCATAGTCACATTGAAGTCTGTATCCAAGTTTTCTGGCATCGTCGTTTACATAAGTCTGATCCATATCAATGTAGCTAGACCCTCATCATGAATGATCTTCCGAATGACCAGCCAGGAACCAATGCGAAGACAACCGCTTCTGGATGATTCAAATTCATGCCTTTCCACTGACACAATTCTCTTAATATTTGGTAATACTAATAAAGAGCTTCCCTTTCCAGGAAACTCTTATTTTTATCAGATTACTTTCTGTGATCCGGAATACCGGTAATAATTTCAGGCAGCTCGTCATCATCTTCTTCAAGGAAGGTAAACGGCGGCATTTCTGCATCCTCTTCTGTCTTTTCTTCCGGCTTTTCTTCAGCAGATTCTTCGACTTGTTCTGCAGGCTTTTCTGTTTCTGCAGCAATTTCTTCCGGCTCAGTTTCAGTGTCAGATTCAGCTTCTGTTTCTTCTGGTTCTTCTTCCGCAATATTCAGAATCGGTTCTGCAGCAACAGGCTCGTCATCAGCCGGCTTTTCTTCTTCCTCAGCAGAAACACTGACTTCTGCAGGTTCCTTTTCTTCTTCAGTTTCCTGCGTTTCAATGACAATTTCTTCTTCTGCTTCTTCTGCAGGAGCTTCTGTATCGACCTGTACTTCTTCTTCAGCAGGTTCTGCTTCCGGTCTGATCGGATCAAGCTTGATATAGTCAATGCCAGGATTACGGTATAAGGAAGGATCAAAGACACGTTCCGGTTTTTTCTGCGGTTTTACTTCTTCCACAGGTTCTTCTTCTGTTTCTTCCGCATCCAGTGCAGCTTCTACATCATCTTCTGTTTCAGCCTTTTCATCATGGGTGTAATTTCTGGTGATAGCAGCCATCGGATCATCAACGTCACCGCCGCTTGTCAATTCATCCAGAACATCTCCCAGCTGCAGGACTTCGGTAGCACCCGGGTCTTCTTCACCCTGGAAACGGTAATCCGCAAACGGATCTACGACATCTTCTTCCGGCTTTTCTTCTTCAGCCTCTTCTTCTTCTGAAGTTTCTGTTTCTTTTTCAGCAGCTTCATTTGCTGCATTGTTGGCGAAGATCGGAACTTCGGTTGTATCATCATTGCCGCTTTCTTCAACCGGCATATTGAGGAAATCAGGAACATCATCCACTGCTGGTTCCGGCGGGAAGTCAGGTGTTACCATCTTTTCTTCTGTTTCTGCTTCCGCTGTTTCTTCTGTCCTCTCTTCAGCTTCTTCGCTAACTTCAGCAGGTACTTCTGTTTCTGCTTCTGTATTTTCTTCAACCGGAATGCTTTCGGTTGTTTCTTCTTCTGTTTCTTCTTCAATGACCGGCTTTACCGTTTCAATTTTTTCAGTTTCAGCAGTCGGCGAAACATAAACTTCTTTCTTTTCTTCTATCTCTTCAACCGGCTCATCCAGATCATAATCGGCGACTTCAGCCTTTCTCAGACGTACGCAGATGTAAGGCTTTGCCGGTAAAGCAAGCCGGAAGGAACCATGATAGATGCCAGCCTTTCTGACCGTCATATCATAAGTATCGATAATTTCTGCAACATAGTCAGTATCTGCATCAACGGAATAATCACGATAAGAAGGTCTCATGAAACTGTAATAGAAGAGATACTGGCTCTTATTATTCTGTGCCCATTCGCTTTCCGGTACAGCTTCTATGCTGTCCCATTCATTTTCAATTCTCATCAGACCTGTACCAGGCACTTCTTCAAGAATCTTTCTCAGGAAAGCAGCCCGCTTCCAGCTTTCGCCCTGAAGCCTGCCGCCATGGGCCCACCAGATATGATCCTTGTCCGCAAGGAAAGTTTCACCATGAGTCGGATAGCCGCCCCGCATCGCAGTTTCCCACATGCGTCTGGTTTCTTCTTCTGCTGTCAGATTGCCCCAGCCGAACGGCAGATCACCTTCATAGCCAAGCTCTTCCATGACGACTGGCTTCTGATACATTTCTCTGTAAGTATCGGTTAATTCTGCACCCTTGTAGAGATCTACTCTCTGCATGGAAACATGCGTGATCCATGGTCTGGTCTGATCATAAATTTCACGGCAGTTATGGATGGAACGCAGATGATGATTGACATCCTTCTTTACCAGAACGGAAGCCAGTGCTTCCCAATCTGCGATGGACTTGCCTGCAACAAGATCCCATTCATTAGCCAGAGACCACCAGACATTATGATAAGCACTGAGACGATTGATCAGATACTTCAGATAGAAAGTATCTTCTTCTCTGCTCATCTTTGAGAAACCCCATCTGTCATACGGATGGAAAAGAATCAGATCTGCTTCAATGCCGGCTTCACCAAGTTCGGCAACGCACTTTTCAAGACGCTGGAAATAAGCCGGATTGAAACGATGGAAATCAAAATCATTTCCTTCGCTCTTACCCATATATGCCAGCATGTTATCGTCATTCAATACAGAAGCATCCATTGCTTTTCCTTCATATGGGAAAAGAACTGGATCCTTGAGATTATAGAAATAGTGCTTCGGGAAAACACAGAAACGGACCTTGTTGAAACCGGAAGCCTTCAGGGACTCCAATGTCTCACTGACTGTTTCATCATCCTGCAGCCACCATACATAAGCAGTTGTGCCCATTGGTACATATTTTGTACCATCTTCATAACTGAAGTGGAAAGTACCTGCCTTGCGTACAGGACCATGATTTTTTTCATCTGCTTCTTCAACAATAAAGGCACCGCTCAAAGCAGTATCCAGGAAGGAAGCCCTTAATACAAAGTGATACCTGCCCGCAAAGGAAGGCATAAAGCGGATCTTATATACGCCGTCACCATCGTAGAAACCTTCGACTGTGACGCTTTCATTCTTACCGGAGAAAATACCAGTCAGTGACTGATCAATAAAAGGATTGCCTTCTGCCGGTCCGTGAAGAACGATCTCAAAGACATCCCAGCGTTTAACACTTGATGCAAAATCCTGTTTATCTGTCATAGTAACCTCTCTTGTATGCCTGTAAATATTATAACTTGTTTATATCAATGGTGCTTGCCTGTTTTATCGGATACTTTCGGCAGTTTCCAATGGTAATGGGCAGACAGCAGACGGATGATCAGAATCACAGCTGCTCCGCCCCAGATAGCTGGTGTCTTCATGCCTGCCTGCATGAGCCAGGTACAGATCATGCCGCCGATGATGCTGGCAATTGCATAAATATGACGGGTGAATATGTATGGCAGCGAAGTAACAAGAATATCTCTCACAAGACCCCCGCCGACACCCGTCAGCACCCCGGCAAAAACACAAAGGAAGGCATTATCCGGCGCTGTATGGAAAGCTGTATTGACACCCATGACGGTAAACATGGCAAGGCCGGCAGAGTCCATGATCAATAACAAACGTTTTAATGTCTTGGCATCTTTTTCGCTCTTTGTATGAACGCCGATATAAACGACCAGGAATACAATCAGGGAAGTCGCTGCCGCAACAGCTACATACATCGGGTTCACAAAAGCTTCCGGCGGGAAGGAACCAAGCACGATATCACGGAAAACACCGCCGCCTGTAGCCGTTACAACGCCTAAGGCAATAACCCCGAAAAGATCCAGATCAGCACCTAATGCAGTAATGGCACCGGAAATTGCAAATGCAACGGTACCTACCAATTCAAGAAAGATAATGGACTGTTCCATACACATTTCCCCTTAACATGCATTCATTATAAAAAAAGGTACGTCATTTGCGTACCCTTGGTTTTATAATTTTTCGATTGGCTTGCGTTCTGCCTTGAGATTATGGGTCTTTTCACTGCGGCGCTTCAATTCAGCTTCCACGTCTTCCATCGTGACACCTTTTTCAACCATCAATACCTGCAGATGATACAGAAGGTCATTGATTTCACCAACCAGTTCTTCCTTGGATTGGGATAAAGATGCAATAATGACTTCGGTGCTTTCTTCACCGACTTTCTTCAGGATCTTTTCCAATCCCTTGTCAAACAGATAATTGGTATAGCTGCCCTGTTCCGGGTTCTGCTTTCGATCCTGGATCATGGCATATTGTTTTTCAAGTTCACTCATTCAATTTCTTCTCCTTCAATTGTTCTGTAGAAACAGGAATGATGACCGGTATGGCAGGCAGCCCCGTCCTGCTTTACCTTGAGCAGAATTGTATCTTCATCGCAATCGATCAGTATTTCCTGTACATGCTGGTAATGCCCGCTGGTTTCCCCTTTTGTCCAGAGTTCCTGCCGGCTTCTGGACCAATATGTTGCTAACTTTGTATCGAGTGTTTTCTGAAAGCTTTCTTCATTCATATAGGCAAGCATCAATACTTCGCCTGTATCCGCTTCCTGCACGATGCACGGAACCAGTCCCTTCCCTTTTTCAAAATCAGGTCTGATCATACTCTTACCGGGATTCCTTTCTCATGGAGATATTTCTTGACATCCCCAACACTCAGTTCATCATAGTGGAACAAAGAAGCTGCCAAAGCTGCATCTGCGGCATTTTCTCTGAATACTTCATAGAAGTCTTTGAGACTCCCGCAGCCTCCGGAAGCAATCACCGGCACTCTGACTTCTTCTCTGACTGCTTTCAGGAAAGGAAGATCATATCCTGCTTTGGTGCCATCGGCGTCCATTGATGTCAGCAGTATTTCACCAGCACCCTTCATTACGCCGTCTTTGATCCATTCCAGAGCATCAATGCCCGTATCGATTCTGCCGCCGTTAATAACAACGTTCCAGCCGCTTTTATCCTCTCTCATTTTTCCATCTACTGCTAAGACCACGCACTGGTCGCCGAATTGTTCTGCAGCTTCTGAAATCAGATCAGGATTCCGGACGGCAGCCGAATTCAGAGAACACTTGTCTGCCCCTGCTCTTAGCAGCTTGCGCATGTCATCTGTACTTCTGATGCCGCCGCCGACTGTAAAAGGAATGAAAATATTTGCGGCAACATCTTCGACTACCTGCACCATTGTCTTACGGCCGTCACTGGTTGCCGTAATATCAAGAAAAACAAGTTCATCTGCGCCCTGCTCATAATACTTCTTTGCCATTTCAACCGGGGAGCCGACTTCCTTCAGACCGACAAAATTAATGCCTTTGACAACCTTGCCGTCTTTCACATCAAGACAGGGAATAATACGTTTTGTCAGCATTTTCCTTCTCCTTCTGCCAATGCCTCTTTCAATGAAAGAGAACCGGCATAAATTGACTTGCCGCAGATAGCGCCGTAAAGACCCATTTCTGTCAGCTTCTGAATATGCGTAATATCACGGATGCCGCCGGAAGCGATGATGTTCATATTGGTGCTTTTCTGCAGCTCAGCTAACATCGCAAAATTCGGGCCGGACAAGGTTCCGTCTTTGGAAATGTCCGTAAAGATCACAGTAGAAACACCGATCTTTTCCAGTTCCTTTGCAAAGTCCGTATAATACATGGAACTTCCCTTCAGCCAGCCGGCTCCCATCGCATAGCCGTCTTTACAATCAAGACCGACCGCAATTTTATTCCCGTACTTCTGCACAGCTTCTTTGAGAAGCACAGGATCCTCAATCGCAGCAGTTCCGAGAATGACTCTGGAAATTCCGTTATGAAGATAATACTCAATATCTGCCATGGTCCGGATGCCGCCGCCGACTTCTACCTTGCTGGAAATTGTACGGGCGGTTTCCGCAATCAACTGGGAATTGATTCTTTTTCCTGCTTTGGCACCGTCAAGATCTACCATATGAACCCAGGAAGCACCCGTCTTTGCGAAAGTTTCAGCGGTAGTAAGAACAGACTCAGCAACCACTTCTTTCTTTCCGTAGTCGCCCTGATACAGTCTGACCGGAGAACCGTCAATAATATCAATTGCCGGAAGAATGATCATAAATCAGCCTCCGTAAAATGCTGCAGAATCTTCAGTCCGTCCCTGCCGCTTTTTTCCGGATGAAACTGACAGCCCATGATATTTCCCTTTTTTACGATGCCGGTAATTTTCATATTCCCGTATTCACTATAGGCAACCAGATCTTCCGGATCGACATCCTGCGCATAATAGGAATGCACATAATACACATAAGGACGCGGGGAAAGATCAATTGGAAGCTTCTTTGCAAAGACAAGTTCGTTCCAGCCGATTTCCGGAATCGAGACACTTGTGTCTTCCATGAAACGGACATGGCCCTTCAATAAGCAAAGACCTTCATGCATGCCTTTTTCCTCACTGTCTTCAAACAGCATCTGCATGCCCAGGCAGATTCCCAATAAAGGTTTTCCCTTCTGAGCACTTTCCCTGATCCAGTCAAAAAGACCTGCTTTTTTCAGATTCTCTGCACAGTCACCAAAAGCACCTACCCCAGGCAGAATGAGCCTTTCACACTGATCCAGCACATTTTTGTCAGAAGTGATGATATATTCCCTGCCGAGCTTGCAAAGGGCATTTTCCACGCTGCGCAGATTGCCCATGCCATAGTCAATAATGCCGATCATGCAATCACTCCCTTTGTACTTGGAAGGTCTGTGCCTTCCACTTTGACAGCAGCCTTCAGTGCTCTGCCGAAGGCTTTGAAGATTGCTTCTGCCTTATGATGATCATTGGCACCATAGCGTAAATTGACATGAACCGTCATGCCTGCCGCAACTGCAAAAGCACGGAAGAATTCCTCAACCATCTCAGTTGACATCATGCCGATCTGTTCTCTTGCAAAATCGCAGTTGAATACAAGATACGGCCTGCCGCTGATGTCGATATTGACATCTGCCAGTGCTTCATCCATCGGTACCGTAAAGTTTCCGTATCTGGCAATGCCGGCCTTATCACCCAATGCTTCTTTGAAAGCTGTGCCTAAAGCAATACCGGTATCTTCAATCGTGTGGTGGTCATCTACATCCAGATCTCCGTCTGCCTTTACGGTAAGATCAAAGCCGCCATGGAAGGCAAACAGATCCAGCATATGGTCAAAGAAGCCGATGCCGGTGTCGATCTGACGCCTGCCGCTGCCATCCAGGTCCAGTGAGATTCTGATTTTTGTTTCCTTTGTTTCTCTTCTGACTTCTGCTTTTCTCATATGCTCATATCTCCTCAAAGTTTTTCAGAACTTCATACGCAGCCTGACATTCTGCTTCTGAACCAATGGTAATCCGGAAGGTATCCTTTCCCTTGTAATTGCGGATCACAATGCCTGCGGCATCAAATGCTTCCAGCAGTTTTTCTTTATCAGCACATTTTCCATAGAGGAAATTTGCCTGGCTGTTGTGCATCTGAATCCGTCTGAAGTCTTTGACTTTCTCATAGAAAGCGTTGCGCCTTGCCTTGATTTCTTCAATTCTCTGCTTTGTCTCATCCGCGTGTCCAAGCACGATTTCAGCAATTTTCATAGACACGGAATTGAGGGCATAAGGAACTGCGGAAGCTTTCATCGTCTTCATGTTCTCCTGGCTGGAAACCATAAAACCGACTCTGACGCCTGCCAATGCATAAGCTTTGGACAAGGTTCTGGTGACATAGAGATTCTTTTCTTCATTGATGAGGGTCAGCGCACTGACTTCATCAGAGAATTCCATGTAAGCTTCATCTACGACTACCGGTACCGGGGCAAATGCTTCCGTGATTTTTCTGATTTCATCAACAGACAGACAATGACCAGTCGGGTTATTCGGATTGGAGAAAAGCACAAGATCCACTTTGTCTTTCCTGCCCTGGGCAATGAAAGCATCGATATCCAGTCTTCCGTCTTCTTTCAGATCAAACTTTTCTACCCCTGCCTCATATGCAGAAGCGTAATAGTCATACATGGAAAAATCCGGATCGAAGGTAAAGAGCTTCTTCCCTTTGCCAAGATATGTACCGATCAATAAACCCAGCATCTGGTCGCTGCCGTTTCCTGCCAATAACTGATCCGGGGAAATTCCCATGACTTTGCCATAGGCTTCCAGCAAAGCTTCCTGGGAATTGTCCGGATAGCGGTTGAAATGAATAGAAGGAAGAGCCTGGGCAATTTCCTGAATGATTTCATCAGAAAGATT
Organism: uncultured Erysipelotrichaceae bacterium; assembly: GCA_900315065.1. Lineage (GTDB taxonomy): Bacteria > Bacillota_I > Bacilli_A > Erysipelotrichales > Erysipelotrichaceae > Bulleidia. Next base: position 13,152 of record OMXQ01000015.1, read on the forward strand.
TGCATAGCCTTCATTGGCATTTAAGAGAATGCCCTTCTGAACGGCTGCCTGATATGCTTCAATTTTCTTTTCCATAATCTTTCATCCTGATTCTTGCGGCATTGGCATGAGCCCGCAGCTGTTCTTCTTCTGCCATCGTAACAATGTATTTTCCATATGCATCCAGTGCTTCCTTTGTATAGTGAAGGAAGGAGGACTTCTTGATAAAGGCATCTACGCCTAATGCAGAGGAGAAACGCGCAGTTCCGGAAGTCGGCAGGACATGATTGGTACCGCCGAAATAATCACCGATCGATTCACATGTATAGTAGCCAAGGAAGACAGAACCGGCATTGACAACCTGTTCCAGATACCGCATCGGATCACTGACGCAAAGCTCCAGATGCTCTGGTGCAATGGCATTGGCAAAATCAATGCACTCTTCAATGGAATCACACACAATTGCCTTGCCGTAATCCCGCAGAGAATTTTCTACAATTTCCTTCTTAGGAAGAACTGCACTCTGCTTCTTCAATTCTTCATTGACTCTCGCAAGAAGATCCCTGGAAACAGTTAAGAGAATGGCAGAAGCCATCGGGTCATGTTCAGCCTGGGACAAGAGATCAGCTGCGACAAATGCAGGATCTGCCCCCTCATCCGCAACCACGAGAATTTCACTCGGACCGGCAATCATATCAATGGCAACCTTGCCGTAAACAAGCTTCTTGGCAGCTGCGACAAAGATATTGCCCGGACCGACAATCTTATCAACCGAAGGAATGGATTCTGTTCCATAAGCCAATGCACCGACTGCCTGTGCCCCGCCGATCTTGTAAATCTCGGTAACACCGGCAAGTCTTGCCGCAAAGGCGATGTTCGGATTGATCTTTCCTTCCTTGTTAGGCGGGGTTACCATGACAATTCTTTTCACGCCGGCAACCTTGGCAGGAATGGCATTCATCAATACGGAAGAAGGATACTGGGCACGCCCGCCCGGTACATAAATACCAACGGATTCCAGCGGCAGAACTCTCTGACCAAGATAAATGCCCATCTCTTTCTGCAGAAGATAGGACTGCTGAACCTGTGCCTTATGGAAATAAACGATGTTATCTGCTGCCTTGCGCATGGCCGTCTTGAAGTCTTCAGAACATAAGCTTTCTGCTTCATCGATTTCTTCTTCTGATACTTTGAATTCTGAAAGATCAACACCGTCAAACTGCTTTGTATATTTTTTCAAGGCAGCATCTCCGTTTTCTCTGACGTCCGTCAGAATATTCATGGCTTTGGTCAGAATATCGGCAGAGATTTCCTGGCTTCTTGAATCCAGATACGTTCTGAGTTCCTTTCTGTTTTCCTTTCTGATTTCGGTTAACATTCTTCTTCCCTCGCTTTCTTCAGATCATCGATCAATGCGTCGATTTCCTTTCTCTTCATTTTGAAACTGACTTTATTGGCAATCACTCTTGCCGAAATCGGACAGACAGTATCAAATACCTTCAGACCATTTTCCCGCAAAGTGGTTCCGGTTTCCATAATATCTACAATACCGTCGCAAAGACCAAGCACCGGACCAAGTTCAACTGACCCGTCAATTTTGATAATTTCAACTTCTTTGCCCAGCCGATGGAAATAATCAGCTGTCACATTCGGATACTTGGATCCGATCTTGATATGGCCGTCCATCAATAGGGGATTATGATCCGGCATGCCGGCAAGAATAAACCTGCAGATACCTGTTTTCAGATCCAGCAGTTCATAATAGCCGCTGCTGCCTTCCATCAATGTATCCTTGCCTACAATGCCGATGTCTGCGACCCCGTGTTCTACATACGTAATAACATCATTCGGCTTTGCCAGGAAGTATCTGATGTCCTTCTTTGCGTCCTGGAAGATCAGAGCTCTTCCCTTATCTTTCAGGCTTTCTACGCCATAACCGCTTTTTTCCAGCATTTCCACTGCCTTTTTTTCAAGGCGGCCTTTTGTCAATGCGATTGCAAGACTCATAGTGTTTCCTCTTTCTCTTCCTTTAATCTGACCGGACCAAGTTTGCGAAGTTCTCTTGCCTTTAACAAAGCGTCCAGTTCTTCACCAGACCTGTATGTTACTTCCCTTACTGGTATTTCTTTTTCTTTTGGCAAAGCATCGAGAATGGTATCCAGCTTGATGGAGAAACCGCATGCCGGCATGTCCTTGCCGAACTTTGCCAGCAGGCAGTCATATCTGCCCCCGGAAAGGAACGAAGTCCCGACCCCTTCTACGTAGCCTTCAAAGATAATGCCTGTGTAGTAATCAAGGTGCGGCGCTTTGCCGAAGTCGAAATATACCTGGCTGCCATAGCCGAGGACTTTGAGCTTTTCATACAAGGTCTTCATCTTTGCGACAGCTGCTTTGAGATCGTCTGTAAAGCTGATTTCTTCTGCCTTTTCAAATATGGAAGCATCCCCTCCCAAAAGCGGCAATGTACAGAAGAAGGATGCAGCTTTTTCTGATAATGACAAAGAAGCGACAAATTCACTCAGGTCTACCATGGACTTGCGGTCGATCAGCCGGGCCAGCTTGTCAATATCTTCCTTGTCCAGTTTTTCTGCTGTGCAGGCAGAGCGGAAGAAAGAAGAATTGCCAAGTTCCAGCTGCCATGGACCAGCACCAATGGCTGCCATTGTATCAAGCGCAATGCTGAGAACTTCAAGATCGCTCTCTTCGCCAAGACCTATGCACTCAATGCCGCAGTCCGTCGCTTCGTTGCGCTGGCCGGCAAAGGAATGCCTGACCTTGTATACATCTTCGCAATAACGGAAACGGAAAGGCGGTTTCCTGAGGGCAAAACGGGAAGCTGTCATTCTCGCAATCGGAACTGTCATATCTGAGCGCAAGGCAAGCACATGACCGTTGCGGTCAACGAACTTGTACATTTCATCATCTGTCAATTCATTATAGGCATTATCGAATGTCTGATAATATTCCAGCGCCGGCGTACTGACTGGTTCATAGCCCCAGCTGGCAAAGATGTTTTCAATTCTTTTTCTGAGTGCTTCTTTTTTTCTGAAATCGTCCGTAATCAGATCTCTCATTCCCTGCGGCACCTGAATCTGTTCCATATCTTCCTCCTGATAACCAAAAAGACGCCCCTTATCGGGACGTCCTGTTCAAACGTGGTTCCACCTGACTTCACTGCTACTTCACAATAGCAGCCTTACAGAGTACTAACATACTCTTGTGCTGTAACGGGCACAACCGTACAGACTTACTGATCTTTCAGCCTGTCAGTTCCAGGATGTGTTTTCCCTGTATGTCCTGCTCCTTCCTTTTCACCTGCCGGAAGTTCTCTGCAGCATTCTGTACAGCTACTTTTTCCCTTCGTTACCTTTTTAATTCAAGAAAATATTATCACTCATTTTCAAGTCGTCAAGAAAATATTACATGTCTTTATGAAAACCCATCATGTTTTTTTCTTTCAAGGATAACAAGCGGGAAAGCAACCATGACAAACAAACCAGCAGCCCCTGCTAACCACAATTCTCGTCCTTCTTTTGCCGGCGTTTCTGTCTGTGTTTTCACTTCTACTTCCGTTTCTTTTTCCGGCTCTTCTGCCGGGATGGAGAAGGTCATTTCTTCCTTTGCGGAACCGATCTCGCGGACTGTGTATTGTTTTCCTTTTTCCAGCCTGGAACTTTCAATAATCTGCGGCGTATCGGTGCTTTTCCATGTTTCAATCACCCTGCCTTCTTCATCTCTCAATTCCATGTTTCTGCCGGCAACGTTCTGATTGTCATCGTTGACAAGATGGACCAGAGCCGAAGTATTTCTCACTTTGATTTCATGATCTTCATCCTGCTGCAGATCAATCTCTTCCATATCCTTTACATAGCTGTGCGTGTCAGAAAATATCTTCAGAAAATATCTGCCCGGCTTCAGATGAAAGGAAGCAGAATTATGGTCCAGATTGAATACGGTCGGATTGCCGTTGATATCTGCAGCTGCTTTTTTCTCTTCCGTCAGAATCAGCCCATTGACTTTCTGCCCACAGGCAAGCTGCAGATCAAAATACGGTTCATAATGGAAAGCGTAGGAAAGATCTTCTTTTGCCTGCGGAATGGTAATGTTTTTTTCTTCTTCATATTTTGCTTTGCACGATACATCCACCGGCTTCAGCACATACGTAAAGCCTCTTTGCAGAGGAACATCTGTACCCGCTTCGACTGTATCGATTACCTTCCCGTTTTCAAGGATCTCGTACTTCGCTTCTGCGCCTTCCTGCGTAATCGTTCCCCTGACCGCTTCATTGGAAAAAGAAACTGATGCCTCTTCTCCTTTCTTACGGGAACATTCCACCCTGATTGTTTTTTCATTCAGCCAGTAATCAGGCGGACAGGAAGTCTGCCGCACATAATATGTGCCGTTCCAGACTGCAAACGACACACTGCCGCTTTCATCTGTGATTGCCTGCATGGCTTCTCCCTCCTGATCACTTGCAGGCTGCGTGCATGCCTGGTCTGTATAGACAGCGATGCCTGAACCGGCAGGAGAATGAATCGTCAGTTTTACAAAAGGTCGATTGGCAAAGACCAGTTTATAGGTCTGGCTTTCTGAAGAAACAAGGGGCAGATGAATGATCTGTTCTTTGCTTTCTTCATATCCGGCCGGCACCTGTGTTTCTCTGATATGTACGGTGTCTGAGGCATGGATTGTTTCAAGCGGGTTTCCGTCGTCATCAAAGTAAGCAAAGGAAGCAGGAATCATTTCGCCGCTTTCACTATCCTGTGCAATGCATTGAAAAGTAAACGGCTGCAGTGTTATCGGGATGACTTCTGTGTATTTCTGCATGGATGGAATCGTGTATTCCTGATCCGGCGGATTGAACAAGCCTTCTCCTGCATCTTCAACATGAATTCTGATTTTTTCATTGCGGCTGCAGAAAAACTTTTCCCCTTTTTCCTGTTTTCCGTCTGCGTGCGTGATGGAAACCGAAGCAGAAGCACTGCTCTTGTCACTTCCATCCAGCAGGATAACTTGTGCCTGCATTTTTTCCAGAACAATGTCCTGTTTCTTCTCTTTTCCTTTTTCCGCTTCTATTCTGAGCGGATCTTTCCACATGTATTGCTCAGGCAGATCTTTGAAACAAAGCTGATAGGTACCGGCTTTGAGATCATAGGAAATTTCATTTTCATCGTTTTCCTTCTGCAGAGTTTCATGATCATAGATATCCTTCACCGGCTTGCCTGTTTCATCTTTCAATTCCGTCTGAATATTCGGCTCATTAAATGCAAATGTCACTCTGCCGTAAGGAATTGCATCAAATTCAAGGACAAGGGGATCCTGCTCAGCTTCATAACAAAGCGGAATGGTAAAGATCTGCGGCGGACAGTAACGGAAAGATTCAGGTTCTTTTTCTGCTGCCTGATAGGTTTTCCCTGCTTCCAGCTGGTCTGCTGTTATTTCTTTTCCATCTTCCTGATAGAAAACAAGATCGATGTACTCGTTCTTTTCTTCTTCCTTCGTATGATCTTCTGTATTTTTGGTGTCTTCGTCTTCTTCCTTATTCTTCCTGACTTTTCCTTCGACATGAATATGGTGCAGAGTCAGATTTTCGTGATCAGCCGGATAAACAGAAGGATCATGATAGAAACCAGGCATACTCTGGATTCTGAGATACGGGGCAGCATCAGGATCTGCTCTGCCTTCTTCATTGCTGGTAATGATGAGAGGCTGGTCATTTTCATCCATGAGAGGTTTCTTTCCCTCCATGTCCTGGTAAGCTTCCAGTTTTACCCCGGCTAAAGGTTGTTTGTTTTCGTCCGTCACGAGAATTACCTGATCTGCTTTGCCTTCTGCCTTACAGGGCACCAGCAGAAAGGAACACACAAGGGCTGCTGTCAGAGGGATCAGAAAGGATCTCATTTTACGGCGGCAGGCCGGTTGTCTGCCTCAAAGTGGATGACACCGAAGTCTTCCGTCTTTTCTTCCTGATCAGGCGTATAGACTTTCTCAGCAACGACACGGGTGAAAAAACGGGTTCCTTCTCCTTCATGATAGGAAGAAATACGAATGCGGCCCTGTACGCCGATACGGTCATCCTTGTGATAGTGATCATGAATTTCATCCGCAATTTCTTCCCAGGCAGTTACATAAATACGATCAAAAGTATTCGGGGTACGGTGAATCTTCAGGGCAAAGTCAATCTTGGAACGGCCGGTATTTTCCGTCTTCTTGAATTTCGGTTCTTCGGCAATCGTACCGACCAGTTCTGCTGCATTTTTGTCAAACATATGATTTTCCTCCATAGGGATCTATGTCCCTCTGCTTACTTATTCACAGGCGTACAGGGAAAGTCTAAAAATTGCCGAGAGGAAAAAAGGAAAAAGATAAAAAGAGGGAATTAAAAAAACATGCAGGTTTTTAGTTCCTGCATGTTCTTCTAACAGATTACTCTTCGATGTTGTTTCTCTGTTCCGGAGCATCGATGCTTGTATCGATGTGGTTTGTGCCGTCTGCGTGTTCGAAGGCAGCGAGTTCCGGATGCTGACGCTTTTCAGCTGTGAAGTTTTCATAAGAAGGTCTCTTATGTGTTTCTTCAGACCAGATACGATCAGCGACCGGCTTCCATGTCTTTGCATATTCAACTGTCTTTGCACAGAGGTGTTCAACTTCTTCAGGAGACTCTTCATTTGTCTGATGAGCACCTGTTTCATGAACCATCTGTACCAGCAGAGACGGATTTTCAAGCATCGGGCATGGTCTCAGGTGGTTGCGGTTAAACGGCTGGCCTTCATGATATGCCATGAACAGCGGAGACTGGAGCATTTCCAGAATTGTGTTGTCACGGATATTTGTATTGGAGAAGTGGATGAATACACACGGTTCAGCATCGCCGTTAGAGTTGATGTGGAAGTAGTTACGACCACCGGCAATGCAGCCGCCGACGAATTCGCCGTCGTTCTGGAAGTCCATCGGGAAGAATTCAATATCGGATTCTTCTGTACGGATGGAACGGATGCGGTTGATCATGTATTCTCTCTGTTCAGGTGTCGGCATCAGTTCAGGAACTGCGTTGTTTCCGACCGGCATCAGATGGAAGTAGAATCCATAATGAGCGCCCTTTTCTGTTAACAGCTTGAAGAAGTCATCAGATGTAACTGCTTCAACATTTGCCTTTGTATAGCAGATGGATGTACCGAAGATAATACCATGAGCCTTCAGGAGGTCCATAGCCTTCATGACAGCTGCATAGTGGCCTTCACCACGACGGGCATCGTTTGTATCCGGTGTACCTTCAATGGAAAGCATGAAGGACAGGTTGCCGAGCTTCTGAATCTTTTCACAGAGCTCTTCATCAATCAATGTAGAGTTGGAATATGCAACGAAGAAGCAATCCTGGTGTTCTTCACAAAGACGCAGAACATCATTCTTTCTGACCATTGGTTCGCCGCCTGTCAGCATATACAGGTGAGCACCCAGTGCCTTGCCTTCAGTAACGATCTTGTCCATCTCTTCATATGTCAGAGAAGACTTGTGACCATATGTACCGGACCAGCAGCCTACGCAATGCATATTGCAGGCAGAAGTCGGATCAAACAGAATCAGCCAAGGAATGTTGCAATTGTACTTCTTGCGGTTTTCACGAATTGTCTTTGTGCCTCTGAAGAAGGATTCATAACCCAGATCCAGCAGCATCATCTTTGCATAATGAGGATCAGCATCATCAATGATGTGGTTGATCATGCGCATCCATCTGTGGTTAGGATCGGATACATACTTTCTGACGCCTTCAATCTTGTCATGAGCTTCCGGATAAAACTTTTCAGCCATGTCAACGATCTTCAGATACGTTTCTGTACGTTCGTTATAATCACCTTTTGTCTTCAGGGACTTGATCAGCTGATCCGCAACAACTTCAACAGCCTTGCGTTCAGCAGCGTGTGTCAAATTTTCAATAGCTCCTGCCATAAAACTCCTCCTCAAAACAATCTATAAAAAAACTGTTTCATTTTTGAACATGGTTACTTTACCACTTAAAACAACATTATGTCCATAAAGCCGCACTATACAGAATGTCAAAAACGTAAATGAAAACTGCATTTTATCAATAATTATATGCTTCCGCAGGCAGAAACATGTCCACTGGACCCAAAAAAGAAAAGATCCCGAAGGACCTTATACATGGTGCTCCCGGCCGGATTCGAACCGGCACGGTATCACTACCGGCAGATTTTGAGTCTACTGCGTCTACCAGTTCCGCCACGGGAGCAGATTCGTGTGCTTGAGTATTTTACTATAGGCTGTCTCAATTTTCAATATAAAAACTGCAGAACGACACGTCCTGCAGTTTCTGGTTCATATTTATTTTGCGGCTTTCTGCTTTGTCTGTTCAATGACTTTTTCAGCCACTTCCTTCGGTGCAGCCTGGTATTTTTCAAACTCAGCCGTGTACCAGCCTCTGCCCTGGGTCATAGCTCTGAGTTCATTCTGGTATGTCAGTACTTCTGCAGCCGGAACTTCAGCTTCAATGACCTGATCACCATCATCATTCAGGCTCATATCCAGAATAATGCCCCTGCGCTTGGAGAAGTCACCCATGATCGCACCGGTGTATTCATCAGGTGCAGTTACAGTTAACAGATCAATCGGTTCCAGCAAAACCGGATCTGCCTTCGGCATAGCGGCATTGTAAGCTAATCTTGCGGCTTCCTTGAAGGCAACTTCCTTGGAATCAACCGGATGATAGGAACCGTCAAACAACGTTGCCTTGACACCGACAACCTTGAATCCTGCTAACGGACCATGCTGCATGCAGTCACGCAATCCCTGTTCTGTCGGCGGGAAGAACTGCTTCGGCACTGCGCCGCCGAATACTTCTTCAGCAAATTCCATTTCACCATCCGGATTGCCGCTTGGTTCAAATCTGACCCATACATCGCCATACTGACCAGCCCCGCCGTTCTGCTTCTTGTAACGGCCCTGGGCTTCTGCCTTGCCGCGGATGGTTTCTCTATACTGAACAGTTGGAACTGCCGTATCAACATCAACCTTGTACTTGGACTTGAGCTTGCTCAGAACAAGATCAATGTGCTGGTCGCCCATGCCGTAGAGAACCTGCTCATGGGTTTCATCATTATTGACGAAACGGATCGTGCCGTCTTCCTGGGAAAGATTGCGGATGCCGACGGACATCTTGTCTTCATCTGCTTTGGTCTTCGGCTTGACAGCGTAGCCGAGCATCGGCTTCGGATATTCAATTGCCGGATAATGAACAACACGGGAACGGGTGCACAAAGTATCATTGGTTTCTGTACTCTGCAGTTTGACAACAGCACCGATATCACCAGTGAACAACTTGCCGACACCGATCTGATATTTGCCCCTGATGACATAGACCTGGGAAATCTTTTCAGTAAAGTCCTTCTTTGAGTTATACACCTGAGAATCCGTGTTCAGAACACCGCTCATAACTTTAAGATAGGAAACCTTGCCGACAAACGGATCAATGATTGTCTTGAAGACGAAAGCACTAAGAGCTTCTTCTTCATTTGTCTCCATGTCAATTGCTTCATTCTTTGCGTTGAGGGCCTTGACTCTGCCCTTTTCTGCATAAGAAGGCAGATATTCCGTAATCAGATCCAGCAATCTTTCAATACCGGTCTGGCTGACAGCTGATCCGCAATAAACAGGATGAATATCACCGGAACGTACGCCGATTCTCAATCCCTTGGCAATTTCATGTTCATCAAACGGCTCGCCGGAGGAATACTTCTCCAGCAGATCATCATCCGTCATCGCGATGGCTTCTGCAATTTCGTTATAATACTCATCAACCTTCGGTCTGATAGCTTCCGGTACTTCACAAGCTTCACCCGGTTTGTCATAATACCAGGCTTTGTGACGCAGGATATTGACAGAACCTACAACCTTACGGCCGTCAATGATCGGCAATTCAAACAGGAAGACGCTCTTCCCGAACTTTTCACGCAGCGCATCAACGGTAGCTGAGAAGTCGGCATTTTCATCATCAAGCTTGTTGATGAAGAACAAAGTCGGCATCTTCTGCTTCTTAATGGCATTCTTCCAGGCTCTTTCCGTCCCTGCTTCAACACCGTCTTTTGCGGAAACAACGATCAGGGCATTATCCCCGACGGCAAGACCTGTTGCCTCTTCCCCGCCATAGTCCATATAACCAGGCGTATCAATGAAGTTGATCTTGCAATCCTTCCACTCTACCGGTGCCAGGTGGCAGAAACAGGAAGTACCTCTCTTTCCTTCTTCTGCATCAAAATCAACTGAAGTTGTTCCGTCGCCGTTACGGCCGAACTTATCAATATTCTTTGTATAGTAAAGACATGCTTCGATCAGAGAACTCTTTCCGGATCCGGAATGACCAAGCACGACAACATTTCTGACAGCATTAGCAAGATAGTCTTTCATAGTAAATCCTCTTTCCTGTTTTTATTTCAAGACCGGCTTGAGATCTTCAAAGCACTCCTTTCTGACATAATGAATAGCAAGGTTGCCAGCATAGTCCTTCAGATTCTTATCTGCACCATGTGCTAACAGCTGGTTGACCAGTTCCGGAACACCGCTGTATGCAGCTCTCATCAAAGCTGTGCATCCCTTATTATCCTGGGCATTGACATCTGCACCTGCCTTCAGCAGCATATCAATGATTTCACTCTTATAGCCGATCACAGCTTCCATCAGAGCCGTACGCCCGCTTTCATCACGGGCATTGACATCTGCACCTTTGGAAATCAGATACTCTACAGTTTCTTCCTGGCCAAGCAATGAAGCTCTCATCAGAGAATTTCTGCCCTTATTATCACGAGCATTGATATTGGCACCTGCATGCAGAATCATCCGGCAGATTTCGGTGTGTCCGTTTTTGGCAGCACCCATCAGAGCAGTTTTATTATTATTGTCACGTGCTCTTGTGTCAGCGCCGTTATCCAGCAGGTAACGAACGATTTCCGTGTAGCCGCGCTTGGCACTTCTCATTAATGCGGTACGGCCGTCACCATTGGCGATGTTGACATCAGCACCCTTGGCGACCTGTGCACACAGCTTGCCGAAATCACCGGCAGCTGCAGCATCGAAGAATTCCTGATTAACCTGATCCATAATTTTTTCCTCCTTTAATATGACTGAGTTAATAGAATAAAAAAGCGTACGCATGCGCCCGCTTAAATCCCATATAAATTCCTGCATACCCCGCCGAAAAGAACTTCAACCCCTTCCGCAGGGCCGCTTGTGCGTACAGTAAAAAGACCATTTCTGTTTGCCATGATTATCACCAGTTCTTTCAAGCAGGATGCTTTGCTTCGTAATTTCACTATAGCAGATTTCTGTTTTCATTCAATAGAGTTTCCATGAAAAAAGGCAGAAATGCATCGGTATTCTGCCTCCGGCTTGTAAACGCTTTCAATTTACTGCTTTCCAGATCCGGTACTGCCTTTGAAAATATGGTTTCAATACAGTATTCCCGCACATAAACGTAACTTTGTTCTGACTCATTACCAGCAGCTGCAATGTCTGGCTCTGACTCATGCCTCTTTTGCAGAAACTCTGGCTGATATGGACAATCACTTCATCGTCATCTTTGATTTCATATGTCACGGCATCAATTGTCTGATAAGGTCTTGTGGAAGAAATCTCCATGGTAATAATGTCACCATTGTCCTGAACAGGCCTGCCGGCGATGACGATGCCGCTGTCAGAAATGTTTCTTTCAACTCCCAGATAGCCTGCTGCGATGATCAGCAGAATGGAAATACTGAAGAATATTATCTCTTTTCCTTTCGTCATAATCATTGCAGAATCTGGACTTTGTTATAAGGAATCTCGATATTTTCTTTTGCGAATTCTTCCAGAAGCGAAGATCTTACAGAAGAACACACGGCAAAGGAAGAAATATAATCCGCACACGCAACAGGAAACTTCATTTCAACACCAGAATCCAGGAAATTCTCTACTCTCACATTGACAAAAGGATTACCGGCTTTTTTCTGTGCCTGGCTTCTGACATCTATAACTCCTTCTGTTTCAGATAAAACTTTGTTAATAACGCTGCGCACTTTTTCAATGTCGCTTTCATAGGCAACCGGAACACTGAGCATGCATACATATCCCTTTTCATTCCTGCGGCGATTATCAATGACAGCGCTGTTCATGACGGAATTCGGAATAACAAGCTGTGTATTTTCAAAAGTTTCCAGAACTGTATGACGGAAAGTAATCTTCCTGACCGTACCGGAAATTCCCTTGTCTTTAAGAACGATAAAGTCTCCTACTTCAAATGGTTCCGACAAGGACATGAAGAAGCCGGCAATAAAATTACCGAATGTTTCCTGGGCCGCAAGACCTAAAACTACTGAAGCAACCGAAGTAGCTCCTAATAATGTCCTGCCGACGCTGTCTAACGGAATAATCCAGGAAATAATATTCATGAAGGCAATCACATAAAGAATTGTCCTGATGATCCGGTTGAGATACTGCATGGATACAGCACTGGCATGTTTCTTTTCAACTGACTTTTTCAAACCGTGATAAGAAAGCTTTACCAGTATATGCGTAATCAGCAGAACAACAAGTGTATATATTGCAAAGGCAATAAAGCCGTTTTTGAAGAATGTATTTCCAAATGTCCAGATTGTCTCTTCCATAAATGTGTTCTCCTATTTCAGAAGCCTGTTATACGACTTCCACTCAGGCATAAAGCGCTCTACTACATCATAAAATGCGGAAGAATGATTGGGAACCAGAATATGCGTATATTCATGCAGCAGAACATACTGCAGGCAGCCCAGAGGATAATGAATCAGCCGCAGAGAAATGCGGATCGTAGAACGCCCCGGCGTACAGGAACCCCAGCGGGAAGTCATATACCGCAAAGATATGGAAGGCAGCTTCTTTCCATTCGCCATGCAGATTTCCCGGTCCCATTGTCCCCTTTCCTGCGCAATCAGACCAGCCAGTTTCTTTCCGGCTGCTTTATAGAACAAAGCATTTCTGACTTCTTCTGTATCATGCGCCAGGGAATAGCGGATAATCCTGTGCTCTTCATCCACGCTGATCCGATCCAGATGAAAAGGAACAACCTCCACCTTGTAATTTTCGCCAAGCCAGGCAGCTGTCTTTGTGTCCGAGCCGGTTCTTGTACCGATGCTTTGTCTCTCATTGGACCTGTCGCAGCGGGCAATCCACCTGCTTTTCGACTGTATGAAAGAAATGATGCTTTCTTCTGAAGTACGCCAGGGACAGGTAATATGAAGACTGCCGTCATCATTCACCCGCAGGTACATATTCCGGTTACGTTTGTATTCAATCTGAACCAGGCGGTCTCTGCCTGCCGTGCTGATCTCAATGGTCTTGTCCATGCCACTCATTATACCCCCGATTTTCTCAGGCATCGGGATAAAAAAAGTACTTGCATTTCCAGGATGACTGGGTTACTATACTTAGGCACCTGGCGGTTATGGTGAAGTTGGTTAACACACTGGATTGTGGCTCCAGCACTCGTGGGTTCGAGTCCCACTAATCGCCCCATGCAGATCAGCTTGCAAAAGCTGATTTTTTTTGTACCTTCTTATCCATTATTTGTGCTTATTCTTTGTTTTCCTGATCATTTTTCTGCAATTGCTGCAGATAACGGACAGCCGGCGAATCTGTTTTCAGCTGGGCTTCTTTGCTTGTGTCATAGGGTGAGGATGCCGCAAACAAACGCAGCTTTCCAACGGACTCTCCCAAGGTGAGCAAAGCCAGATCTTCCCTGTTTACGGCCAGATCTGCCTCTCCTGGTACTTTGTCGCTTTCTTTTCTGGAAAGATCCAGGCCCTGCCTGTCTTTCAACGCAGCTATTCTTACATTTTCCAATAAACATCCGGTCAAAGGAACATCGCCGTTTCTTTCAATTTCGATATAGACATCTGCTCTTTCCCCTGCCGTTAATGAACTCAGCGCCGTACTGTCCCCGTTCAAGGCATAAATTGTCTGTCCCTTTTTCAACTGCAGGACAGGATTATCCGGCAGAGAAGAAGCATCATACAGCATATGCTTGTAAAACAAAGAGCCGGCTGGTATCATCCCCTGAATTTCTGTATATTTCCCGATCATATCTTCCGGCTTGTTGTATGTATTATCCAGCAGATATGCAGAAGGCACCTGGATTTCAACCAGATCCTCTTCTTTGATTTCCGTACGAGGAGGTATATCATGGGCAGCTACATACGTTGTTGCCAGATTCATCTTCTGCTTTACTTCTGCACCTACCAGAAAGAAAAACAGAAAAAGCAGAATACATACGCAGCCAGCCAGGAACAATACTTTGGAAATGATCTTCTTCATATCTATCCTCCTGCTGTATTGTTCACGCCGAAAAGAAAAAGTCCGGAAATACTCCGGACATTTTTCAATTCAATGGATTTTCGATGAGGTAGTAAACATTCTGCAGCGGCAGGAAACGATCCTGATCCCTGCAAGTTACTACCATGATTGTCTTGCCGTTCTCATCCTTCATCCTGGTGAATCTGCCTTTGTAGATCTCGTGGTCGCCGGCATAAATCAATACATTTCTGCCGACAAAGCGTTCCACTTCGCATCGTTTCATATGTCACACCTCCTTATACGCACATTTTATATCTGATTTTTGTGAAAGGAAGATGGCAGAGGGATGAATTTGAATTGAATTTACAATTGTGATGAAAAAAGACCCTGCCGCAATGACAGGATCTTATACACATTATGCTTCAGCGTGTTCAGCAAGATACTTTCTGATAGCTTCCTTGGCATCTGCCTTGGACGGCTTGCACTGATCAATATTGCATTCACCGGAAACAAGCTTTTCAGCCATGCCGGCGCAGCCAGGGTTTCCGCAGCCGCCGCAGTTATAGCCAGGCAGCATAGCGAGAACATCAGCAACTCTTGTATCTTCCTTAACGTAGAACTTCTTGGATGCAAAGCCCAGAACGGCACCGAGAACAGCACCAAGGACCAGCATCAGAACAAAACACTTTAAGATTTCCATGTTATTTCTCCTCTTTCTGATATGGTTTGATTCTTGATCCGCAATCGGTGATACCGCAGGACCCGCAATTAGGTGTCAGATTCTCACAGCCTTCCGGTACCGGTGTCTTTTTATTTGCGGCAAACAGCCAGGCATTCAGCCCGAGAAGTGCGACTGCGATCAGGATTGCGATAACAGCCTTCATCTTAAACCAGACCTGCAAGAGCAGAGAATGCAATTGCCATAATACCAGCACAGACAAAAGCAATCGGGTTGCCCTTGAACGGCTTCGGCAGGTCATTGCCATTCAGTCTTTCACGAATTGTAGCGAAGATGACCAGCATCAGCATGAAACCGGCAGGTGTAGCAACGGAGTTAACCATTGTCTGCAGAAGATTGTAGTTCTGTGTGATGTTATCCTGTGCTACGTAAAGAACTGTGCAGTTTGTTGTGATCAGAGGCAGATAGATACCTAACTGCTTGTACAGACCTGGAGAATACTTCTTCAGGAACAATTCAACGAACTGAACGAAGGCAGCAATCAGCAGAATGAAGGTGATCAGTTCCATGTATTCGAGCTGCAGCGGTACCAGAATGAAATGATACAGTGCCCATGAAAGAACAGATGCACCGAAGATAACGAAGATAACAGCCAGGCCCATGCCGAGAGCGGAATCCAGATGAGTGGATACGCCCATGAACGGACACATACCCAGGAACTTAGTCAGGACAATGTTGTTGATCAGCATTGCACTGATAAACAGCGCAAATAAATTCATACTTACTTAGCCTCCTTCTTGGAGTCCTTCTTTTCAAGGCCTGCCTTATAAGCAGCAACAGCAGCAGCCAGACATGCAAATGTGAAGAAGGAACCTGTCTGTTCCGTCATAAACGGAATTGTATATGCCTGCGGAATCAATCTTATAGAGAAGATGACAGCGGAACCGGCAAATGGATTTGTCAATTCAAGAACACCTGTACCCAGGATTTCTCTGATCAGGGACATAGCCAGCAGGGAACAAGTATAAGCAAGACCCATCATCAGACCATCCTTGGCGGAATCAACAACATTATGAGAACATGCATAAGCTTCAGCACGACCCAGGATAATGCAGTTGACAACGATCAGGGAAAGGAATGCACCCAATGCAGTATACAGATCCGGCGCATAAGCGTTCAGGAACATCTGCAGAATTGTAACCAATGTAGCAATAACAACGATATAAACCGGGATATGAATATCATCCGGTGTAATCTTGGCTACCAGGGAAACAACGACGTTGGATAATACCAGAACTGCAACAACGGAAAGGCCCATGCCCAATGCGTTATTGATTGAGGTGGAAAGTGCCAATGTAGAACAGATACCAAGATACAGACCAAAGACAGGATTATCTGTAATCAGTCTGGAAATGAAACTTCTCTTTTCTTCCATATTGTGACCTCCTTACTTGGCAGCCTTCAAAGCGGCAGCAGCCATGCCCTTGACAGCGTTGGAAGTGTATGTAGCACCAGAGAGACCGTCAATAGAAGAATCCAGAGTTGCCCCTTCGAAATCCTTCAGACCGCCGTCCTTGAAGTAGTCATCACCGACACCGTCGCCGTCATCAGCACCATCGAGATCTGTGATCGAAACAATCTTGCCGTCCTTGACAGTGATCGTAGCTGTGAGCTTGCCGGAGAAACCCTGGGCTGTGCATGCGAATGTACCGTCGCCGTTGTCCTTGGCTTCAGCCTTGGCAGAAGAATAATCTTCTGTACCAAGTGTGTTGCCGGCAGCTGCAGAAGCAGCCGGAGCAGCAGATTCACCGCTTGCAGCCTTCAGAGCAGCCTGTACCATAGCAGCTACGCCCTGGGAAGTATTTGTAGCACCGGATTCAAGATCCATCTCATCATCCAGTGTCTTGCCCTTGTAGGAATCAGTACGGCCGCTGAAGAAATCATCACCGACACCGTCGCCGTTTTCAGAACCGGAGACATCTGTGATGGAATCAACCTTGCCGTCCTTGACAGTAATGGTTGCCTGCAGATCGCTGGCAAAGCCTGCAGCCTTGCATGCATAAACACCATCACCCTTGTCTTCACAACTTGCCTTACGGGAAGAGAAATCAGCCTGGCCGAGAACTTCAGCCTTGGCTGCTTCCGGAGCAGCCGGCTTGGCGGCATCAGCATCGAAGGAAATACCCTGGATGTTGTTGAAAATCTCTTCAGCCTGGGTGACAGACTCACCGACAGCTGTAGTTGTAATTGTTGCACCAGAGATCAGAGGCATAGCATCTGTAGAAGTCAGCTGCTTGACCTGATCAGCGTAATCATCATCGAAAGCCTTGGAACCCTTGCCCTGTGTTTCGTTGGACTCAAGACCCTTGTAACCTACGATCTTGCCGTCGTTATCGAAAGCGATCGCAAACTTGAAGCCGTCAGAAGAATAACCCTGGCCTGTCAATGTGAAGACATAACCTTCGCCCTTGGCTTCATAAATACCTTCGACCTTGTCATATTCATCTGTCTTGTACTTGGAAGTAACATCTTCGAATTCACCATCCGGGAAGAATTCTTCCAATGTACCCTGAACAGCCTTTAATGAGTTGGCATCAATAATCGGCTTTGTAATCTTGTTGACGGAAGACAACAGAAGACCTGCAACTGCGCAGACAACTGACAGGAGGACTGCCTTATATGCACTAGAATTCTTATCCATATTCACATTTCCTCCTTACATCACTTCGACGTTTCCGTCGTCAACTGTTTCTGTAACAACTGCCGCAGTACCGGAAGCAGAAGCATCCTTATGCTTCAGCAGACCTCCGACTAACAGAACCAGAGCAGCACAGATCACAGTGATGATGCAGACACGCTTTGCAAACTTGCCGGCATCCTTGATCTGGTTGCCGCTGAACACCTTGTCAATTGCCGGTGTCAGCATGTTCATCAGCAGAATAGAGAAGAGAACGCCGTCCGGAAGATTTGCTCTCCAGCGGATCATCAATGTCAATGCAGCAGCACCGACCGCAAATACGACACGACCCGGAATTGTAACAGGTGTTGTAACCGGATCCGTCATCATGAAGACTGCTCCGAACAAAACACCACCGGCCAGGACGTTGAACAATGCATACGTGAAACCTGCACCCTTCATCAGACCTACAATCAGAGAAAGAACAAAGACACAGACAACATAAGTAACGCTTAAGTGCCAGTCAATATCTCCTCTCCAGACAAGGAATGCGAAGCACAGGATCAGCAGCAATGCACAGGAACCGCCGATTACAGACGGATAATTGCCTAACAGCATCTGGCCGAGACCGCCGAACTGGGAAACGAATGTACCCATTGCGGAAGAATCCATGATCCAGCCCTGTGCAGAAGCGGCAGTTACCGGTGTAGCACCTGTAACGATATCAGCTGCCGTGCTTGCACCGAAGGAATTCATAATCAATGCTTCGCCAAATGCAGCCGGGTTGAAGATATTCTGGCCAAAGCCGCCGAATACCAGCTTACCGAAGACAATTGCAACAACAGTTGCAACAATGACTGCGAAATAGCTGACGGAAAGACGGGTGATGAGAACCAGGATCAAAGCTGTAACCCATGCATAGGAATGGAAGATTTCCTTCCAATCCTTGCCGGTAGCCTTGAACCACAGAATTTCTGTAACTTCAGCAGCACACACTGCAAAGACTGCCATCAGGGCAACTCTCAGCGCATATGCAGCACCATAGGAAACACCATACCAGACAATTGCAAACAGAAGAACAGCTAACAGGCAGGCTGTCAGATCAGCCATGATGCCGGATGTGCTCTGTTCAGTGCGATAGTTCGGGGACGGATTAAAACTGAATTTCATTACTTCTTACCTCCCTTGGCAGCAGCTGCAGCACGATCCCTGGCCATCTTTGCCATAACCTGTCTCTTGCCGCGTCTGACGTTTTCAGTAACATCAATTTTGGAAGGACATACATATGTGCACATGCCGCACTCGATGCAGTCCATAACACTCAGCTTTTCAAGACCTGGTTCATCGAACTGCTTGGCAGCACCTGCAATGACAACCGGTTCCAGACCAGCCGGGCAGTATTCTGTACACTTGCCGCATCTCAGACAAGGAACCTCTTCCTTCTTCTTATGAACAAGAACTGTCAGACCATTGTTCTGCGGAGCAATGACGAACTGATCATTCGGGATTGTACGACCCATCATAGGACCGCCGGCAATCAGCAGAACATCATCGACGCCATCCTTGTAGCCGCCGGCTGCTTCAATGATCTCATGAGCCTTTGTACCAACCGGTACCAGAACATTCTGCGGCTTCTTCAGAGCATCACCGGAAACAGTGACATACTTGTGGGTAATCGGCATGCCGTTGACAATCGCATTGCCCAGCGCAATTGCTGTAGAAGCATTGTTGAGAATGCAGCCTGCCTGAATCGGCAGCTTGTCATATCTGCGGCCTGTCAATGTGTAGACCAGCGTTCTTTCCCAGCCCATCGGGTAGAGATTCGGAACAACTCTCACTTCGATCGGTGTACCGGCGAAAGTCTTCTTCAGCTGTTCGATCTGAACTTTCTTGTCTTCCTTGATGGCAATGCAGCCCTTCTCAGCCTTGGAAAGCTTGAAGAATGCCAGCGTGCCTGTCTTGAGAAGATCCAGGTTAGCTTCAATGTTCTTATAATCAGCTGTCAGATATGGTTCACACTCAACTGCATTAACAATAAATAACTTGACGTTTTCAGGCTTGAGATACTTTACGTAAGACGGGAACCCTGCGCCGCCCAGTCCGAGCATGCCTGCATTCTTGACGAAATCCAGAAGCTCTTCCCAGCTTGCCTTTTCATAATCGAATTCAGCAAAAGCACGTTCCTTTGTACCCTGATGATCATTTTCAATCTTCAGATGATCAGCTTGTGTCATGCCTGAAGTCATGAACTTTTCAACCGCTGTTACAGTACCTGAAACAGGCGAGAACAGAGGCAGATAGAAATGATCGTTTCTTTCTGCGATCTTTGTACCGACCTTGACCTTGTCGCCGACTTTCACACATGGTGTACATGGTGCATTGCCGTTAACAAGCGGTACCCAGACGAAATCAGGATCAATCGACTTCAGAACTTCTGTGTTCATTGTCAGATCCTTATGTCCATCAAGGTGTCTATGCATCGGTCCTTGTAAAAATGACATATAGTCTCCTCCAATCAAATCATGGCAAATTATACCATCATTTCACATTTTTTAACATGAGTTTTCAACAATTGAAAAGACCCTGCTGCATTATTTACAAAGGCTTGATTTTATCCTTAAACAATTGATCAAAGGGACAATTGTTAGGTCCTTTTACAAAACTGTGCTACAATCCAAGACGTTGCACAGAATAAAGAAGAAAAGAAAACCTATCCTTCTTTTATATAAAGTGAAAGGAGAACCACATGAAAAAACGATTCCTGACAAAAATTGCTCTGGCAGCTGTCCTCTTATGCGGCTGTACCAGTCAGAAGACTTCCTCTTCCAGTAAAACAGACAGCAATTCTGTCTATCAGAACATGAATATCAATTCTGATATCTTCGATACAACCTATGCTTATCAGGAAGCACCGGAAACAGATGAAAGTGCTGATCACTACAACAAATCTCTTGATGAACTCACGGAATACAACAATCTCTTCGATATCTATAACGACTATGAAGGCATCAACAACCTCAAGACCATCAATGACAACGCCGGCAAACAGCCGGTCAAAGTAGACCAGAAGATCATCGACATGCTCAAGGAAGCAAAGAAGTTCTATGAACTCTCCGGCGGTGAATTTGATATCACCATGGGTGCTTTGCTCAATGTATGGCACAATTACCGGGAAGCCGGCATCAAGATCAATGAACAGCAGGCCAATAACAACGAAACAGTTGGTGCGCCGGTTCCGACAAAAGAAGAACTGGAAGCAGCAGCTCCTCACAAAGGCTGGGACAAGATTCAGATTGATGAAGCAAACTCCACTGTCTATATCACCGATCCTGATGTCTCCATCGATGTCGGCGGCATTGCCAAAGGCTACGCTGCTGAACAGGTCGCAAAGGACATGGAAGCTATGGGTATTTCCGGCGGCTATGTCAATGTCGGCAGAAACATCCGTCTATTAGGCGGCAAAATTGACGGCAAGACATGGAAAATCGGGGTAGCTGACCCGGAAGGATCCGGCAAATCCGTTGTCGTCATTGATGTCGACAATTCCTATTCCATCGTCACTTCCGGCGACTATGAACGCTACTATGTCGGTGAAGACGGAAAGAACTATCCTCATATTGTCGATCCTTCCACCCTCTATCCGGCTGACAAATATCACTCTGTGACCATTGTTACGCCTGATTCCGGCGCAGCTGACTGTCTGTCCACAACTCTCTTCACCCTTTCCATTGAAGAAGGAAAGAAAGTTCTGGAAACTTACACAAAGGAAACCGGCAATAAAGCAGATGCAATCTGGGTTATGGATCCGGGCAAAGTGGAAGACAAAAACCTTCACACATCCGGGGACTTTGAAGTCACATACACAGATGGTCTGGAAGGAAAACTTACATGGTAATTGACATACTCCTTGATTCCCTGATTGATGTGGTGAAGATTGTCCCTTTCCTGTTTGTGATCTACCTGTTTCTGGAATATATGGAACAGCAGGCCGGCCATAAGATGGAACGCTTCCTTGAAAAACACAGAAGAATCAATCCATTGGCAGGAACCTTATTCGGCATGCTGCCAAGCTGCGGCTTTGCCGGTGCTGCTTCTTCTCTATATGCAACCGGCGTTATTTCTGCCGGCACCTTAATTGCCGTCTATCTTTCTTCCAGTGATGAAATGCTGTCCATCATGATTTCTGAACAGGCACCATGGGATAAGGTATGGCCGATCTTACTGGTCAAGCTGATCTCGGGACTGATTGCAGGTTATCTGATTGATATTGTTTCCCGCCACAGAACCATCGATGTCGATGAATTCTGCCGGCGCGAACACGATGACCATTCCCACGGGATTTTCTATTCTGCTTTTCTTCATACTGCAGAAGTTGCCGTCTGGCTGCTGATCATCACGATTGTTTTCAATGGTCTGGTTGCCTTCATCGGTCAGGATACACTAAGAGCCTTTGTAGCCAATCATCCGCACCAGTCTGTATTGGCCGGCACCCTGGTCGGCATCATTCCAAGCTGCGCTTCCAGTATTCTTTTAACAACCATGTATCTGGAAGGCGTCATTCCTTTTGCGGCAGTCTGTGCAGGCTTACTGGTCAATGCAGGCACCGGCATGATGGTTCTCTTCAGAGTCAATCCGAAGTTGAGTGATAACTTCAGAATCTTATTCATGACCTGGTTCAGCGGCTTTGTCATCGGCCTGGTTCTGCAGTTCTTTGGTTTCTGAACAAAACAATATGACAAACAAAATGCGAAGCTCACCAGCTCCGCATTTTTCATGCATGTATGATATCTGACTAGCAGGCAGCATCGGTTGGATCACAACCTGAAGCAGGATCAATCTGCGGTGCAGCCGGCTTTCCCAAAGGGCCGGGATCAGAGGCATCATCATAGAAAGTAACGGTTGTACCAATCGGACAATGATCATATATCCACTTTGCGTCTTTCACCTGCAGACGGACGCATCCCAAAGAAGCAGCCGTACCCAGTTTGTTGAATTCTTCCCCTTCCAGGGTGTTGACATCTTCTGCTTTATATGGCACCGAATGGAAAAGAATACTATCAACAATTCTGGTTGCATACTGCCCATAAACACCGCCGTATAAAAGACGCCACCTGTACTTTACCAAAGTGTGATATGTTCCAAGCGGTGTCGCTGTGCCGGTAGAGCAGACCATTGCCTTCACGGGTGAACCATCCTGATCATAGATTGTTACCGTATTTGCAGCCCGATTGACTTTTATCGTGTAAGAACCGTCTGTCTTCTGCTGTACGGCCGGCTTTTCCTTCACAGCAACCGTGAACGAAGAACTGGTCTCATTGCCGTGCTTATCTGCCGCAAGAATCTCAACCGTATAGTCTCCCGGTTTGTTCAGATCCAGATCCGTATTGATTGTATACGTTCCCCTGCCGCCTTCCGCCTGATAAGGAAGATCTCCGTCAACCGGATCCCTGACGCTCTGAACATGAGAAAGCGGATCATAATCATCACCGGCATAAACAGAAACTTCTTCTTCCTTCAGTGTAATCACCGGTGCAGCTGTATCTTCCAGCCTGATCGTCAGCGGAATCGTCTTTTCAAGTGTCTCTTTCTTATAGGGAACTGACAAGGTCACATTCACCGGATACTCTTCTTCCTTGTCCTGCATCTCTGCAAAAGAAAGCACTTGTGGATCTGCACTCACGCTGACATCTGCACTTCCATCCTGATAGGAAACCTGAATCAGGTCACTGACCTGAATGGTCTTATCTGCATTGTATTCAATGACTCTGTCTTCCATCTTTACTTCTGCATTCAGAGATTGATATGCCTCTTTTCTTTCTTCTTCTGCTGTTTTTGCGTGCATGTAAAGAAATACACTCACGCCGGCAGCAGATACCAGAACCAGAAAAGCAATAAAAGATTATTTCAGTCTTCTTCTTTTTTTCGTTTTCATATTCTTTTCAACATTCAGCAGATCAGCTTATTGTCCCTTCTGATCTTCCGGCAGAACCGCAAAGAAATGGACAAGGAAAGGAGCCGTGATCAAAGCGGAAAGAATTTCGCTCACTGCCTGGGCAGTTTCCAATCCCTTCAGCCCAAAGATCAGATTCAATAAAACTACACACGGAATCAGGATAAGCCCGCTCCGCAAAGACGCAAGAAAAGTCGCAGCTTTGCTGTATCCGATGCTCTGAAACAACATGTTGCCGTACATCGTTACCGGCATCAGTAACAAAGATATACACTGCCACCGGAGGGCAGCTTCCCCAATGACGATAACTTCTGCATCATTCCGGAAGAACTGAACGACAGCTACCGAATTGAAATAGCACAGCACACTCAGAACTGCCATAATGATCGTACCGGTCTTCAAAGCAAAGAAGAATCCTTTTCTCACTCTGCTGTAAATCCCGGCCCCGAAGTTGAAAGCAGAAACCGGCTGAAAACCCTGGCCGATGCCGATGGCAATGCAGAAAAGGAAATTGATGACTCTGGTGACAATGGAAATTGCAGCAACTGCCGGATCGCCATAGATCGCAGCTGTAGAATTCAGCACCATCGTAGAAATACTATTCAGGCCCTGTCTGGTCAGGGAAGGAAAACCGTTGGCAATAATATGCTGAAAAACTTCTTTACTTCTGGTGAAGTCCTGCAGGCGGAATCCTGACTGGGTCTTTCCCTGCAGATAAGGCAATAAAAGAATGCCCATGGAAATATACTGGGAAATGGTCGTTGACAAGCCGGCACCGAAAATGCCCAGGTTGAAAACTCTGACCAGCAGGAAGTCACCGAAGATATTCAATAAGCCTCCTGCCGTCAGACCAATCATGGCAAAGAAAGCTTTTCCTTCATAGCGGAGAATGTTATTCATGACGCAGGATGATGTCATTGCCGGTCCTGCAATCAGGATGCAATAAGCATAAATTCTTGCATAAGGAAGAATGGTATCCGTACTTCCCATCAGGCGCATCAGAGGATCCATGAAAGCAATGCCGATTCCCATGATTACAAAACCTGCAAGAATGGAAGACCAGAAAGAAGTACTGGCATATTCTCTGGCTGCTCTGACATTCTTTCTGCCAAGCTGGGCGGCAATGTTGGTGCCGGCGCCATGACCGAACATAAAGCCGAAAGCCTGCAGAATTGCCATCAGACCGAAGACAATGCCGGTAGCCCCGGAGGCACTGGTGCCGATTGTACCGACAAAGTAAGTATCCGCCATGTTGTAGATACTCGTCACCAGCATGGAAATAATCGTAGGTACCGCTAAGGAAGTGATCAATTTACTGACAGGTGTTTCTGTCATTTTTTTATATTGGGCAATCTGTTCACTATTCTGCATGCGTAGATTCTACCACTCCCTGCTGGCAATAACACAAGTGCAAAAATAAAAAAAGCCGCAAAGTAAATTGGATCGCATGTCAAGTACAAAAGTCTGACAGTTCGATCTAATGGATCTAGAAGCCGAAAGATGGGCAGTTCACGTGATGTGGGCTGCCCTTT
>OMXQ01000021.1 GCA_900315065.1 uncultured Erysipelotrichaceae bacterium
ACGCTTACCTCATTTACATATGTGAGTATAGCTGAAGGTCAGAGAAGGGCTGTACGTTCCAAGGTACAACGCCAACACTTAGCTAGAAAAGAGCGTTTAGTAACTGGTAATGTAAAACATTTTCCGGTACATCCAATTGTTGTGACACCTGCAGAATTTATCCGGTTGCTGGAAAACTAAGCAGGACAAGCTATATCAATGAATAAGCTCGGAGAAAATCCGGACTTTTTTCATGCCGGAAAGGAGGACTATCTATGGCATCGGGAATTAAGGAAATCACCGTGGAAATCGGTGGTGACACAACAAAATTTCAGAATTCATTGAAGTCCCTGGACAGCCAGCTCCGTAACACCCAGGCGCAACTGAAGAATGTTAATAAACTGCTGAAACCTGATCCGGGAAATACCGATCTGCTGGCACAGAAGCAGTGAAGGAAAACAAGGAACGCCTGGATACCTTGAAGGAAGCGTCCAGGAGCGCAGACGAAGCTCTGAAGAACGGCACGATGACACAGGAGCAGTACGATGCTCTCCAGCGTGAAATCGAAGATACCACTTAGAAACTCAAGGAACTGGAAAAGCAGGCAGGACAGTCTTCTGAAGCAGTACAGAAGATTGCCGCTGCTGGCGAAAAGCTCAAGGACATCGGTACGGGTGTAAAAAATGTTGGCGATGCACTGACTACACATGTCAGTCTGCCATAGGGTAACATCCTTCTTGTCGGTGGAGAAGCAGGATAGGAAGCCGTGGATGGTGTCAGCTCACTGCAGACTATGATTCAGCAGGCAGTTGCTTCCGAGACCCGTCAGTTGTCAGTGGCGTCTTGAGAAACATTGAATGGTTCTTTTTCGCCTGAGCTCTGGCATATTTATTCGAAGATATCCCGTTGTTGCATTATATGAAGTTCTTCCCGAATGAGAAATACAAAATCGTCATGCATTTCTTGTGATGGAATCCTGGCCATCTTTCGGTAAAAAAGATAGGCAAAATCAATTTAGGCAAAATAGATTTTGACAAAATACTATGGAGCTTGCAGGCAGAGAAAAAGAAATCAAGGATATTACAGAACGATTTCAGAGCGATCGGTTTGAAGGACTTTTTATATATGGAAGAAGAGTCGGAAAATCTGATCTGATAAAAGAATGCATCAGAAAATCAGGTATCAAGGCAATTTCTT
This sequence comes from uncultured Erysipelotrichaceae bacterium, assembly GCA_900315065.1. Lineage (GTDB taxonomy): Bacteria > Bacillota_I > Bacilli_A > Erysipelotrichales > Erysipelotrichaceae > Bulleidia. The sequence continues at coordinate 1,177 of OMXQ01000021.1, forward strand.
TTGTCTGTCGTGAATCCTTGTTTCATGATAATTTCCGTTCACTTTGCAAGAACGTCACATCAGCATTTGGTGAAGAATACCTGAGTTTTACCAGACTGGAAAACCTTCCGACTTATGTATTTCGGAAAGCGGAAAAAGAAAACTGATCGCAATAGATCAGTTTTTAAGTTCAACTGCAAGTAGAAAAAAAGATTTCCGGCCGGAAATCTTCTACTTATGCATTGACTGCCTTGGCGTTCTTAGACTTCAAAGTCTTTAACGCACGTGCGCTGACACGAACTGTCTGCGGCTTGCCATCAATGACCATATGTACTTTCTGCAGGTTGACATTCCATCTGCGGCGAGTAGCGCGCAGGGAGTGTGAACGTCTGTTACCTGTTAATGCCTTTTTACCGGATACAGCACAAACTCTTGACATACCATAACCTCCTTCGCTCATAATGCTCTAGTACTCTATCATATAAAAAAAATAAGTGCAAGAAAAAACGTTGGCTGTCAGTATTATATAAGAGAATTATTCGATGAAAACGACAAAAGATCGTGTTTTTTTCACAAAAAGAATGTTGTATAATATTTTACATAAGAATGAAAGGAGACTTCACGGTGAGCGATAAACAGATTTTTGCGGCAGTAGAAGTTGCAGACAGTGAGGTACGCCTTATCGTTGGAGAGTTTTTCAACACACGCTTCAACATTATCAAAGTAGAAAAAGTTCCTTGTTCCGGCATGACATTCAATGAAGTCACTGATCCGGATGCCATCATCACTGCATTGCACAAGGCATGTGCAGATGTGAAAAAGATGCTGGGAGCTGAAATCAGGAAAGTGATTCTGGCGATGCCTTCTTATCGTCTGAAGAGATATTCTCTGCAATCCTCTGTCAATGTCGAAGGCATTGATCAGGTTGTAACGATTCAGGATGTCCGCAATGCAGTTCATAAAGCGGAAAGAGCACAGATTCCAGGCCAATATGCATTGCTGCAGGCAGTGTGTCAGAAATATACAGTCAACGGCGTGACAACCAGAAAGATTCCGCTTGGTGAGCATACTGACAAGCTGACGGTTGATATTGATCTGCTGTGTGCAGACAGGAAAGTATCTTTCGATCTTGTCGGCGCAGTTGAAAAGGCAGGGCTGAGTGTTCTCGATATTTTCCCGGATGTGTTTGCAATCGGCAAGGAAACCGCATTGCTGCAGGCATCCATGGACAAGCAGGTCATCATTCTGAAGGTTGGCCGTACGGCAACAACCCTTGGGTATCTGCATCAGGGAAGAGTTGCTTCTGCTGCTGTCCTGCCGGCAGGCCTTGGAACATTGGCATCCGGTGCAGTTGAAAAATATGGCCTCAAGTCAGAAATGGCAGTTGAGTTATTGAAGTACAGCGTTCGTCTTGGCGAAGACCAAGCATCAGAGAATCCGATCCACATCTGGTCAGACGGCCAGCAGACACATACTGTAAATGAACGTGAGTTTGTCGAAAGCATCCATGAAAACCTTGAAAAATGGCTGGATGCAATTGATAAAACGTGTGTTCCAATCTTGCAAGCAGGTGAAACAACTGTTATTATTACAGACGAGGGTGGCGAAACACAGGGTCTCAGTGATCTTGTTGCCAGGCGTTTGGGATGTGAATGCAGGTGTTACATACCGGAAACATTGGGCGGCCGAAATGCCGGCCTGACCGCTTGCCTTGGTTTGTTCTATGCTTATCAGGATAAATTGCCGATTACAGGCTACATTGAAGACAGCCTGGATATGGATGCTTTTGTCAAAGCAGTGTCCTATCGTGAAAATACACCGGCATTGAGAAAGCAGGAAACAGCAAATAAAGAAGATACCCTTACAAACAAGCTGAAAGGGTTATTCCTGGAAGGGAAAAAGTAATTGAGAGGTAAATCAAATGGCAGACTTAGAGTATAATCAGATCGCTAAGATCAAGGTGTTCGGTATCGGTGGTGCCGGCAGCAACGCTGTAAACAGAATGGTTCAGGAAGGCGTACAGGGCGTAGAGTTCTATGTAGCAAACACAGACCTGCAGGCTCTGGATATTTCTCCTGTAGCCAATAAAATTCAGCTCGGCAAGGAAGGTCTTGGTGCCGGCGGCAATCCTGATAACGGACGCAAGGCAGCAGTTGAATCTGAAGATGCAATCCGCAAGTCCATCGAAGGCGCAGATATGGTCTTCTTAACAGCAGGTCTGGGCGGCGGCACAGGTACAGGTGCTTCGCCATTATTTGCCAAGGTTGCAAAGGAATTAGGGTGCCTGACAGTAGGTATCGTTACAAAGCCTTTCTCCTTTGAAGGCAAGAAGAGAATGATTCAGGCTGAACAGGGTCTTGAACAGCTGAAGGAATATGTTGATTCTCTGATCATCATCTCCAACAACAAGGTTCTGGAAGTCATCGGTCATATTCCGTTCGAAGATGCATTCAAGGAAGCAGATAACATTCTGCGTCAGGGCGTTCAGACAATCACTGATCTGATCGCTGTTCCGGCAATGATCAACCTTGACTTCGCTGATATCAAGTCTGTTATGGAAGGTCAGGGTTCTGCATTGTTCGGCATCGGCATGGCTGATGGGGAAGACAAGGCCAAGGAAGCTGCTAACCGCGCTATTCAGTGCCCGTTGCTTGAAGCTTCTATCTCCGGTGCAAAGTCTGCTATTATCAATGTCACCGGCGGTGCTTCCATGAGTGCTTATGATGCATCCGAAGCAGTTGACTTCATCCGTGAAGCAGCCGGCAATGATATCGATATCATCTTCGGTGTTGCCATCAATGACAAGATCGGTGATTCCATCATCGTTTCCGTAATCGCTACAGGTTTCGATCTGCCAAAGCCTGAAATGCTCAATGCTGCCAAGCAGCCTGCCAAGGCGGAAGCTGCTCCGGCTCCGGCTGCCGTTACAGCTGCAGCTCAGGATGCTGAGCCTTCTTTCGGTGAAGAAGACAGCGATGATAATGTCATCCCTGGTTTCTTCAGAAGAGGTTAATCAAACGCTGAAAGGGTCATCTGCGGATGACCTTTTTTTTCATACCGGAAAGGAAATTTTATGAAGAACGAAGAAATTGCAGTTGCAAAAAGAAACAAAGGATATACCTGTTCCCAATCTGTGATCTGTACGTATTGTGAACAGTTTGGAATCAGTGAAAAAGATGCTTTCAGAATGGCAGAAGGCCTTGGGGCAGGCCTGGCCTGCACGCTTGGTACATGCGGTGCATTGAATGCTGCATGCATGGTGGCAGGTCTTGCCAACAGCACAGGCAATCTGGATCACCCGGATTCAAAAGGAAAAACCTATCCGGTTTCAAGAGAACTGACTCTGCGTTTCCAGAAGGAAGCAGGTGCCCTTCGGTGCCGGGATCTCAAGGGAATTGAAACAGGCAAAGTACTTTGTGAGTGTGAAGACTGTGTCCGCATTGCCTGCCGGCTTGTAGATGAGATTGTTCTGAAAAAATAGTATCTGTATTAATTATTGAGACCAGTGCTATTGGAAATTTGCAAGGATATTTATTTTCCTGTAATATAGTTTTTATATTTACGAATGAAAGGATGTGTATTTAGTTTGGAAGATATTGGTATACCGCTGGACAGCGATGTGTATTTGTGCATTGAAGAAGGGATGATCCGTCTATGAGCACGAATGGAAAATATATTATCTCCATTGTGGTTTTATTGATCTTGTCGTCTCTTTTCTCTGCTGCAGAGACTGCTTTTTCTTCAGCATCCAGAATCAGATTGAAGAATATGCAGAATGACGGCAATGCCAATGCGGGGGTTGTTCTGAAGGTCCTGGAAGACTTTGATAAGTTTCTGACCACGATCCTGATCGGCAACAACATTGTCAATATTGCAGCTGCTACCATCGGTACACTTTTATTTACAAGTTATCTGAAGGATAACGGACCGACTGTTTCTACAATTGTTCTGACGATTGTGACAATTCTCTTTGGGGAGACTGCGCCTAAGTCCTTAGCCAAGCAGATGCCGGAGAAAATTTCCTGCGGCATGGTCGATTTTGTCCGTTTCTTTGAATTGATTCTGACCCCGCTTTCGGTTCTGTTAAGAGGCTGGACATGGCTGATCAACCACATGGTCAAAGTACCGGAAGATGATAATGATATTTCTGATGAACTCATCACCATGGTAGATGAAGCGGAAAAAGAAGGGGATCTGGAAGAACACGAATCTGATCTGATTTCCAATGCAATTTCCTTCAATGATCTGGATGTCAAGGATATCCTGACCCCGCGGGTTGATGTGGTTGCAATAGATATCACGACACCGGTAGACCAGATTGAAAAAGCATTCCGCTTCAATTCATTCTCAAGACTTCCTGTTTATGAGAATTCCATCGATAATATCGTCGGCGTCATTCATGAAAAAGATTTTTATGATCTCATGTATCATGAAAAGGGATCTTTGCGCAGGATTATCAAGCCGGTGATTTATACTTCTCCAAATACTCTGATCAGTACGGTATTGAAACAGCTGCAGGCAGCCAAGCTCCATATGGCAGTTGTTCTGGATGAATACGGCGGTACCGAAGGCATCATTACCCTGGAAGATATCATCGAAGAATTAGTCGGTGAAATCTGGGATGAACACGATACGGTTGAAGAATACTATACAAAGATTGATGACAGAACCTGGATGGTCAAGGGTGATGCAGAAATCGATGATCTGATCGACCGTTTTGATGTGGAAGAGGAAGATGATGAATTTGATTTCATCACAGTATCCGGCTGGGCCATTCATGAATTGGGACACATCCCTCATGTCGGGGAAACTTTCGACTACAAGAATCTTCACGTTGAAATTACCAAGGCAGACATGCGGAAAGTCCTGGAAGTAAAGGTGGAAATCCACCCGAAAGAGGAGGAAAAGGAAGACGAATGATCGTCTCCTTTTGTTTGTATGCAGCAATATTTTTCTGATGTTCCTCTGCACACAGGGGATACCTATACATTTACCAGAGACCAGGAGCACCATGTTTCTGTGGTCAGACTCAATCATGAAATCATCCGTCTTGTATACAATGGCGAAGCATATTTTGCCGAGTGCATTCAGGAAGGAAAGCACTACCATGCGGTAGTTAAGGAAAAGGACGATAGAATCAATGAACTGCCGGTTTCCTTAACCCTGGTGCCGGCTTTGATCCGCCGGGAAAAGTTTGAACTGGTTCTTCAGAAAGCAGCCGAGATGGGCGTCAGCCGGATAGTTCCTCTGGAAAGCAGCCGGTGTGTCGTTCATGCAAAAAAAGAAGGCAGGGAAAAGCTCCTTGCCAGATGGCATCAGATCGTCACGGAAGCCAGCGCTCAATGCAAGCGCAATTTCATTCCCGAAGTTACCGATGTGATTTCCTTCTCTGATCTGAATAAAGTAAAGAGTGAAGTCAATTGCGCACCCTATGAAAATGCCTGGGGCACATCCCGCTTTTTATCAGAAGCTGTTCAGGGGGCTAAGTCTGTGACGGCAGTCATCGGTCCGGAAGGCGGCTTTTCCGAAGAAGAAATGCAATGGTTCAAAGCTAACGGCTATGAAGCAGTTACGCTTGGCTCAAGAATTCTCAGAGCGGAAACAGCTGCCATGTATACGTGTGCTGTAATTGGGGAAACAGCTGAAAGAAACAGGAAAAAATAAAATGAAATTCTGTATTTATAATCTTGGCTGCAAAGTCAACGCCTATGAAGCAGAAAGCATCTCGGAAGAATTAATCAAAGAAAACTGGGAACGCGTTGATGAAGAAAGTGCAGCAGATGCAGTTCTGATCTTTACGTGTGCAGTCACCAATACGGCGGCTGCCAAAAGCAGAAAGGTTCTGCATAAGGCAAAGCGTCTGAATGACAAAGCAGTTACCGTGGTTGCCGGGTGCTACGCCCAGATCAATGACGGCATGCTGGATGGTGCTGATATTCTTGTCGGCTCTGCCCATAAGAAAGACATTCCCCTTTATCTCAATCAATTTCTCAAAGATGGAAAAAAGATCAGAGCTTTGGAAAACCTTGATCACGCAGAGTTTGAAAACCTGCCGGCAGATCATTTTGAAAACCACTCCAGAGGCGTTCTGAAGATCCAGGACGGCTGCAACCAGTTCTGTGCTTATTGCATCATTCCTTATGCAAGAGGCAGAGAAAGATCCTTAGCGCCGGATCTGGTCATCGCTGAAGCAAAGAAGATTGCTGAAAGACATAGTGAAATCGTATTGACCGGTATCCATACCGGCAGGTATGGAAGAGAATACGGGGTGACCCTGACGCAATTGCTGGAAAGAATTCTTGAGGAAGTTCCATCGATCAAAAGACTTCGGATTTCTTCGATTGAAGTCACGGAGCTGAGTGATGAGTTTATTGCTTTGATGAAAAGAGAAAAGCGCATTGCCCGCCATCTGCATATTCCTCTGCAGGCAGGCTGCGATAAAACCCTGAAGAATATGGGGCGTCCGTATGATACTGCTGCTTATTATGATAAAATAGAGCGTATCCGCAGGGAAATTCCCGATGTTGCAATTTCATGTGACATCATGGTCGGCTTTCCTTCCGAAAGCGATGCGGATTTTGAAGAAAGCTATGCTTTTCTGAAAAAGTGCCGTTTCTCTTTCCTCCATGTCTTCCCGTTCTCTTTGCGGGAAGGAACCAGAGCAGCGGATATGCCGTGTCAGATCGATCCTGCCGTGAAGAAAGAAAGAGCAGCTAAGTGCATTGCCTTGTCAAGGGAACTTGAAAAAGACTATTGGCAAAGCTGGATCGGCAAAGATGCGGAAGTCATCAGTGAGAAAGTCCATGACGGCTATACGCCGGGATATACGTCTCAATACATTCCGGTCAGGATGGAAGGTATTGAATTACCGCGCGGGTCGTTTGTGAAAGTAAAGATGAGCAGGTACAGCGAAGAAGCTGTGTTTGCTGAAATGAGGCAGAGTCATGAAATTATCTGAATTGTTTGAAAATGTTCCGGATGTAGAAGTAAAGAGCCTGATGGCTGACAGCCGCAAGAAGCGTCCGGATTCCATCTTTTTCTGTGTAAAGGGCATGATGTTTGACGGTCATCAATTTGTCGAACAGGCCATTGCCAACGGGGCAATAGTCATCGTTCATTCTGAACCGATCGAACACATGCATGATGATATTACTTACATCAAGGTCAGGGATGTTGTCGCTGCTTTTAATAAAGTCGCAGATGCTTTCTACGGCCATCCTTCCAGAAAGATGTTGATGTACGGGGTCACCGGTACCAATGGCAAGTCTTCCATTGCCTGCATTATCCGTGACATCATGAATGAATTCCAGCCGACCGGCTATGTCGGTACCATCTCTATTGAATACGGCAGCGTCAAGCTTCCGCCTTTATTGACAACGCCGGATATTGATGATCTGCACGGCATTTTGAGAGATATGGTAGATGCCGGCATGAAGTGCTGCGCGCTTGAAGCAAGTTCCATCGGTATTGAACAGGGCAGAGTCGATGCCATCGATTTCGATGTTGCGATCTTTACCAACCTGACTCATGATCATCTGGATTATCATGGCAACATGCAGAACTACTTCATGGCCAAGAAGAAGCTCTTTGATAACCTCAAGCCGGAAGCTGTTGCGATTACCAATGTCGATGATTCCTATGGTCTGAAGATTACCGGGAACTGCCCATGCAGAGTCGTCACATACGGCATTGACCATGACGCAGATTACAGAGCTTCCAATATCCAGCTGCTCAAGGACAGAACCAGATTTACCCTCCAGGCAGCAGGCATGGAATATGAGATAGAGACAAATCTTGTCGCAAAGTTCAATATCTATAACGTTCTGGCTGCGATTGCTGCATTGAACCTGAAGGGAATTTCCATTACCCAGATGATGCCGCTGCTCAAGGACATTCATCAGATTGAAGGCCGCATGCAGAGAATCAATGAAGGCCAGCCTTTCAATATCCTTGTCGACTTTGCCCATACCCCGGACGGCATTGAAAAGGTCTGCCAGTATGCAAGTGCCATTACTCCGAAGGGCAAGCGCATCATTGCAATTACCGGTTCTGCCGGCAAGCGGGATACCATCAAGCGTCCTGTTTTCGGTCAGATTCTTGATAAATACTGCGACATGATCATCCTGACAGAAGATGATCCTCGTAATGAAAATCCGCGTGAAATTGCCGAGCAGATTGCTTCCGGCATCAAGGATACAAACTACGTCATCATTCTTGACAGATATGATGCCATCCACGAAGCCATTGATCTTGCCGATCCGAATGACACCATCATCATTCTCGGCAAAGGCGACGAAAAGTTCATCTATCGTGAATTCGGCAGAGAACCATATGAAGGCGATGATACCATTGCCCGCGAAGTATTAAAGAAATACTACTTTTCAGAGGAGGATAAAAATGAAGCTGAGTAAGTATATTGATCACACATTATTAAAGCCGGAAAGCACCAGGGCTGATATCCAGAAGGTCGTTGATGAAGCAATCAAATATGACTTCGCTTCCGTCATGGTCAATCCGTGCTGGATCCCGTTTGTCAAGGAACAGCTCAGGGGTACAGATGTCCTGGCTGCCTGCGTTATCGGTTTCCCGCTTGGTGCCAATACAACAGCAGTCAAGGTTTATGAAGTAGAAGATGCCATTAAGAACGGGGCAGATGAAGTTGACATGGTTCTCAATATCGGCATGCTCAAGGGCGGCGATGACGAATATGTCACCAATGAAATCAGAGCTTTGAAGAAGGCTGCCGGTACCCATACATTGAAGGTCATCATTGAAACATGTCTGCTCACAGATGAAGAAAAAGTCCGTGCCTGCAAGGATGCGGTTGCTGCTGGTGCTGATTTTGTCAAGACAAGTACAGGCTTCTCTACAGGCGGGGCAACTGTCGAAGATGTCAAGCTGATGAAGAAGGCTGTGGAAGGTTCTCCAGTCAAGGTCAAGGCATCCGGCGGTGTCAGAACACCGGAAGAATTCCAGGCTATGATCGATGCCGGTGCTGAAAGAATCGGTACATCCCACGGCTGTTCTCTGGTAAAGTAAGACCGGTAAAATTTTATTGCAATTCAACATTCCCTTTGGTATCATATTTTAGTCAGATTAAGGAAGGGGGTGTCCCGAATGTCCAGAGTTGTATTAAAGGAAAATGAAAACCTCGATGATGCATTACGTAGATTCAAGCGTCAGGTATCCCGCAACGGAACCCTCGCTGAAACACGTAAGAGAGAATATTACGTTAAGCCAGGTGTCAAGAGAAAGCTGAAGGCTGAAGCTGCACGCAAGGCTCGTAGAAGAGGTAAGTAAGAAGAAGCGGAAACGCTTCTTTTTTTTGCGCATTGTTCAAAACAGCCGGCAAATGCTATTTTACAAAGCAACAATACTTCAGTTGAGATGAAACATTGCCAATAATAAGGAAGAAGCACAGAAAGCGGTGCAGCCCTGGGAACAGCTGGACAAAATAATTCATCAATGATCATTGCTTAAGGTCTGTTTTATGTCTCTTGTTAAATCTATGTTAAACCTTGCCTGCATGTCCCAAATCAGGATTTTTCACTTCTATAATGAAATAGATCAGAGGTTGTTTTGTTATGGTAAACATTATCAGAAAATTGAAGAAGTCTCTGCTTTGCGGGATGAGTGCAGTCCTTGCGGCAGGCTTGTTAACAGGATGTTCTGATTCAGGCAAAGAGAAAAACTATCTTGGTAAAAAAGGGGAAATTCTGACAATTGTCTCCGGCAGTGAAAACAAGGAACTGGAACCGATTCTGGAAGAATATGCAGATCAGAATAATATCCGTATCTCTATGGTTTATAAAGGTTCGCTGGATATCATGCATGAATTGGAAGATGGCACAACGGACTATGATGCCATCTGGCCTGCATCTTCCGTCTGGCTGAATATGGGAGATACCGCTCACAGGGTCAAATACGCTGAGTCCATTTCCATCAATCCGGTTGTTTTCGGTATTAAGAAATCTTTAGCAGAAGAACTTGGTTTCGTGGATAAGAAGGATGTTTCCATCAAGGATATTCTTGCGGCAATTCAATCCGGCAAATTGAACTTCTGCATGACTTCTGCCACCCAGTCCAATTCCGGTGCCAGTGCTTATATCGGTTTTATCTATGCTCTGCTTGGTACCCCGGATGTCATCACGGAAAGTGATCTGGACAAGCCGGAACTCCAGGAACAATTAAAGGAATTGTTATCCGGTATTGATCGTTCTTCCGGTTCTTCCGACTGGTTAAAAGACATGTTTGTCAAAGGCGATTATGATGCCATGGTCAATTATGAGTGTCTGACCATTGCGGCAGATAATGAATTGACGCAGGAGGGAAGAGAACCTTTGTATGTTGTGTATCCCTTTGATGGCCTCAGTATCGCTGATTCCCCGCTCGGCTATATCGATAATGGTGATTCCAAAAAGGAAGAAGCTTTCAAGGGCCTGCAGAAGTATCTGCTTTCTTCAGAAGCCCAGGACAAGATTCAGAGAACCGGCAGAAGAAGCGGCTATACCGGTGTCAGTGACAAGAACAAGGACGTCTTCAAATCTGAATGGGGCTTGCAGCCGGACCGGGTCATTTCTCCGTTCAAGATGCCGGATACTGATACGATCAGGAAAGCATTGAATCTGTATCAGACAGCTTTGCGCAAGCCTTCTGCTACCGTTTATTGTCTTGATTTCTCCGGTTCGATGTCAGGAGACGGGGAAGAGCAGCTGACCAAAGCCATGGAACAGTTATTGATCCAGGCCAATGCCGCAAAGAATTATCTGCAGGCTTCTGACAAAGATATCAATATCATCATTCCGTTCAACGAAGACATCATCTATGACGAAAAGGCTGAAGGCAACGGCACTGAAATGGAAAACCTCTATCAGGACATCGAGGCATGCGATGCCGGCGGCGGTACCAATATGTATACAGCAATTCTGCAGGGCATGGATGACCTTGCCTCATATGGAAAAGACTACAACCGGGCCATTGTCGTGATGACCGACGGCGAGTCCATGGAAGACTATGATGAACTGCAGGAAAGAGTAGAAAAAGACGGCAGCCAGATTCCGGTTTTCTCCATTATGTATGGCGATGCCGACAAGCGGCAGCTGGAAAAGATTGCGGATCTGACTAACGCAAGAGTCTTTGACGGCCGGGATTCTTTGACAGATGCCTTCCGGAAAGTGAAGGGATACAACTGATGAATATTCTGCTCAGTATTGTTCTTTCCGTCGGTGTCTTTGGCTTGTGCGGTTTTGTCTTCAAAATGAATCTGATCTTTTCCGTCGTCATTGCAGCACTTTGTTACTTCGCTTTTTCCTTTCTGCTGAACAAAGATCCCAAGCCTGCCCCCAAGCCTTTGTATGAACCCGGCAGTCAGGAAGAAATGATGGCAGATGCGGAAGAAGATGTCAGAACACTGGAAAAGGATGCCGCAAGAATTCAGGGAGAAGTCAGTGAAACAACCGCATCTCTTGCAAAGAAGGGAAACAGGATTCTTGCATACCTGCAGGCACACCCGGAACAGATTTCTGCCAGCCGTAAGTTTGCGACCTATTATCTTGACATGGCAGGCAGGTTTGCGGACAAGTATGCGGATCTTGATGAAACCGGATTGAAAACGGAAGAAGTTGTCAATGCCAAGAAGGAAATTACCAAAGCACTGAAGCTATTGGATAATGCCTTCGACGCCCAGTATACAAAGCTTCTTTCAGGGGATGTGATGAGCGTGGAAGCAGATGTCAAAGTTCTGCAGCAGATGGTGAATATGGAGGAACCTGGTCATGAAATTAAGCTCAAAGGTTAAAGGATTTATCATCCTGGCGCTGGTATTGGCGCTGATTGTGGGATATACAATCTTCTCCCGATCCAAACATGTGGATTCGATTACCGGCTTAGTCGGCGGGGAAAAGTTAGGATTCCTGGAGGATGAAGAAGTCGAAAATGTATTGGCCAAAGATTATCATCTGAAGCTTGATTATGCCAAAGCCGGTTCCATTGACATGGTTGCCAATCATCATGACGGCAAGGATTTCCTGTGGCCTTCTTCACAGACTGCTCTGGAATTGTATAAGGCAAATTATGGAAATCCGGTCAAATCGGATACCATCTTCAATACGCCGATTGTTCTTTATACAAGAAAACCTGTCGCTGATGCATTGCAGAAAGCTGGTATTGTCGCAGTGAATGATAATGTCTATACATGTGATGTCGCAAAGCTTGCGGACATGATTGAAAAGGATACTTCCTGGTCTTCCATCGGCCTGAGCCAGCTGTATGGGAATATCAAAGTTGGTACAACCGATCCTGCCAAGTCCAATTCCGGCAATATGTGGGCGGGTCTTATGGCAAATGTTTTAGCCGGCGGGATTGCAAATCAATCCAATATTTCGGAAGTATTGCCCAGACTTGAAGCAATCTTCGCAAAGAGCGGCTATATGGAAACTTCCAGTGCGGATATCTTTTCTGACTTTCTGAAGATGGGCATGGGAGCCAGGCCGATCGTTGCCGGATACGAAAGCCAGTTACTTGAATTTGCGGTAGAAAATCCGGATATCTTCTCTCAGGTCAAAGATGATGTTGTAATGATGTATCCGACCCCGACGGTCTGGTCCAGCCACGAATGGATCGCACTTGATGATAAAGCAGTACCGGTCATTGATGCTTTGAAGAGCGATAAAGTACAGAAGCTGGCATGGGAAAAGCATGGCTTCAGAACCGGTGTTGCCGGAGCAGAAAACAACACGGATGTCTTTGGTGTCAATGGTGTTGCTGAGAACATCACCCAGGTTGTGCAGATGCCTGACTATGCCGTCATGGATCAGATTATCAATGCTTTGTCCTGATCAATGCCTGAAAAGCGAAATGAATTATGATCAGAAGGAACAGATTCTGTATGATGCAGGATCTGTTTTTTTAACATTTCTTTTTCAATACAAGCGCTTTCCTGTAAAATAATTCTGTTTACAGGAGAGCTTTTTCTATGGAAACCATACTTGAAACCCAGCATCTCAGAAAGATTTATAATTACCGGACTGAAAATGCCTTTGAAGCTTTGCATGACATCAATTTCAAAGTTGAAAAAGGGGAGTTTGTTGCCATTATGGGACCTTCCGGATCGGGCAAATCTACTTTCATCAATAACATTTCAACGATTGATCTGCCTACTTTCGGCAAAGTCTTTATCAAAGGAAAAGAAGTCCGTTCCATGTCTGCCAATGAAACCGGACATTTCCGCTATGAGCATCTCGGTTTTATCTTTCAGGATTTCAATCTGCTGGATACCCATACTTTATTTGAAAACATTGCCATGCCTTTGTCATTAGCACATGTAAACAAAGAGGAAATCATGAAGAGAGTCAATGACCTGGCTGACAAGATGAATATCAGAGGCATCCTTGCCAAGTATCCATATGAGTGTTCCGGCGGCCAGAGACAAAGAGCTGCCATCTGCAGAGCATTGGTCAATCAGCCAGATATCATCGTTGCGGATGAGCCGACCGGCAATCTTGACTCTGCTAATTCTGCAGAACTCATGAACATATTAGATCAGATGAACCGGAAGGACGGGGTTACCATTGTCATGGTTACCCATGATGCTCTGATTGCCTCCTATTCTTCAAGACTCATTTATATCAGAGACGGAAATATCGAAAAACAGCTGGAAAGAAACGGGATGGACCAGGATTATTACTTCCAGAAAATTTCTGAAATCAACAATGAAGAAAGACGGGAGATTATCCGGAAATGATATTTCGTGATGCTTTGAAGTCGATGAAACAGGATGCCGTAAAAGCCTTCTTCTACTGGCTGACGTTTGTGCTGACATCCATGTTTATCTTCCTGTATTTTAATATTGCCATGAGTGATCCGGCCATTCAGCCGTTTCAGAATTCGGATAACACCATTACCAATCTGAGTGCGCTTGTTGTTGCACTTTGTTCCGTGGATATTATCTTTGCCAATCAGTTCTATATCAAAGCCAAGGGAAGAGATCTGGCTGTGCGCTTAGTGTGCGGGGCAACGTATCTTCATTTGTCCGGCTACTTATTGATTCAGACATTGCTGCTGTTGTTGTGTGCAGCACCGCTTGGATTCGGATTAGGAATGGTGATGCTGCCGGTCTCGGAGAAGCTTCTGTTTTCCTTTTCTGCTTCTGCCTATCATCTGACCATCCACGCTGCTGCCATCGGGGAAGCCTTATTGATTATCGGCTATGTTGTTTTCTGGATTATTTTACTGAATATGAGTTTTTCCTATCAGAATGCCCAGATCATGTTAACCAGCAACAATGTTCTGCATGGCAGCACCACTGTAAAAAAATCTGCCTTGCTGAAGATCAAAATGATTGCAGGTGCAGTTCTGTATTTATTGCCGCTGGTTTTTTTCTACGGCAATCCGTATGCATCAACTGTTTCCGTCATTGTGGGTCTGGTCGGTCTGTATTTTGTACTCCGCTATGATGTACCTCTCTGGCTTGGAAACAGGATTGAAAAAAATTACGATTCGCCGATGAAATTAGCAGTACTGGGCATGATCCGGCAGGACCTGTCCATTCTGAAATACAACATTTTCTTATTGATCTTTACGTCGGTCATCTTTGCCGGTCTTTTTGCCATGAACAGAGAAGGCATTATCGGTCTGATTGTGCTTGTTTCCTATATTGTCATGGTCATCATGCAGGTGCTGGCATTGATGTTCCGGTTTGCGACTTCAGCTGCCGGAAGAAAGAAGAACTTTGCGATTCTGCGGCATCTTGGCTATGAAGAGACACAACTTATTGGGATCATGAAGAAAGAAGTATGGGGCGTTTACGGCATCGTTATGGTATTCACGCTTCTCTATATCATCAATTTATCGGCAGCCTATCTGAAAGAAGGCATTATGCCGCTTCCTGTAGTTTGTCTGCTGGTAGGAGTGCCGGTTCTTGTCTCGTTTTTTGCAGCATTGACGGATCTGATGTTCTACCGCAAAGCCGTTCTCTAGTTTTTTTGCATGAAGTTATCAAACTGGTAACAGAATTTGTACAGGTTGTGTATTAAAATAGGAATAAGAACAAAACAAAGAGAGAAAAGGGGTATTGTATTTGAACGATGTGATCAGAATAGATCTCTATGATCTGAATGACGAGGAAGCGAGAAATCTCTTAGGGCCTGATGACCGCAATCTGAAGACCCTGCAGGAAATTACCGGCAGACAAATCAGTTATCGGAATTCCTGTTTCTTTGTGAGAAACTGCAATGAACTGGAAGTGCATCTGATTGAAGAAATCCTGCATTCCCTCAAGTCCATTGCTGTTCAGGGCAAAGCAGTGAGCGAACAGGATGTCATCTATGCCGCCAGGTCTTTGAAAAAAGGCAATGAACCGGATTTCCAGGGCATGCAGAGTGTGATTGTCGGCAGAACTCTGGCAGGCAAAGCCATTTCTCCCAAGACCAAAGGCCAGGAGGAATTCGTTGAGAAGATGAATTCCTGTGATATTGTCTTTGCGACCGGACCAGCCGGCACCGGCAAGACGTATCTGGCAGTAGTGCAGGCAGTTTCTGCCATGAAGCGCGGCGAAGTCAAAAGAATCGTTCTGACCAGACCTGCCGTAGAAGCAGGTGAAAGCTTAGGTTTCTTACCAGGAGACCTTAAAGAAAAGGTAGATCCGTATCTGACCCCTTTGTATGATGCATTGCACATCATGTTAGGCAATGAAGCCACTGATAAATTAATCGAAAGAGGTGCGATTGAAATTGCCCCGCTTGCCTATATGAGAGGACGCACACTGGATGATGCCTATGTTATTCTCGATGAAGCACAGAATACGACCATTGCCCAGATGAAGATGTTCCTGACCCGGCTTGGTTTCCATTCCCATATGATCATCACGGGCGATGTGACCCAGATTGATCTGAACGGCAAACAGGAATCGGGTCTGATCCAGGCAGTCAGAATTCTCAAAGACGTGAAGGAAATCGGCTTTGTCGAATTGACCAGTGACGATGTTGTCCGTCATCCGTTAGTCCAGAAAATCATCGAATGTTATGAAAAAGCAGGACGCGGACAGACAAAAACGGATAAATAATTCAGAACCTGGATTCAGTTTTCCAGGGGTTTGTGTATTTGAGAGTGTGTGTATTGAATAAACCTCAGATTGAGATAAAATATTGAGGTCATCCACAAAAACGACAGGAAGTGAAAGTATGGAAATAGATGCGATTAAAAAGCTGATTGAAACAGATGAAAGAGTCCGCAGGGAAATTCAGGAAGAATATGACAAGCGTGACAAATTCAAGCAGGAAATCGAAGCTGAAAAGAAAAAGATTTCTGATGAAGCATGGAAAGCAGTCAATCAGCAGGTAGAAGATACACGAAACCAGCTGCAGGCAAAAGTAAAGGCTGATGATGAAAAGAATCAGGCTTACTACGCCAGGGCAAGCGAACTTCTGAAGAAGGACTACGCTGAAAACAAAGACAAGTGGCGTAAGGAAATCTATCATTACGTGCTTGGCAGTACAGCAAAGGAGGCACAATGAGCGCTGATGGTGCAATGGCAGCCAAGGCCAGAGCAATGTTCGGCGAGCGCCTCAATGCGGATGCGTATGCAGCGTTGCTGCAGAAAAGATCACTAGGTGAGATTGTTGCGTATCTCAAAACCAATACGCTTTACAAACACGCCCTGGAAGGCGTCAATGAAAAGGCAATTCACCGCGGCCAGCTGGAAGTATTGCTAAGAAGATCTTCCTTTGACAGATTGCAGAAACTGCTCCGCTATGGATCAAAGGAAAGCACCGAACTGATCATGGCCATGGTCATGAACATGGAAATCGAAATGATTCTCCAGTGCATCCGTTCTCTGATCAATCCTGACAGCGATGAAAGACAGCAGATGATCGCGGAAATGCCGATGTACATTTCTCATTACATGTCATTTGATATCTCATTGTTAACGGATGTGACTAGCTACGATGATCTGCTGAATTTACTGAAGGATACCGTTTACTACGATATTCTGCGTCGGCATCGTACCAATGATCTTCTGTCCATTGATGCCGCAAGCCTGGAACATGAGATGCGGGATGCCTATTATCAGAAGCTGATCAGAATCGCAAAAGCAAATACGTCCGGATCAGAAAGAGGCATTATTCTGCAGATGATCTCCATGGGTGCAGAACTTGAAACAATTTCAATCATTTACCGTATGAAGAAATACTTCCGGGTTGCCCCGGCTGAGATTGAACATGCGGTACCGCTGCGTACCTGCCTCTTCAAAGAAGCAGAAATGTGGAAGATGATTGAAGAAGACAGTGCGGAAGATGTACTGGACAAGTTGTCCCGCCGCTATCACCGCTATGTCAGAAACGCCGATCCGGCCAACATTGACCGCTTTATTGAAAGAATTACCTATAACATTTACTACACTGTGATTGAAACAGAAACAAGTGAGAACCTGGTCCTGATCAGTTACCTGAAACTTTCCCAGATTGAGATTCACAATGTGATCAATATCTGTGAAGGTGTCAGATACCGGATCTCCAACGACAGAATCAGAGCTCTGCTTGTGTATTAAGAGAGGAGTCAGATGAATGGCAATTGTCAAAATGAAGTTCGTTGAAGCATCAACGGATGAAGCACATCGTGATGCCATGCTTCTGCAGGGAATGAATTCCGGCCTGCTGGATGTTACGCCTGCGGATCAGATTGTCACCGATGAAAACGGCGGACAGATGATCTCCCAGGACAATCCGTTTGCGGATTACAAGCAGACTCTGCAGAACTTTGCCCACGCGGTAGGTTTCACCTTTGATGAAACGAAGAAACCATCCCGTACGTATACGAAGGAAGAAATTGAATCTTTCCTGTCCGGATTGAATGAAACTTTCGGCATCAACAGTGATTCTGCCGAAGTCATTCTTACCCCGGATGATGAAAAGGCTCTGGCGGCATTGAGCGAATGCGGGTTTGAGAAAATCCATGCCTGCCGGTATCTGAACTTTGGTTTCGGCCGGATGCCGAGAGAAAGTTTCCCTAAGCTTTCTGCTTACCGGGATGTCAACTTCGTCCATCATAGATTGCACGATACCAAGCAGTATATCTGGATGGTTTATGTAACTTCTGATTCCTATGCAGATCAGGTTGCGAACATCTTCAAGTCCCTGTACTTTGAACCGATGGAAATTCCGAATGTCGATGTGCATCGGCTGCTGCATGAATACGAAGACAAGCTGAATGATCTCTGGGCATATTGTTCCCAGGAGAACGAAATCATCTCCCGTTACAAGTACATTTCCGTATTTGACAAAAAGCAGGTGCTTTCCGGCTTTGTCACCGCTGACAGCGTTGAAAAGTACAAGGAAACTTACAAGGATCTGCCGGTAGAATTCACGGTGAAGGATCCGGAAGAAGTACCGCAGCTGCAGTGTCCGACCTTATTGAAGAACAACTGGTTTGCAAGACCTTTTGAACTTTATGTTGACATGTATTCCATGCCTGCATACGGTGACTTCGATCCGACTTTCTTCTTAGCCATCACGTATTGCATTCTGTTCGGTATCATGTTCGGTGATATGGGACAGGGCATTGTGCTGATGCTGATCGGCTTCCTGTTTGAGAAAAAGGGCAGGCTGTTCGGTATCATCGGCAGAGTCGGCATTACTTCCACGATCATGGGTTTCCTCTTCGGTTCCCTGTTCGGTTATGAAGATGCTTTGAATCCGCTGCATCAGAAGTTGTTCCATGTGCGTGAAAAGCTCTTCGATGTCATGGCAAATTCCAATACAATGACGCTGCTGGGCGGTGCCTTGTTAGTCGGTGCTGTATTGATTGCATGTTCCATGATCATCAATATTGTGAACAACATCCGCCACAAGAAGTGGGGCGAAGTATGGTTCTCGCAGAATGGCGTTGCCGGTATCTTCTTCTATACCTATGTGGTATTGGCTGCCGGCGGTTATCTGACCGGGGCTTACAACCTGCTGCTTGCACCGTTTGTCGTTCTGTTTGTGATTGTGCCTGTCTTCTGTTTCCTGATGAAGGAACCGCTGACCAATCTCATCAGTCATAAGCCGGTCAAGCCGGCAGAAGGCTGGGGCGGCTACATGACCCAGAATGTCTTCGAAGTATTGGAAATTCTGCTGTCATTTGTGACCAACTCCATGTCGTATCTGCGTGTCGGCGGCTTCGTATTGTCACATGCCGGCATGATGCTTGTTGTTATGACGCTGGTCAAGATGACGGGCAATGCAGGACCAGTAGTCCTGGTCATCGGCAATGCCTTTGTCATGGTACTGGAAGGCCTGGTTGTAGGTATTCAGGCTCTGCGTCTTGAATATTATGAAATGTTCTCCCGTTACTATACCGGCGGGGGAAGAAAGTTTGCAGCATAAGTAATTGAAGGACAGAAAGTCCGGGAGGAAAAAATTATTATGTTAACTATCAGTGAAATGTTATTGCCGCTTGTTGCCGTTGTACTCGTGATCGGTCCGCTTTGGATCATGTTCCGCAAGGGTGTTAACCGCACCAATGCCAGAAGCAGACTGCTTGCTCAGATTTCTTTGTTTGCAGGTGTATTCCTTGTCTGCATGATCGTCGGCGGTCATCAGTTTGTCGCTTTTGCTGAAGATGCTTCTGCTACTGCTGCTGACAGCGCAAAGGGCTATGGTTTCCTGGCTGCCGCAATTGCGGTTGCTGCTTCTTCTCTTGGTGCTGCCTGGGCTGTTGCCAAGGCTGCTCCGGCTGCCATCGGTGCTATTTCTGAAAATCCGGATAACTTCGGTAAAGCAATCATCTTCGTCGCCCTGGGTGAAGGTATTGCCATTTATGGTCTTCTGATTTCCATCCTCATCATCAACGCACTCTGATGAAGGCATTCTGCATCAGTGACAACACCGATACCCAGACGGGTATGCGTTTAGCCGGCATTGAAGGCGGCGTGTATCATGAGCGTGAAGCAATTCTGAAGAAACTTGATGAATTGATTCATGATCCTGAGATTGCCGTTATTCTGATGACGACCAAGTGTGTTGAATTAACCGGCGACGTGGTTTCAGATTACAAACTCAATCTGCCGCGTCCGCTGATTGTTGAAATCCCGGATCGACATGGTTCCGGCAATATCGGCGCAACGATTGATTCCTATATCAGTGAAGCGATCGGTATCAAACTGTGAGGTGATGGAATTGGAAAAGTATGAAGAGGAAATCCTGAAGAAGATTGATGAGGACGTCAGTTCGAATGCGGATCTGATCCGTACACAGGTAGAGACCGAGAATGAAAATCTTCACCAGGATCAGCTTTCCTTTTTCAAGGAAGGCCTGAAGAAGGAAACAGATACTTATCTGGAAAAAGAACTGGCAGAACAGCGTTTCTTCGCTGCTACCAAGACTTCTACCGATAAGATGAATACAAAGAAAAAGCTTCTGGCTCTGCGTCAGTCATTGAGTGATGAACTATTCAATGATGTCCGCAGCGACCTGAAGAAATTTACCAAGTCAGCTGAATATGAAACCTGGCTTCGTGATCGTCTCAGGGAAGTTCCGTTAAGCAGAACCGGATATTTCCTGGCACGGGAAGAAGACATGGATCTTCTGAAGAAGCTGCTTGCTGAGATTCATTGTGATCTTGAAGTAAAGAAGGGTTATCCTGAAATCGGCGGTTTTGTTTATGCCGATGTGGAAAACAGCGTTGAATACAGCTGTACATTAGGCGAAAAACTGAAGGAAGCGGGCGAATGGTTCCGCAACCATGCAGAATTTTATATTACGGAAAGCGGTGAAAATGTATGAGTGATGTCATTTATTCCATCAACGGTTCCGTCATTTCCGTCCGTCATGCCAAAAATCTTGCCATGCGTGAGATGGTATATGTCGGTGATAAGAAACTGCTTGGCGAAGTGATCCGTATTGATGACGACAGAGTCATGATCCAGGTCTATGAATCCACAACCGGATTAAGACCAGGCGAAGAAGTCGTCGGTACCGGTTCATTATTGAATGCAACTTTAGGTCCTGGCATTCTGCGCAATATCTATGATGGTATTGAAAGACCTTTGCAGCAGATTGCGGAGGAACAAGGTGCCTTTATCTCAGCCGGCAAGACAATTGCTTCGCTGGATGAAAATAAGAAGTGGCATGTCACCATGAAGATCAAGGAAGGCGATCAGGTAAAGGGCGGACAGATTTTTGCGACCTGTCCGGAGACCAGTCTGATTGAACATCGTTCTCTGATCCCGGTCGGTATTTCCGGTACAGTGGTCAAGGCTGTTGGCGATGGTGATTATACAGTTAACGACGTTCTTGCCGAAATCAAAGATGAAGAAAGCGGCAAGGTTACGGAAGTATATCTGAAGCAGAAGTGGCCGATCCGTAATCCGCGTCCGATTCTGAACAGAGAACCGATTTCCATGCCGTTGGTAACCGGCCAGCGTGTCATTGATACCATGTTCCCGATTGCCAAGGGCGGCTCGAGTGCATTGCCGGGCGGTTTTGGTGCCGGCAAGACAATGATGCAGCATCAGATCGCCAAGTGGTGTGATGCCGATATCATCGTTTACGTTGGCTGCGGCGAGCGCGGCAACGAAATGACCCAGGTTCTGGAAGAATTCTCTGAACTGACTGACCCGAAGAGCGGCAAGCCTCTGTTAGATAGAACCGTATTGATTGCCAATACTTCCAACATGCCGGTAGCAGCTCGTGAAGCAAGTATCTATACTGGTGTTACGATTGCTGAGTATTATCGTGACATGGGCTATCATGTTGCCTTAATGGCAGATTCTTCTTCCCGTTGGGCAGAAGCATTGCGTGAAATTTCCGGCCGTCTGGAAGAAATGCCGGCTGAAGAAGGCTTCCCGGCTTACCTGCCGTCCCGTATTGCCCAGTTCTATGAAAGAGCAGGCTATGTGGATACCTTATCCGGCAGCAAGGGTTCCGTTACTTTGATCGGCGCCGTATCTCCGCAAGGCGGTGACTTCTCTGAACCGGTTACAGCCAATACAAAGAGATTCGTCAGATGTTTCTGGGCATTGGATAAGTCGCTTGCTTACGCAAGACACTTCCCGGCCATGAACTGGAATGAATCTTATTCCGAATACATTGATGATCTTTCTCATTGGTACAACCAGAATGTTGCTCATGACTTCCTGGATCTGCGTGCAATGATGCAGACAGTTCTGCATGAAGAAGCCAATCTGATGGAAGTCGTCAAGCTGATCGGTTCGGATGTATTGCCGGAAGATCAGAAGCTGACACTGGAAATTGCCCGTGTTATTCGTGTCGGTTTCCTGCAGCAGAATGCATTCCACAAGGACGATACATCTGTTTCGCTTGAGAAGCAGTACAAGATGATGAAGACCATCGACTATCTGCGCCGTGCCTGCAGCCAATATGTTGCTAAGAAGATTCCGGTTACTTTGATCAAAGAAACAGGCATCTTTGAAAAGGTCATTCAGATCAAGTATGAAGTACCAAATGACAAGCTGGCATTGCTCGATGAATATCCGGCTATGATTGATGCCGCACTGGCTAAGATTGAATGAAAGGGGGATCAGAAACGTGAGTCTGCAGTTATTAGGCCTGCAAGAGATCAGGGGTTCTCTGATTGCCCTGGATCATGTCAGGAATGTATCAAATGAAGAAATGGTTTCCATTGAACTTGCGGATGGTTCTCAGAGAATCGGCAGAGTCATGGAAATTGAAGGAGAAAAGGCTGTCATTCAGGTCTTCGAAGGCACTGACGGCATGTCTCCTACCAACGTCAAGACAAAGCTTCTCGGCCACCCGATGGTACTTGGTCTTTCCAGAGAAATTCTGGGCCGTACTTTCAATGGTGTCGGTGAATTGATTGACGGTCTGGGTGATATTTATCCCCAGAAGTTTGAAGATGTCAACGGCATGCCGCTGAACCCGGTATCCCGTGTTTATCCGCGTAACTATATCCAGACAGGCATCTCTGCCATCGATGGTCTGAATACATTGATCAGAGGACAGAAGCTGCCGATCTTCTCCGGATCCGGTCTGCCGCATGATCAGCTGGCTACCCAGATTGTCAGACAGGCAAAGCTGACGGGCGAAGACAGTGAGAACTTCTGTATCGTTTTCGGCGCCATGGGTGTCAAGAACGACGTCGCAGATATGTTCCGCCGTTCCTTCGAAGAAACCGGCGTCATGGAAAAGGTTGTCATGTTTATCAACCTGGCTGATGACCCGATTGTTGAAAGAATGTTAACGCCAAGATGTGCATTGACTGCTGCTGAGTATCTTGCATACGAATGCGGCAAGAATGTCCTGGTTGTTCTGACTGATATGACTTCCTATTGTGAAGCTATCCGTGAAATTTCTTCCTCTAAGGGAGAAATTCCTTCCCGTAAAGGTTTCCCAGGCTACCTGTATTCTGATCTTGCCTCTTTGTATGAAAGAGCAGGCATCGTCAAGGGCGGCAAGGGTTCCGTTACTCAGATTCCGATCCTGACAATGCCGAATGATGATATTACCCATCCGGTACCTGACTTAACTGGTTATATTACCGAAGGCCAGATCGTTCTGGATCGTGATCTGTATCTGAAGGGTATCAATCCGCCGATCGGCGTATTGCAGTCATTGAGCCGTCTGATGAAGGACGGCATCGGTGAAGGCTATACCAGAGCCGATCATCAGGATGTTGCCAACCAGCTCTTTGCTTCTTATGCAAAGGTGCAGGAAGCCAGATCTCTTGCTTCTGTCATTGGTGAAGATGAATTGTCTGAGCTCGATCAGAAGTACATGAAATTCGGCCGCAGATTTGAAGAAATCTTCGTCGGCCAGGGCTTCCATACCAACCGCTCTATTCAGGAAACATTGAACTTAGGCTGGGCATTGCTGTCCACGCTGCCGGTTGAAGCTCTGGATCGTCTGGATCCGAAGCTGATCAAGGCAAACTATAATCCTGAACGCGCTGAGCGTACGATTTCACTTGCTGTAGAGCAGGAGGAAAAATAAATGAGCGGCGTTCCGGCAACCAAAGGCAATCTGATCAAGGCAAGAAAGTCTCTTGCTTTGGCGCAAAACGGCTACGAGCTTATGGATCGTAAGCGGAATATTCTGGTCAAGGAAATGATGGCTGAAGTTGAAACCGTCAAGAAGCTTCGTGATCAGATCACAGATGCTTATGCCACCGGGTATTTCCTGCTGCAGCAGGCCAATGTCTATTCCGGTGTCATTGACAGAGTAGCCCGCCGGACAAAAATTGAGAGTTCCATTCATGTCACATACCGTTCCGTTATGGGCGTCGAAGTACCGAAGGTTATCTATCATGCTCCGGATCACTACGAAGTACCGTACGGCATGGAAGACACGAATGCTGCGATCGATGAAGCTTATATCCAGTTTCAGAAAGTCAAGGAAATCACCATGGTCCTTGCCGAAGTAGACAATACCGTCTATCGTCTGGCTCATGCTATTTCCACGACCCAGAAACGTGCAAATGCTTTGAAGAACATCGTGATTCCGCGTTACCAGGAACAGATCCGTGTCATGACTGCAGATCTGGAAGAAAAGGAACGTGAAGAATTCTCACGTATGAAGGTCATCAAGGCAAACAAGGAAAAACAGGCAAAGCGGGCAGCGGCATAATTGCTCTGTTCCAATAAACAAAGGATCCTTCTGTTAACAGGATGTTATCATCCTGCAGCAGAAGGTTTTTTTCTCAGAAAAAGAACAATCATGTCTGCATGTTTACATCATGCATCGTGATTGTTCTTTGTTTTCTTTTTATTGTTTTCCTCTGATTAATGCAGGGCAACCGGTTCATCTTCAGAGATATCAGCGGTAGTCTGTGCAGAGACTGCAGAGCGGGCAATGTTGCAGCAATGATCACCCATACGTTCCAAAGTACCTAAGATATCACAATAGACAGAAGCTGCTACAGCAGAAGAACACTTATTGTCTGCCATCCGGCGGAAATGATCATCACGGGCATTATATTCGAGATGGTCCATGGTATCTTCCAGTTTCTTCAGGACTTCATATGTAGCACTGGACTTGGTTACGAAGATTTCAGCACACAGATCAAACATATTGATGAACTGATCATACATCTTGTTGATTTCATTGACAGCAGTCGGGGTAAAGGAACCGTCTTTGTCGTTGTAGACCATCTGGTAGAACTCGCCTAAGTTGATCGCAAGGTCACCTAATCTTTCCAGGTTCTTGCAGGTATCAAATTCGAGTCTGACATCCATTTTGTCTAATTGCGTCATATTCGGCGACATCTGGACTTTGACTAAGTAATCGGTAATTTTCTTATCGAAGTCATTCACCATGGCTTCGTTTCGCTTTAACAGATCCATGTCTTCATCACTGCCGTGTTCATTCAGAAAACGCTGGGTTTCAAGAACATCGACCTTGACGACATCAACCATTTTCAGCAAAGCATTCTGAGCAGCCTTGATGGCAGCAGAAGGGAGGACATTGGCAACTTCCGTATCGAGTTCATCGACATTGACTTCCATGACTTCCGGTTCATGGCCAGGCACAATCTTGCGGACAAGATTGACAGTAGACTTCAGGATCGGTAAGAACATGAAGGTTGTAATGGTTTTGAAAATAATGTTGGTAACGGCTATCTGCATCATCGGATTCATGCCGCCGACAATCTTCTGCATGATTGCACAGAATGGTGTCAGTACGATCATGCCTAATATAGAACCGATAATATTGATGATGGAATGGAAACCTGCAGTTCGCTTGCCTGCGTTAGAGCCGCCGATCGCAGCCAGGATGCCGGTCATGGTAGTACCGATATTGGCACCAAGCATAAACGGAATCGCAGCGGTGTAAGTAACAGCACCCGCCTGATAGAGTTTCTGGACAACGCCGATCGTAGCAGCAGAAGACTGGACAGCTGCTGTAAGCAGGATGCCGGCTCCCATGGCAAGCACAGGATTTTCTGTCATCTTCAAAGCGAACTGCTCAAAGGCAGGCATTTCCTTGAGAGCACTGAGGGCATCGCCCATGGCAGACATGCCGAAGAAGAGAAGACCGAAACCAAGAATGACTTCACCAAGATGCCTTGTCTTCATTTTCTTGGAGAAGCAGATCATGATCGCTCCCAGGAAGACAATGTACATGGCGTATTTGTCAATATTAATGGAGATCAGGAAGGAGGTAACCGTGGTACCGATGTTGGCGCCAAGGATAATCCCGCATGCCTGCGTTAGATTCATCAGGCCGGCTCTGACAAGACCGATTGTAATCGCTGCCGTTGCGGAAGAAGACTGCATGATGATCGTCAATATGATGCCGATGATCATGGCGGAAATCGGGTTGGTCGTATATTTGTCAATATACTCGCGCAATTTATCACCTGCAACGGCTTTCAGACCGTCCCCCATAAAGGTGATGCCGAACATGAAAAGGCCGAAGCCGCCCAGTATCATGTCCCACGAGATCGCATTCAATGCCATGTTAACCTCCATGCTTTTACAAATGCTTTACATTATCTTAACAAATGATTATCAGAACGACAATAACCTGAGCCAGTGGAAAGCATCTTTTCTGGTGCTTTCTGGACCAGCGAAACAGCGGTATAATATGTTAACAAGGAGTTTTTCCATGGAAATCACTTTAATCAACAAAACAAATCAGGATATTGATAAATATCAGAAAATCTTTGACAAGATCGCAGAAAGTGCTGAAAAGAAACTCTCTTTGCCAAAGGACTATGAAATCAGTGTCACTTTTGTCCGCAGCCGGACCATTCACACCATCAACCGTGACTACCGCGGCATAGACAGACCGACAGATGTTATCAGCTTTGCCATCCGGGATGATCTGGAAGACTTTATTCCGGAAGAAGAAAAGGATCTCGGCGATATCTTTATCAATATAGATTATGCAAAGCGGCAGGCAAAGGAATACGGCCATTCCTATGACCGGGAAGCTGCCTTTCTCTTCACCCATGGTCTTCTGCATTGCCTGGGCTATGATCATATGAAGCCGGAAGACGAGAAAGTCATGTTTGCCCTGCAGGATGAAATTCTTGATCCGATCATGCCTCGTAAGTAACAGAACTTTATGAAAAAGAAATTCTCCTATGCCTGGCAGGGGATTGCAACCGGTCTCAAGCACAAGAGCATCCGGATCCAGTTTATCTTAGCTGCCATGGCTATGCTTGCAGGTATCATCATGAGGCTGAAACCGATGGAATGGGCGGCAGTCATCATCTGCATCGGGGCCGTTATTACAGCGGAAATGCTCAATACCTGCATCGAAAAAATCTGTGATTTCATCACGAAAGATTATCGCGAAGAAATCAAAGTCATCAAAGACATTGCGGCGGGGGCAGTATTGGTAACTTCGCTTGCTGCTCTGATCACGGCACTTATCATTCTTGCATGTCATCTGGGCATGCTTTCATGACAAAAATATTGAAAGGAAACATCACAAATATTATGGAAAAACAGGAATTAATTGATAAAGCTTTTGAAGCTATGAAAAACAGCTATGCTCCATATTCCAGGTATCATGTCGGGGCAGCTGTTCTGACAAAAGACGGTACTGTCTTCAAGGGAACCAACATTGAAAATGCATCTTTAGGTGCCACCAATTGTGCTGAAAGAAGTGCTGTGTTTGCAGCTTATTCCAACGGCTGCCGCAAAGATGATATTGTTGCTCTCGCCATTGTATCAGACGGGGATCAGGTCTGTGCACCATGCGGCATCTGCCGGCAGGTATTGAGTGAGCTCATTAATCAGGATACGCCGATTTATCTTTCCAACGGCAAGGAAGAAGTCGATATGACAATCTACAGATTATTGCCGATGCAGTTCGGCCTCAAGGATGTGATCCGATGAGAAGCGGCTTTGTAGCTTTGGCAGGAAGACCGAATGCCGGCAAATCCACTTTGATCAATAACCTGATCGGTGAAAAAATTGCCATTGTTTCTTCCAAGCCGCAGACTACCCGTTCGGAAATCAGAGGCATCTATACAGATAAAAACTGCCAGATTGTCTTTACTGATACACCTGGCATTCATAAGCCGAAGGTTCGTCTTGAAACAAGGATGAACAAAGAAGCAGCTGATGTCATTCAGGGCGTGGATCTGATTTATCTGGTCGTCGATGGTTCCAAAAAATTCGGCCCGGGTGATCAGTATGTTCTCGACATGGTAAAGAATGCCGGTCTGCCGGTTTTCCTGATTCTCAATAAAATTGACAAGCTGGATCGGGCAAAAGTTGTAGAAATTCTGCAGAGCTGGCAGAAGCGCTTTGACTTTGCGGAATATTTCCCGATCAGTGCTCTTTTCGGCAAGTCCTTTAAGGAACTGGTAGAAACGACTGCCTCCTATCTTCCGGAAGGCGGTCTTCTGTATCCGGCTGAGATGACATCAGATGATTCTGAAAACTTCCGGATTGCCGAAATCATCAGAGAAAAGATTCTGCGCTGCACAGAAGAAGAAGTTCCGCATTCGGCAGCAGTCAGAATTGACAACAAGGAATTCAGGAAAAATGCCTGCTATATTCAGGCAACCATTCTGGTAGAAAAGCAGGGCCAGAAAGCCATCATGATCGGCAAGCAGGGGACCATGCTCAAAAAGATCGGTACTCTTGCCAGAGCCGATATTGAAAAACTTCTCGATAAGAAAGTCTATCTTGAATTGTTTGTCAGAGTAGAAGAAGAATGGCGGTCCAAGGATGCCCGGATTACCGAATACGGCTATGCCGGTGCAAACAGAGATGAATGATCACACAGCCGGTCTGATTCTGAAACAGACCGATTACAAGGACTATGATGTTCTGCTTTCCGTACTGACGAAGGAATATGGTCTTTTATCCTTCCGGGCAGCCGGGGCAAGAAAGATGACCTCAAAGAATGCAGGTTCCATTTTTCCCTATACGATTGCAGACTTGTCTTTTGATTATAAACCGGGCAGGACAATGTTCCGTCTCAAGTCCGCCCGGACCATTTCCTTATACAGGCATCTTCATGAAGATCTGTCCGCTTCCAGTGCTGCTGCTGTAATCGGCGAAGTTACGGAAAGCTTTGCCTCTTTTGATGCATCTTCAGTATCACTTCTGTATGCAGAAACAGAGAAAGCATTTGCCTGGCTGGATCAGGGAAAGAATACCAATCTTGTTTTGTGTCTGTTCCTGTCTGATGTCATGAAGTTTTCCGGTTTTGCGCCGGAGGTGGATCAGTGCGTGGTCTGCGGATCCAGCAAGGTCCATGCCTTAAGCGCAAAAGAAGGCGGCTTTCTGTGTACAGAACATGCCTTGGAATGCAAGGTGCCTTTGTCGGAGGCAGTGGATCTCAGGCGCTTCCGTCTGATCGTAAAAGCAGGGATTGATCGTCTGGAAATCGTTGAAAAAGCAGGCGGGTGCCAGGAAAAAGATCTGGAAGTTCTTGAAAATATTTTATTATTGCACTCCGGGCTTCGTTTTAAAAGCTTTTCGCTCTATAATCGGCTGGCTCTTTATTGAAGAGCCGGTTTTTTGGTGCTAAACTTAAAACATAATGGGAAAATAGGGGAGGTATACCCAGAATGGAAAAGACATTTGACTTAATCGTATCACACGCAAAGAATACAGGTTTCGTATTTCAGGGATCTGAAATCTACGGCGGCCTGAGCAATACATGGGATTTCGGTCCATACGGCGTCATGCTGAAGGACAACATCAAGCGCGCATGGCAGAAGAAGTTTATCCAGGAAGATCCGAACAACGTTGAAATCCAGGCTGCGATCCTGATGAATCCGAAGGTATGGGAAGCATCCGGTCATCTGAAGGGATTCTCTGATCCGCTGATGGATTGCAAGGTCTGCAAGACAAGACACAGAGCTGACCAGCTGATTGAAAACTGGTCTGAAGGCAAGGTTACCTGCGAAGGCTGGTCCAATGAAAAGATGGAACAGTTCATCAAGGACAACAACATTCCTTGTCCTGACTGCGGCGGTCATGATTTCACCCCGATCCGTCAGTTCAACCTGATGTTCAAGACATTCCAGGGAACTCTGGAAGATGCCAAGAGCACCATTTACCTGAGACCTGAAACAGCTCAGGGCATGTTCGTTGATTTCAAGAATGTGCAAAGAGCATACAGAAAGAAGCTGCCGTTTGGCATCGGCCAGATCGGCAAGTCCTTCCGTAACGAAATTACCCCAGGCAACTTCATCTTCCGTACAAGAGAATTCGAACAGATGGAAATGGAATTCTTCTGCAAGCCGGGTGAAGATGACAAGTGGTTCCCGTATTGGCGTCAGTTCTGCATGGACTGGATCCTCTCACTTGGCGGCAAGAAGGAAAATCTCCGTTTCAGAGATCATGAAAAGGAAGAACTGGCTTTCTATTCCAAGGGCACAACCGATATCGAATATAAGTTCCCGTGGGGCTGGGGTGAACTCTGGGGCATCGCAGATCGTACAGACTACGACCTGACCCAGCATCAGAACACTTCCGGCAAGGATCTGACTTATCTGGATCCAACTACCAATGAAAAGTATCTGCCGTATGTCGTTGAACCGGCAGTCGGCGTTGAGCGTCTGTTCTTCATGTTCTTTACAGATGCCTATGATGAAGAAGTTGTTAAAAACGGCGACAAGGAAGACAAGCGTGTCGTCATGCACTTCTCCCCGGTCCTGGCTCCGGTCAAGGCTGGTATCCTGCCTTTGAAGAAGAAGGATCATGCTGAAAAGGCAAAGGAAATCTACAAGGATCTTTCTTATGATTTCACTGTCCAGTACGATGAAGCCGGTTCTATCGGCAAGCGTTACAGAAGACAGGATGAAATCGGTACACCATACTGCATCACGGTTGATGATCAGACCCTGGCAGACGGTACCGTTACAATCCGTTATCGTGATACCATGGCCCAGGAAAGAATGAGTGTTGAAGAAGTCCGCACTCTCATCAACAAGGCAATCCGTTTCTGATTCTGTTTCACACCAGCACTAAAAAAGAACGCTATGTTCGAGCTAAGTGTTGGTCCCGGTATCTGAATTAGTCTCCGCAAATATGCCATAGTGGTATTCCTCGTAGGCCGTGCGGAGAT
>OMXQ01000001.1 GCA_900315065.1 uncultured Erysipelotrichaceae bacterium
TTTTTTTTTTTTTTTTTTCTCTCTCTCTTATGAAAGCATTCATGCATGATATAAGAAAGTACAAAAAAGGAACATACTCACGCATGTTCCGGATCATGCTTACTTCTTAGCGTATTTGTTGTACAGCCAGACGAGCAGGCAGGCACCGATGACAGAGAAGATAATCTGTCCGAAAATATTGGTTGCGCCGATTCCAAAGAGATTGGCAATCAGGCCGAAGACAATGCCGCCGACAAGACCAAGTACAAGATTCAGGAAGATGTTGCTGGAATCTACGTTCATAATTTTAGCAGCAATCCATCCTGATAGTGCACCGACAATCAGATCAATAATAATTCCCATTTTTACATATCCTCCTTAGGACAATTTCATTTTAGCACTTCATAATCAATTGTTAAGCATTTTCTTGACCGTTGGTCAAATGAAGACATTCCAACAGGAATCCGTCCCGGATGCCGGTATCAGAAATCAGAATAGTTTCTGCTTCATACGCATTGCAGATTTCAAGAATCATATGAATGCCCGGCAGCAGAAGGGGCTGTCTTGATACCCGTACTTCTCTCATCACTGCTTCTTCTGCCTCTGCTTCATGATCCAGCAGCCGCTGGTACATTTCCCTTAATCTGACTACCGGAAGCATGTGATCCGTGTGATAAAGATCATTGCAGACAAGACCTGCATAGCGCATGGTGCCGCCGATGCCGATCAGGTCTTTGCTGGCGGTATTCAAAGACGGATATTCTTTCCTGATTTTGTGCAGTTCTTTTGCACATTCTTGTGTATCCAGAGGTAAATGCGAGAGTCTTACACAGCCCAGGTGGAATGAAACAGCATCCACAGGCTTGGAATCCCTGAAGGAAATCAATTCGGTAGAACCGCCGCCGACATCAAAGGCAATACCGTCTCTGACATCAGGATAGGAAAAGCGTGTGCCGATATAGTCATAGGCAGCTTCCTGGTATCCGGTCAGAGGATGAATTTCAAATTTTGTTTTTGCTAAAGCATCTACCAGTTCCTGCTGGTTCCCAATTCGGCAAGGTTCAGTAATGTCTGCAAAACGATATTCAATGCCGGCTGTATCGCACTTCTGATCATAGAGAGCAAGCACCCGTGCTGCTTCCGCGATGCCTTCTTTGGACATGATTCTGTCAGCATCCACATAATCAATCAGATGAGCAGGCGTGGATTCGTGATACATCTGGATAGGAACTCCGTCATGAATTTCGTAAAAGATGAGAACCATCGTATTGGAACCGATATCAGTAATGGCATATTGGGTCATATGGAAAACCTCCATAGTTTCTCCTGTTATCATATCCTAAATTTGTATCTGGTCAGCACTGCGTCCGGAAATTATTTTCTGATTTCTACTGTTTCATTATTTCTAATGAAAATATTTTACATAATTTTACATTTCTTGAAAAGTTTTACGAACATTTAATAGACAGTTGATATTGACTTTCGTTTTTCAAGGCAGAATATATGTAGAAAAGAGGAAAGGCATATGAACACGTTGAACGAAGAAAAAAAATTGACACGGCAGATCATTCTGATCGGCACATTGGCTGCTGTTGTTTGTCTGCTGCTTGCCTGGTCTGCATATAAAGCAGGCTTCACGCTTCTCTGCGGTTTCAATGTATTTCTTGGTGTTACCGCAGTCTGCAGTATCTTTTATAATCTCAATTTCAAAGAAGCAAAATGATGATTCACAAAGCAAAGTGGTGCATGAATACAGTCTGGGAATGCTGAAACATGCACCATTTTTTTCTGCGCTGGCAGGCATCGGCTTCTTTTTCGAAAAAGAATGAAATGGCATTTGGTATTTGCTATAATATTTCATGGAAAATAGTGGAGGACAATCATTCATGTATAAGCGCGTTCTGTTAAAACTGAGCGGTGAAGCTTTAGCGGGCAATGAAAAGAATTTTGACCCGGTTGTACTGCATAACCTGGCCCTTGAAATCAAGGAAGCACAGGCTATGGGCGTTCAGATCGCAATTGTAGTAGGCGGCGGCAATTTTATCCGCGGCAAGCTGGTAGCTGATATTGGTATTGATCGTGTTCAGGGCGACCATATGGGCATGCTGGCAACAATTATCAATGCTCTTGCCATTCAGTCAGCTCTGGAACAGGAGGGTGTTGATACCCGTGTCCAGACATCCATTGAAATGGAAAAAGTTGCTGAGCCGTTTATCCAGCGCCGTGCTATCAGGCATCTGGAAAAGGGCAGAGTTGTTATCTTCGGCGGCGGTACAGGTCTGCCGTTCTTCTCAACGGATACCACTGCAGCCTTGCGTGCCAACGAAATTCATGCAGAAATCATTCTGATGGCAAAGAACGGGGTTGATGGTGTCTACAGTGCAGATCCGAAGAAAGATCCTGACGCAGTCAAGTATGATCATCTGACATATATGGATGTGCTGAACAAAGGCCTGCAGATTATGGATTCTACAGCTGCTTCCATGTGTCAGGATAATCACATGAAGCTTCTCGTCTTCAACATGAATGAAAAAGGAAATATTGTAAGAGCTATGCGAGGCGATAAGATCGGAACAATCGTCTCCTGCAAGGAGGAAGAATAAGAATGAGCTACCCTGTAACAGATAATGCAAAAACAAAAATGGAAAAGGCACTTGCCCATTTCCAGGAAGACCTGACAACCATCCGTACAGGTATGGCAAATGCATCCATGCTGAACAGAGTCATGGTTGATTATTACGGATCCCCGACACCGTTGAATCAGATTGCCGGCATTTCCGTACAGGAAGGCCGTACGCTTGTCATCAAGCCATATGATCCGTCTTCTCTCAAGGATATTGAAAGAGCCTGCAATGAAGCAGATCTCGGTATCGCTCCGCAGAACGATGGTTCTGTAATCCGTCTGACTGTTCCGCAGCTGACTGGTGAAACCCGTAAGGAAATGGCAAAGAAGGTTTCCAAGATGGCTGAAGCAGCTAAGGTCGAAATCAGAAATGACCGCCGTGATGCCATGAATACAGTTAAGAAAGACAAGACTGTAGATGAAGATACCCAGAAGGATATGGAGAACGAAGTTCAGAAGCTGACTGACAAGTATGTCGCTAAGATCGAAGAACTTGCCAAGGCCAAGGAAAAGGAAGTTCTTACTGTCTGAGAATAATCCGAAGGAAGGGAAACCTTCCTTTTTCTTTGTCTGAATGCAAACTGCATTTCTTCTGTTAGTACGGTATAATAGAGGCAAACAGGAGCATGTGATATGAAAGAATGCAGGCATGTTGCGATCATTATGGATGGCAACGGAAGATGGGCCCAGGCTCAGGGCTTACCAAGAACCGCCGGTCATTTAGCGGGTTCGGATAATGTCCGTACCATTGCAATTGCGGCAAGTGAAATGGGAATACAATATCTGACGCTTTATGCTTTCTCAACTGAAAACTGGAAGCGCAGCAAGGATGAAGTAGGCTACATCATGAAACTTCCGGCTTATTTCTTCAAAAAATATATGCAGGAATTTTTAGACAGGGGCTACCGCATGAATATTCTCGGCGAACTGGATGCGCTGCCGCCGGCAACGGAAAAAGTTCTGAAAGATGCCATGGAAGAGTCAAAAAAGAATACCGGCCTCAATCTGAATATCTGTATGAACTATGGTTCGCAGCGGGAAATTCTCTTAGCCGCGAAGCACTATGCAGCAGATGTGCTGGCAGGAAAAGCAGATCTGAACCTGGATGAAGCAGGTTTTGAAAAGTATCTGATGACAGCAGGGTTCCCGCCGGTTGATTTATTGATCAGAACCAGCGGGGAAGAAAGAATTTCCAATTATCTCTTATGGCAGATTGCTTATGCAGAACTGGAATTTGTGCCGGAGAGCTGGCCGGAATTTACGCCGGATGTCCTGAAAAGGTGTCTGGAAGAATATAGTCACAGAGACAGAAGATTCGGAGGCGTGAAGAATGTCTAAAATGGCAGTCAAGGTACTGACCGCAGTGATTATGATTGCGGTGGCAGTACCGGTGTTGTATCTCGGCGGGATCTGGATGGAAATCCTGATGGCTTTTATTGCCGGCGGTGCTGCATACGAAGCAGCCAGGCTGGGCAATGAGAAAGTACCGGTTATTCCGATGGTTCTGAATTTCATTGCCATTGTCATGCTTTATAAAGCACCGGCTACTCATTTTGCGGCAGTTGCTGCCTTCTGGGCAGTTATTCTCTTCACGATTTCGCTGATCGATGAAAAGTTTACGACCGACAGCGTTGTCTATAACTTCATGATTACCCTGCTTGCAGGCATGGCTTTAAGGTGCCTGACGCTTCTTTATCATCAGCCGGCAGAAGGATGGAAGTATTTCCTCTTTGTAGGTCTGGCATGCTTCGGTTGTGATACCGGTGCCTATTTCTTCGGCGTTTTCCTTGGCAAACATAAGATGATCCCGCGGGTTTCTCCTAATAAAACATGGGAAGGTTCCATCGGCGGCTATGCAACGGGTGCCATTGTTTCCTTTGTCTACAGCCTGTTTGTATTGAAAGATGTTCT
This sequence comes from uncultured Erysipelotrichaceae bacterium, assembly GCA_900315065.1. Lineage (GTDB taxonomy): Bacteria > Bacillota_I > Bacilli_A > Erysipelotrichales > Erysipelotrichaceae > Bulleidia. The sequence goes on from OMXQ01000001.1 coordinate 4,514, forward strand.
GCCGGTTTCTTTACTGGCTGCAGCTTCCCTATTGCTGCCGTTAGTTGCCCAGATCGGCGATCTTTCCTTTTCTTCCATCAAGAGAAGATTCGGCATCAAGGATTTCTCCAATCTTTTCCCAGGGCACGGCGGTGTTCTGGACAGAGTTGATTCCGTGATTTTCTGCCTGATGGTATTCAATGCTTTGATGATTATCTGGAGACTTGCTTAATGAAAAGATTAGTATTGCTGGGTGCTTCCGGTTCAATCGGAACCCAGACAATTGATGTTGTTCTGCAGCATCCTGATTTATTTGAAATTATTGCGCTGAGCGTTGGTCACAGAATTGATGTTCTGCAAAAAATCCTGGAAAAGGTCGATGTCAAAGTCGTCTGCGTCCAGGCGGAAGCAGATGCCGTGAAGCTGAAGGAAGCATATCCTGACAAGGAATTCCTCCATGGGGATGCAGGTCTGGAAACATTGGCAGAGAGAAATGACTACGATGTTCTGGTCAATGCTCTGGTCGGTTTTGTCGGTTTCATGCCTACTTTGAAAGCTATTGAAACAGGACATGATGTGGCTCTTGCAAACAAGGAAACCCTGGTTGTCGGCGGCAAGCTCATCTATGAAGCTTTGCATAAATACAACCGGTCTTTATATCCGATTGATTCCGAGCATAGTGCAATCTTCCAGTGCCTGCAGGGAAATAAACATTCCCAGGTCAGAAGATTATTGATTACTGCCAGCGGCGGCTCTTTCAGAAATCGTACCAGAGACCAGCTCAAAGATGTTACGGTTGAACAGGCTCTGGCACATCCGAACTGGTCCATGGGCGCCAAGATTACGATTGACTCGGCTGACATGATGAACAAGGGCTTTGAAGTGACTGAAGCACATTGGCTCTTCGATCTGGATTATGATCACATTGATGTTGTCATGCATCCGGAATCCGTTGTTCACAGCATGGTTGAATATGTTGATCATAGTATTATTGCCCAGATGGGATCAGCTGATATGAGATTGCCGATTCAGTATGCGCTTACCTGGCCTGAGAGATATCCATTGGAAGAAAAAAAGTTTGATCTGACTGAAATCGGTACGCTTCATTTTGAAAAACCGGATACCAGAAGATTCCCTTTGCTTGCCTTAGCTTATGAAGCAGGTAAAAAGGGCGGCAATCTGGATGCAGTCATGAATAGTGCCAATGAAGTTGCCAATGCGGCTTTCCGCAAAGGAGAAATTCCTTTCCTGATGATTGAAGATATCATCATCGAAGCAGTTCATAAAGCGCCGTTCAGAGAAGTCAATACTGTACAGGATCTTCTGGATGCGGATGCCTGGGGCAGGGAATTTGCCCTGGCATATATCAGAAAGGCTGGTGAGAAATGACAATTCTTTATTTCATTCTGTTATTGGGCGTGATTATCTGTTTTCATGAGCTCGGCCATTTTATTGCCGCAAAGATTTTCGGCGTTTACGTCTATGAATTTTCTTTCGGCATGGGACCAAAGCTCTTTCATAAAAAGGGAAAAGAAACCCAGTTTTCTATCCGTGCTCTTCCAGTCGGCGGCTTTGTGGCCATGGCTGGTGAAAAAGACGGGGATAAAGCATATCCGGATGTAGTTGTGCCGGAAGGAAGAAGATTGACCGACGCGGCTCCATGGAAAAAGATCATCATCATGTTAGCAGGGGTATTCAATAACTTCGTGCTTGCGTATCTGATCTTTGTTGTTGTATTGCTGATGTCAGGCGTCATTACCACAAGCCCGAAACCTGTCGTTGCTTCAGTTGCCAAGGATTCTCCAGCCGAGGAAGCAGGGTTTGAAGCTGGCGATGCCATTCTCAAGGTTGAGAAGGAAGACGGCTCCAGCGTGAAGCCGAAGACTTTCCTGGATCTGCAGAGCTTCAATGCCGGCTACAGCGATGAGCTGACTTATACGGTACAAAGAGATGATAAAACAATTGAATTGAAAGTTACCCCGGCTTACAATGAAGAAGCTGGTGCCTATCTCATTGGAATTACGGCACCGCAGCCTGAAAGCGTGAAGATCACTGTATTGAACTGCTGGTATTACGGCGGCTATGAAATGACCTCCATGGTCAGAATGATGAAGACAACCCTGCAGGGTTTGTTCTTTCATGGCTCAGGACTGGATCAGTTATCCGGACCGGTCGGCATTTATCAGGCAACGGATACATATGCATCCATGGGACCGGCGGCTTTCCTCTTCCTGGTTGCAGAGCTTTCTCTCAATGTCGGTATTATGAATCTGCTTCCTTTACCGGTATTGGACGGGGGACAGGTCATCCTCACATTGATCGAGTGGGCATTCCATAAGACCCTGAATGAGAAGGTAAAGGCCGGCATTATGATCGGCTGCTGGGTATTATTAATTGGTATGATGGTGTTGGCAACCTGGAATGATATTTCCAGGCTGCTCGCCTGATTATATGTAAAGGAGTATATATTACAAATTATGGCTAAGATTCTGGTTACAGGCGGTACCGGCTACATTGGTTCTCACACAGTTGTAGAACTGATCCAGGCCGGCTATGAAGTAGTTGTACTGGATAATCTCTACAACTCCAAAAAGGCAGTATTGGAAAGAATTGAAAAGATCACCGGCGTGATGCCGAAGTTCTATGAAACAGACATTCTTGATAGAGACAGTCTTGACAAGGTTTTTGCTGAAAACAAGATCGATGCGGTTATTCACTTTGCCGGCTACAAGGCTGTCGGTGAGTCTGTCGCAAAGCCTCTGCTTTATTATGAAAACAACATTTCCGGTTCCATCAATCTGTATCAGGCTATGAAGAAGGCCGGCTGCAAGACCATCGTCTTCTCTTCTTCTGCTACTGTATACGGTGATCCTGAAAAGTGTCCGATTACAGAAGAGGCAAAGGTAGGAGGCACAACTAATCCATATGGTACATCCAAGCTGATGAATGAAAGAATTCTTGAAGATGTTGCCAGGTCTGATGATGAATGGTCTGTTCTCTTATTGAGATACTTTAATCCGATCGGGGCTCATAAGAGCGGTTTGTTAGGTGAAGTGCCGAACGGCATCCCGAACAACCTGGTTCCATATATTGCCAGAGTTGCCAACGGAACTCTTGAATATCTGCGTGTCTTCGGCAATGACTATCCGACTCCGGATGGAACCGGTGTACGTGATTACATCCATGTTGTAGACCTGGCAAAAGGTCATATCGGTGCAGTCAGGTTTGCCCTTGAACACAAGGGTGTAGAACATGTCAACCTGGGCACAGGAAAGGGCTATAGTGTTCTGGATGTTCTGCATGCATATGAAAAGGCCTGCGGCAAGACACTTCCGTACAAGATCCTGCCAAGGCGCCCTGGTGATATCGCAGAGTGCTATGCAGATCCATCCAAGGCAAAGAAGCTGTTCGGCTGGGAAGCACAGTATGATATCGATGACATGTGCAAAGATTCCTGGAACTTCACTTTGAAGAATCCGGACGGTATTGAATAAGCAGAAAACTGAATTGATACACAGGCAAAGAGGCAGAAAAGATCTGTCTCTTTTTTTGTAAATGCAGACAAATCATTCATATAAGAGTCTGAAATACATAAATATTTCAATATAGTAACAGATATTAAATAATGATATTCATAGTATCATTTATTAAAATAAAGTGCTGAAAAAGCCTTTATTCAAGCCGTTTTCTGATGTTTTTGTATCACTTTTTACTTATCTGTAAGATATAATAATAGATGTATTCGGGAGAATAACAGCCTATGAAAACAGGCGTGAAATATATTTTGCTTGGAGCGGCAGTTGCTGCGGTCACTGCCGGCACACTCCATTTCGTCAATCAGAAAAATGAGAAGACGGAAGTACCGGTACCGCAGACGATCACAACCGGAAGCCCCCAGGAAAAACCAGCCGTAACAACTGGTCTGGAGGCAGTCAATATTACTCAGCAGGCATATGAAGTTTACAGACCGGATGGTCTGGATTTTGCTTTTGTTATTGCTGATCTGCATGTCAAAGGTAATGAGGCAATCAATATTCCTTTGTCTCACTTTACAACCAGTGAAGGGATTGAACTGGATCAGGTGGATTCCTATGTGCAGGCTTTGGAAAACAGCAGGTATTATCTCGGTAAGAAAAATGTCTGGTATTCTTTAGTCTCAGAGAAAAATGAGACTGATGTGAATATTTTTATTCCGGTGAAAGATACCAATGCAAAGGAAATAACATTGAAATGGGATTTCGGAACAGACAATTCAGCCGACTTTGATCTTACGAAAAATCTGAATGACATATCAGAGCTTTATTATGCCAGCCAGGATGTGATCTCTGACGGCAAGACCTATCAGATGAAAGTATCCAATGCATTTGAAATCACCGGTGATACTTTGCTGGATCAGAATGACAATGAATATATTGTCCCGTCTACTGCCAGAGTATTTCTTTTCAAAGTAGATGCTGTTTCTTTGTGGGGGGATACGGTAACGGTAGAATCTGCTTCTTTTGAAAGCGACAGTTTCTCCGGCCAGGCGGATGGTTCCATTCATTCTTTAAAATATGAAAACATGATTTCCAAGCCGATTACCGATTCACAAAGCGGTTATCTTTTCTTCGTGACATTGGATCCTGACCATGATCTGAAGCTTGGAAATGGTCTTCTTCATCTGGAATTAGCTGGACAGGATACGCCGATTGACATTAATGTTTCTTTACAATAAGGGAAAGTCTTATGAAAAATAAATGGATTCAGAAAATGATCCTGAGTGCAGCTGCAATATTCAGTGCAGTTCCTGCCTTCGGATTCAATACATTGAGAATACATGCGGAAAAAGCAGATCAGTACGGTTTTGCCTGCTCCGCTTATGAAGTGGATACCATTGCGGACAATGGTTCTTTTGTCAAAAGTTCCTGTCACAATGATTTTCAAAGTGCACAGAGTGCAATGAATGCAATCGGTCATGATGCCATCGTCCGGCATCCTGCTTCTTATTCTGCCAATTCCATCATTGCCATGAGTGACGGTTATGTGTATTCCTATGCCCAGAGAGATAATTCTTCTACGTTGACAATTACGCAGAATAGCAGCAGCCGGTATGCCAAGAGTACTTATATCAGCAACTATCGTGAAATGCATTATAAGGGAACTTTGAGCTATGATGGCAATGGTTCCGGTAAAGTTGCCGTGAATGCGGCTGGCTTTGAGGGCTGGGCTGATCTCAAGGATGTAGATTTTATCCCAGGCAAATTTGTCAGAAACGGGCTTTCTTTATGGGTTGGCGGCAATGACGCTACCAATGCGCATGAAGCAGCCTGGCAGGTGATTCCGCATGCTGCGCATTATGAAGTACATCAGAACGGAAATTATCTGGATCTTTTCTACAGCGAGTATTCTGATGTTCCATGGAATGGATTGAATGCTTACCGCAAAGCGTATTACGCAGTTGGTCCGGCAGCTTCCTGGATGCAGGATGGCAGCACCTATTATTCCGATGATGATGTATCTTACTATACTGACAGCAATCTGACTTCCTTTGCCGGCACTTACTATAATCCGTATCAGTGGGGTGTATTGCGTTCGCATTCTTATGCAACTGCTGATCAGTACAACGGTTTTCTTCAAAAGAATGGATACAATTCTTCTTCCAAACTCTGGAATACCGGTGAATCCTTTATCAGATACGAAAATCAATACGGCATCAACGGCATGTTTGCCTTTGCCCAGGCTTGTCTGGAATCCGGCTACGGCACCAGTTCTTATGCAAAGGACAGAAATAATCTGTTTGGTTTTAATGCGGTTGACTCCGATCCGGGCAAAGCTTCCTATTATCGTTCTATCGACCAGAGCATCAATGAACAGATGTCGCTTGTATTGAGAAACTATATTTCAACGGAAGACTGGCGCTTCTTCGGCAGTCAGTTCGGCAACAAGGGAGCCGGCATTTCAACCAAATATGCTTCTGCTACCTGGTATGGTCAGTCAATTGCTGCACTGACCTATGACTTTGATAAATTCTGCAGCGGATATGACGGTACGCGTTCTTATCCGTCTCATATAAAACTTGGCGTCATCAATACCTTCGGTGTTTCAATTCTGAAAACACCAGGCGGGGATGAATTATATAATGCCAAGTATGGTTCCGTATATCAGGAAAAACATATGGTCAGTATTGTCGGCGAAGAAGGGGACTACTACAAGATCCAGTCTACCGATGTCATCGTTGACGGCCATTGCCTGGATACCAATAGTTCTGAAAATCGTCTGAAGAAATATGACTATGACTTTGATACTATGGTCGGCTATGTTGAAAAGAAATATGTCGATGTTGTCAATGACGGCAAGCCGCAGGACACAAAGCAGGAACAGACGCAGAAAGACCAGAAGGTCGGCACTGTTACTGTCAACAGATCATATATCCGTATCCGCAAGGGAGCTTCTCTGAGTGCTGATAAGACAGGGGAATACGTTAAGGACGGCACCACTTATGATGTCTATGAAAAGAGTGAAGCAGACGGATATACCTGGTACAGAATAGGTGATAATCAATGGTTTGCCTCAGCTGATGACTGGAGTTCCTTCACACCTTCTGAAACAAAATCAGAAGAAGAAACAAAGAAACCTGAAGAAACAGCAAAGCCGGAAGAAACACCGCAGCCTTCTCCAGCTCCTACTCCGACACCAACACCGACACCAACTACGACTCCAGCGCCAACTGCAGCTCCAACCCCAACACAAACACCTGTTCCAACGGCAACACCTGCACCAACTCAGAAACCTGGAGAAACAGCAAAGCCGCAGGAAGATAATAAATCTGAAGATGTTGATTATTACAAAGAAAAGAAATCTGATGTGACTATCAGTGGTCAACATGATATGCTTCAGAAACTGACTGCCTTATCTTATAAAGATGATAATAAAACTCTTCATTTTGAAGGCTATGCTTACATTCTTGATTTAGATGCATCGGCTGATACTGATCTTGAACATGATCTTGTTCTGGTAAATATGGAGACTGGCGAGCAACTTGTCATTAAAGGAGAAAGCACCGTAGGAAAGAAAGTTAATATTTTCGATGGTCATGATTATTCTAAGCTTTATTATTCTGCAGACGTTGATACATCCAGATTGTCCGGAAGCCATTATTATCTGAAAATCAGAGTGCGCAATGGTTCTGATTTTGAAGAACTGACAATGAAGACAAATAAAAACTTCAACGTTCCGGACCAGAATATAGGGAATCAGGTCATGCGTGTTAACACTGAGTCATTATTCCTGAACAGGGTAGAAATCAATAAGGAAGTTGATGGATTTGATCATTCTCTGATTTATAAACCGACTACCAGATTTTCTGCACGTACAGTAAAAAATTTGTCAGTAGATAATGGCATTCTTAAGTTCTCCGGGTATGGATATATTTATAAAACTCCGACAACTCCATCAGAAAATCCTGTATATCAGTTGATTCTGACTGATAACGACGGAAAAGAATACAAATATTCTGCAAATACAAATGCATGTTCTGTAGATTATGGTTCAATGCTTGGATTTGATTTCAGCACAAGCCAGGCTTGTTATTCTTTCGAACAGAATATTTCTGATCTTCCAGCTGGTGATTACAGAATGTATCTTCAGATGCAATCCGGTCAATATACAGATATTGTTGAACTTTATAAATTTAATGCTCAGATTTCCGTCGATGGAGAGATCAATGGAAAGAAGTACCATATCGACAATACAGGAGTCCGCAGCAGACTTGAATTGAAGATTGAATAATAAATAAGGTTTCCGTGAACATGCGGAAGCCTTTTGTGCTGAGAGAACAACATAAAAGAAAACAGCCGTTAGGCTGTTTTTCTTAGTTTGTTATGATTGTGACATAAACTGTGCCGCCTTCAGTAACGGTAGGTGTCTGCGTCATTGAACTGACGCCAGGATTTTCTCCATTGACGGTATTGTATACAATTGATACTTTTTTCCCGGTAAATCTGTTATTTATGAAACTTCTGATTTGATCAGCAGACCATCCGTCAAAATCATCAGTTGACATGCCGGACAAAGGATTATCATAAACTTCCGGCACATTTGCCTGAGATGTATTGTTGTTTGTTCCACTATTGCCTGAATTTGAATTGCCTGATGTTGTTCCACCGGAATTGCCTGCAGAATTATTACTGCTGCTGGAATTGGTGTTATTTGAACTGCTGCTGTTATTCTTTTCTTCAGCTTCCTTCTGTTCTTCCTGTTCAGGAGTATTCTGACCAGTTGATACTTTGACACCAATTGTGTCACCTTCATGGATGGTCTTGCCTGCTTCTGTGGAAACAGAGATCAATGATCCTTCTGCAACCGTATCACTGGATTCTTTGACCAGGTTGATATTGATGCCGTTTTCTTCTGCCCATGCATTCAGGTTATCAAGAGAATAGGTCATCAGATCAGGAACAGTTACTTCTTTTGCAGGTTTGGAGTATTTCACTTCAATGTGATCTCTTCTCATGACCTTGGAATTGACACCTGGTGTCATATCAACGAATTTGTTGTCTTCTACATCAGATTCAACTTCTGTGTAGGTGACATCCGGAAATTTGTTTTCTGTAAAGTAGGTTTTGATTTCATCAATCGTCTTGTCAGTGAAGTCAGGAAGGGTAAATTCTTCATACGGATCTGCACCATTGGAAAGGATGATATAGAGGTTTTCATTTTCATTCAGCTTGTCATTTTCCGGCAGGGATTGTTCAAGAACTACATCCTTGTCTTCTTTCAGACTATATTGATATACATAGACGACTCTGCTTTCATCCAGCTTGTTGTCTGTACGCCATGTTTCTACATCTGTCTTGGTTTCATCAGTAAAGTCAGGAATATTGATGCCTGTGTGTATATGTGCTACGACAAGACCTGATACAAGTGCACCTATAGCTGCGGTTGAGATGCATATACAGGTCCATACCTGCGGTTTGAGATTTCTCATAACTCTGTTTTCCTCGCCCGTTGATTATAGCATGCTCATACTAAAATTGAAGAATCCCGTCCACAAAAGTATGAACGACTTCATAGTCGTCATCCAGGACAGTAATGTCCGCATAGCAGCCTTCCAGAAGTCTGCCTCTTTCTTTTTCACCAAGCAGATCTGCCTGGTTCTGACTGCTGGAAAGAATTGCCTGCACATAAGGAACACCAGCTTTTTCAATCAGATTTCTCAACCCGACATTCATTTTCAAAGTAGAACCGGCAATGGTATTGGTTCCCTGGATAAAAGCCAGGCCGCTTTCACTCAATACGGTCGGCTGGCCGCCGAATTCAAAGACAGTACCTGGTTTCAGACCCTTGGCATACAGAGCATCCGTAATCATCAGGGATTTGTCTTCATCTTTTGACTTGAAGAAAATCTTCAATACTTCCTTATCGACATGAAAAGTATCACAGATGATTTCACTGTACATATCGCTCTGATTCAGTGCAAAGCCGACTGCTCCAGGTTTTCTATGATGCAGGGGCGTCATGGCATTGAAGGTGTGAGTCATGGACATGGCCCCGTTTTTTCTTGCCTTTTGACAATCTTCATACGTTGCATCGGTGTGACCGATGGAAGGAACAATATTGTTTTCTCTGAGGAATCTTGTAAAGCTGCCGTCTTTGTCTTCCTCTGGTGCATATGTCATGATGCGGATGTTGTTATGACAGGCAGCCATGTATTCTTTTGCTTCTTCTATGTCCGGGGGCAGGATGCAGGAAAGAGGCTGGGCACCGGCGTGTTTTTTGCTGAGATAGGGTCCTTCAAAATGAATGCCCAGGATGTGTGCACCCGGGTTATTTTCATGCATGACTTTGTCTGCGTTCTTCAGGGCTTTGAGCAGAACTTCCTTATGATCTGTGATCGTTGTTGCAAGGAATGACGTGACGCCTTCATGCGTAATGTTTTTCTGCCATTTTTTCATGCCTTCTTCCCGGGCATAGTTTGTATCAAAGCCATATGCGCCATGGCAATGAATGTCAATGAAACCAGGCAGAACTTTGTTTGTGCCAAGGTCCATGTCGCATTCTCCCTGGATCGGGGAAATCGATACGATGCGGCCGTTTTCGATTGTGAGATCGGCCGGCATAAATTGCCTGCTGGTAAATACATATTGAGATCTGATTTTCATAATTGCTTTTCCCTCTGCATTCATTGTATGGATTTTTCTCTCTCATTGACAACATTCTTTGTTACAATAAAAAAGAAGAAAGTGAGCAATGCATATGATAGGCATCATTGTAACAGGACACGGCACCTTTGCCAGCGGTATGGCGGAAGCAGTCAGACTGCTTGCCGGCATGCCTGAATATTTCAAAGCTGTAGATTTTACGCAGGAAGATAGTACAGACGATCTGGAATTCCGCCTGAAGGATGTAATTCTGTCCATGGATGCGTGCGACGGGATTGTCATCTTCACTGATGTTGTAAATGGTGCACCGTATAAAGAAGCAGTGGAACTCAGCCGGGAATTGGCTGACAAGCAGGATATCCGGATTGTTTCCGGAACGAATCTTGCCATGCTGGTACAGGCAGATACTGCCAGAGGTTATGTTCAGGACCCGGACGGCCTGGCAGATCTTGCCGCAGAAGAAGGCAGAAAGAATATTGTAAAATTCGTCGATTCAGACGAGTGAAGCTGGACGATCCTGTTCAGCTTTTATTTTCTTGTTGAGGAGGATGCTATGACGGAAGAAGAATTGCAGGCAATTCCCTATACAGGCGGAAAGAAATACAAAGAAGGCGATCCGCATGATCTCAATGATCTGAAAGAAATCATTGCCATTTTGAGAAAACACTGCCCTTGGGATAAGAAACAGAATTATATTTCCCTGAAAGATACGCTTGTCAATGAAGTCCTGGAAGTATGTGCTGCTATTGATGAAGGCGATGATGAAAATCTGTGCGAAGAACTAGGCGATGTCCTGTTTCAGCTTGTTTTTATGGCTGACATCGGTAAAGAAGAAGGAACTTTTACCATGGAAGATGTCATTCAGGGGATTAGTGATAAAATGATCCGCCGTCATCCGCATGTGTTTGCTGGCGAAGAAGTGCATTCTGAAGAAGAAATCAATGCCATCTGGAAACGGGTCAAGAAAGAAGAAAAAATGGCAAAACTTTCCTGGTACAGGGAAAAGGAGAAAATCGTCCTGAAGGATCATTCCGGAAAGAAAGCAGGGGAAATCACTTTTCCGTATCAGAACGGCATGAATGTCATTGATCATACATGGGTATCCGATGATTTCAGAGGCATAGGTCTTGCCGGAGTGCTGGTGGAAGAAGCCTGCAAAGCCATTCTGGAACAGGGGCACAGGATTGGAGCTGAGTGTTCCTACGCAAGAAGCTGGCTGCAGAAACAAAGCAAATATCCGTATACTGAACAGGAGTGATCTGACTTCTGTTCTTTTCTTTTCCTATCTTCTTAGCTTATTTTCTGAATCTTTCTTTTGCACGTGAATACATAAGTACAAAGGAAAGAAGGAAATCATATATGGCAAAAATCAAAGAATTGCCAAGCGGAGAAAAACCGCGGGAAAAGGCTTTGCAATATGGAGTAAGCACCTTGAGCAACCGGGAGCTGCTGGCTTTATTGCTAAGGGGAGGCATCAAAGGAGAAAGCGTATTGCAGATAGCGGATGCTTTGTTGAAGAAAGCAGGCGGGATACAGGGACTGGAAAGACTGACCAGAAAGGATCTTTGCGGGATCCGGGGCATTTCCGATGTCAAGGCAACCATGATTGAAGCGTGTTTTGAAATTGCCAAGCGATGTGCGTATGAAAAAACAGCCAATGAAGATGTTGTGGAAAAGCCGGCTCATCTGATTGCCTGGCTGCAGAAGGAACTTGGTCCGAGTCTGCAGGAAAAATTCATGGTCATCTATCTGGATGCGTCTCATCACATTCTCAAGCATGAAACTTTGTTTATCGGAACTGTCAATGCAGCTTCTGTGTATCCGCGCGATGTTATCCGGGAAGCAGTTGCCAATACTGCTGTTTCCCTGATCCTGGTGCACAATCATCCGGCTGGTTCCCTGGTGCCTTCTGCGGCAGATTGCCAGGTTACCAAATTGATCGTTGACAGTGCAGCCCTGGTAGGAATCAGTGTAACTGATCACATCATCATTACCCGCAGCGGCTGGTTCTCTTTTGCGGAGAGCGGAATGTTGTCTTCCTTCATAGAAGGAAAGAGAAAAGAATGATAAAATAAGTGCAGGTGGATGGAATGAAGTTATTTGAAAGATTTAACAAAACGATCGAAGAAGATTTTTCAATCACATTCCTGCTCAAGCTTGCACTTTTGTTTGTGATTGTATGGCTTTTACAGGCAACCGGCGGCTTCTGGAAGGGGATCTTTTCAAAGATCTGGCTGGTAGTAAAGCCTTTTGTGCTGGGGTTTGTGATTGCCTATATATTAAGAGAACCGATCCGCTATGGCGAAAAGCATAATGTACCGCGCAAAGTGATGATTGCTTTGCTTTATGTACTGATCGGATTGATTGCAGTCTGGCTGATCAGCAGCCTGATCCCGATGCTGGCAGAAAGGGCATCTTCCCTGATTTCTTCTCTGATTGATTCAGTAAACTGGCTGTATAGTCAATACGAAGAAGCCGGTTCTTCACAGGCACCTGACTGGATGGATACCTTCGTCAATCAAAGTATCTCAGCATTGAGCAATATGAAAAATTTCCTGCCGTCAATCCAGAGCCTGCCGGATCTTTTCAATGGTGCCGTCAAGTTTCTGGCCAATGTTATTGTGGCAGTTGTAGTTTCTATTTTCATGAGTGCCGGCTGGGAAAAAGTACGGACAGGCATTTATCATACCGCCGGCATGGTTTCAGCGGAATTTGCTGAAACTGTAAAGGAAATCAATGTTGAAGAGAGTTCCTATATTCGTTCGCTGCTGATTCTTGTTGTGATTCATGCAATTGAATATTGTCTGCTGTATCTGCTGGTTGGTCATCAGGACTGGCTGATTATGGGTCTGGTTACCGGTCTTTCTCTGATTGTGCCGTATCTTGGCCCGACGATTGCCAATGTCATCGGTATTCTTACTGCCCTGGTGCTGCCGCCTTCCCGTGTTATCACATTGATTGTCATGATTGTGATTCTTTCCAACACGGATGAATATGTATTAGCACCGCTGGTACATGCCCATAATACAAACGTAACGCCTTTGTGGGCAATTTTCTCCGTCTTTGCGGGCGGTGTCATCCTGGGAGTAACGGGCGTCATCATCGCAATTCCGGTGTATCTGGCAGGAAGAGTTATTTATCTCAATTATCACAAAAAGAAGGAAGAAGAAAATGCTTAGAAAATTTCTGATCCCGCTGCTTTGTGCATGCGCATGCGTGGTGCAGGCAGGATGTACGCCGGTGCGGACTAAGCTTGCCTATACTGTATATCCGATCGGCTATATATTACAGCGCATTACTGGTGACAATAATGCGCTTGTTTCTGTTCAGGATGAAAGTGCACCGGTATGCGTGCAAAGAGCACAGGCATCCACGGATTTTGATACCGTGCTGGAAAGATCAGAAGTTCTTTTCCATATCGGTACTCTGGAGCCGTATCTTGCCGTTCATCAGCAGGATATTTCTGCTTCCAGCGTCAATGACGTAGATCTTTCTTCCCTGAATGCTGTGTATGATCTCAAGCGCTATATTCCTTATGTGAATGAAAAGGGCGAAGATGATTTCAAGGAAGAACCTTTTTATGAAGGAAAAATTTTTGAAAATATCGATATGACGGAAAAAGATCTATCACTTTGGAATGATCCGATCACCATGCTCAGCATGAGCAGGGCAGTCAGAAACTGGATTATAAAAAACGATCCGTCGCATACAGATACATACGAGAAAAACTACGAGCAGCTGGAAGAGGATCTGATCAATCTGGATGCCCAGTACCAGATGTTGTCAACCCAGCTGAGTGACGAAGGAAAACGCATTGCTTTTGTATCGGTGACGCCTTCCTACGGTTCATGGCAGAAAGCATATGGATTTGAAGTCTATCCGCTGATGTTGTCGAGATTCGGCGTGCTGCCGGATGAAGATCAGATCCAGGCCATGGAAGCAGCCATCAAAGCAGATCAGGTTGAATATATTGTCCATGAGACCAATCTTTCAATGGATATGGAAAATTTGTATCAGAGAGTGCAGAAAGATCTGAACCTGAAGGAAATCGGATTTTCAGACCTCTCTTCTTTGTCAATCAGCCAGAAAGCCGACGGCAAGGATTATCTTTCCATCATGTATGAAAATCTGGCCGCACTTGAAAATATGCAGACAGATGATATGAAAACCGGAACAAACATACAGAATGATCCGGAATAAGGAGTTTTATGAAGAAATTTTTACTGACAGACGGCAATTCCATGTTGTTCAGAGCTTACTATGCGACTGCTTATGGAAAACCGATGACAACCAGAGACGGAAGACCTACCAATGCAGTATTCGGTTTTGCCAATATGCTGCAGAAGGCAATTGACATCGTCAAGCCTGACGCATTGCTGGTCGCTTTTGATGCAGGCAAACATACTTTCCGCCATGATCTGTACGCAGATTACAAGGGCGGCAGAAAACCGGCACCGGATGATCTGGTTCCGCAGTTTGCAACGGTCAGAAACTATTGCGAAGCTTTCGGCATCAAGTGGGTCGAAGAACCTGACATTGAAGCAGATGATCTGATTGGTACAGCTTCCAAGCAGGCAGCTGATTATGAAACCTTCATTCTGACCAGTGATCATGACATGCTGCAGTTAGTCGACGAGACAACTTCCGTTATTCTGATGAAAAAAGGACTGACGGATATGGATGTAATGACACCGGCAAAGTTGAAGGAAGAAATGGGTCTGGAACCAAAGCAGATCATTGATCTCAAGGGCCTGATGGGGGATGCCAGTGATAATTATCCCGGCATTGCCGGCGTTGGTGAAAAGACTGCGCTCAAGCTGCTGAACCAGTATGGCAGCGTCGAAGGAGTTCTGGAACACGAAAATGAAATCAAAGGCAAGCTGGGCGAAAAGGTCAGAGCGGGACACGATGATGCGCTTCTTTCCAAAAAGCTTGCAACCATCAGAAGAGATGTTACTCTTTCCTTCACGGTAGATGAGTGTGCTTTCCATCCGACTTATTCTTCTCTGATTTCTTTCCTCAGGTCGCTGGATATGAACATGCTTGCTTCCAGATATGAAGAAAAGAGCAGTCAGGTACAAGCAGAAGAAGTTAAGGATATGACAAGCGGGAAGGAAGCAGAGAACAATCATCATGTTTCTTCGCTGCCGGAAGAGGTTCTGCATCAGGAAAGCGCCATCTTCATGGACGATGACGGCGGCAATTTCCTTTCTGCTTCTCTGCATGGTCTTGCTTTTGCATTTGAAAATGATTCCTATTTCATCACGCTTGAGGATCTGAAGAAGGATGAAAAGACACTGGCATATCTGAAGGATGATGCGATTGCCAGGACCGGCTTTGATATCAAGCGCATGCTGCATATACTGACACCGCTTGGAATTTCTGTTTCTTTCCATGATGATGCCATGATTATGGCATCCCTGGCAGATTCCACGCTTACCAGCATTGATAAGATCATGGACGGCTTTGATCTCCATACGACGGTTTCCTATGAAGAAGTATATGGAAAAACCAATAAGCCTGTATTGATTATCGATGAAGAAAAGCAGACAAGATATGCCTGCGAAAATGCGGAGAATATAAAGAAACTTGCTGCGACTGCCCAGGCAAGAATCAAAGAATACGGGATGGAAGATCTCTATCGGAAGATGGAAATGCCGCTGACCTATATTCTGTATGAAATGGAAAATACCGGTATTATCTGCGATGAGAAGATTCTGGACAGAATCTCGGTTGATGTGGGTAAGCAGATTGCAGATCTTGAAAGCAATATCTACAAAGAAGCCGGCCGCCAGTTCAATATCAATTCTCCAAAGCAGCTGGGCGAAGTTCTGTATGACCATCTTCATCTTCCTTCCGGAAAGAAGAGAAGCACGGCTGCTGACAAGCTTGAAAAGCTGAGGGGTGCGCATCCGATTATCGATGATCTGCTTTCTTATCGTAAATTATCCAAGATTTATTCCACCTATGCGGAAGGATTGAAGAAGTATATCTGGAAGGATGGCAGAATTCATACCATTTACAACCAGTGTGCTACCCAGACCGGAAGACTTTCTTCTTCCGAGCCGAACCTGCAGAACATTTCGGTAAGAGACGAAGCCGGCAAGGAAATACGTAAAGCTTTCCTGCCGGAGCCAGGCTGCGTATTGATTTCTTCCGATTATCATCAGATTGAATTACGCATGCTGGCCCACATGGCAGATGAAAAGAATCTGATTGCAACCTTCAATTCTGATATTGATGTTCATACCAAGACTGCCATGGATGTCTTCGGGGTTTCCAAAGAAGAAGTTACGCCTTTGATGAGAAGAAGAGCCAAGGCGGTCAACTTCGGCATTGTCTACGGCATTTCTGATTTCGGTCTTGCCCAGCAGCTGGGGGTTTCCCGCTATGAGGCCCAGGACTTTATCAATACCTATTACGAAAAGTATCCGGGTATCCGTACTTATATGGATAACGTTGTAAAAAGCTGTGAAAAGACAGGCTATGTTACAACCATATGCGGCCGCCGCAGAGACATTCCGGAAATTTTTGACAAGAACCGCAATACCCGTGAATTCGGCAAGAGAGCTGCCATGAATGCGCCGATCCAGGGATCAGCTGCAGATCTGATCAAGCTGGCCATGATTCATATCGATGAAGCAATGAAGAAAGCCGGCGTGAAGTCCAAGATGATTCTGCAGGTTCATGACGAACTGATCTTCAATGTACCGGAAGATGAAATTGAATCCATGAAGAAGATCATCAATGACGGCATGGTTCATGCCATGGATCTCAAGGTGCCGCTGACGGCAGAATGTGCCCTCGGCCATGACTGGTATGAGGCAAAATAATGCCGGAATTACCTGAAGTAGAAACGGTCCTGAGAACCCTTGAGAACCAGATCAAGGACAGACAGATTACCAAAGTCCATGTTTATTACGACAAGCTGATTCTCGGTGATGCCAGAGAATTTGAAGAAAAAATGACCGGCGAGCATTTCCGTGAATTTGAAAGAAGAGGCAAGTATCTGATCTTCCGCATGGATCATGTGACCTTTGTATCGCATCTGCGCATGGAGGGCAAATATTATCTTATGAAGCCGGAAGAACCGCTGACCAGACACATGCATGCAGTATTTGATCTTGATGACGGCCGGCAGCTGCGCTACAACGATACAAGAAAATTCGGCCGCATGAAATTGTATCCGCTGGATTATGACTTCACGGTTTTAAAAGACCTGGGCCCGGAGCCTTTCTGGCCTTCCTTCAATGCGCAATATATGCATGCATATCGGAAAGGCAGAAGTGAGCCGATCAAGTCCATGCTGCTGGACCAGTCTTTTGCGGCCGGCATCGGCAACATCTATGCCGATGAAATCTGTGCTGCCTGTCATATCAGGCCGGGCAGAAGCGTGAAGTATCTGACGAAGAAGGATGATGAAAACATCGTCCGTGAAACAAAGCGCATTCTGAAAGAAGCCATTGCCGCCGGCGGCACAACGATCCGGACATATACGTCGTCGCTTGGCGTTACCGGTCGTTTCCAGACGGAGTGCACAGTCCACATGCAGAAGATCTGCCCGCGCTGCGGCAGTGCAATCAAAGTAAAATATATCGGCGGACGCAGCAGCTATTACTGCCCGCATTGTCAGAAATAATCACGATTTGAATATCAGATTTTTCCATGAGGAGGAATGACATATGATCACAACCGGAATTACCGGAACGATAGCAGCAGGAAAAACAAGTGTTTCTATTCTGCTGAAAAGACATGGCTTTGCCGTCTTCAATTGCGATAATTATGCAAAGATTGCCCTGCACAAGGGCAGCGGCTGCTATGCTGCTCTGGTGGAATTATTGACAGAAGATGTCGTTTCTGATTCGGGTGACATTGATCCGAAAAAGATGGCTGCTGTGATTTTTCATGATGAAGAAAAGCGGAAAGGCGTCAATGCGATTGTGCATCCGTTTGTCAGAGAAGCCATGCATCATTTTTTTGAAAGCCATGCACAAGAACAGCTGGTTTTTGCGGAAGTGCCGCTTCTGTTTGAAGCCGGCTGGGAAGATGATTTCGATCAGATCTGCGTAGTTACGTGTACAAAAGAAACTGCGGTCAGCAGAATGAGAAGGGACCGCGGCTATTCAGAAGCAGAAGCTCTTGCCCGCTACGACAGTCAGATCAATATCGAAGAACAGAAAAAGAAAGCAGATTTTGTCATCAATAACGACGGTGATCTGAAAAAGCTGAATGATGATGTCAATGCCTGGCTGAGAGAATTGAGAAGGGAAGCGAGAACATGCAGCTGAGTGGAAAAGATCAATACAGAGTGACAACCAATATCGGCTTGTCTGATGCATCTCTTTCTTCACTGGCATTGCTTTATCAGCCTCTGACCGGCGGCGACGGGATTCTGATTTATCTGACTTTGTTTGCGGAAAGAAACGGCCAGCATCCTTCTTCTTTGGAAAAATTGTTTACTTTAATCAATATCTCGCCGGATGTGTTTGAAAGAAGCCTGGTAAAGCTGGAAGAATATATGCTGGTCAGAACCTTTGCAAGAGAAGAAAAGGGAGCTGCTTCCTATATCTTTGTGCTCAACGCACCAATGAACAGTAGTGATTTTATTTCCAACGGCTTGTATATGTCCCGGTATCTGAAGGAAATGGGGCAGGAGATGACCAATGCAGCAGTGTCTTATCTGAGTGCTTCTTCCATTTCTATGCAGGGTTACAAGGATGTAACGCATGTTGTTAAAAATGTACGCGAAGATACTTTGGAAAGAAAAGTTTCTTTTGTCAAAGTTCGTCCGTCTTTTACCTTTGATGAAGAAAGTGAATCGATCAATTTTGATTACGAAAAGTTTGTGTCGATTACAACGCCTACTGTATTTCCGACCCAGTTCAGGACCAGGGAAAATATGGCTCTGATCGGCAAGCTGGCAACGGTGTATGGATTGACGCCGGAAAGAATGAGAATTCTTGTCAGTAAGTGTTCGGATCTGAACGGAACTTCTTTTGATACAGAAAAGCTGAAGGTGCTTTGTGCAAAAAGCAGGCCTGAAGTTACTTCCAGTGATCCTTATGATCTGCCGCCGGTTTCTTTCCTGCAGGGAAAACAGAACGGCGTGCCGGTTACCTTTGCGGACAAGAAGATTCTTGAGAATCTTGCGACGGAAATGCATTTTGCCAATCCGGTCATCAATGTTATGGTGGAATATATTCTTTCCGTTTCTGATAACAGACTGGTCAGAAGTTTTGTTGAAAGCGTTGCCGGCGAATGGGCAAGAGATGGTGTAAAGACCAAAGAAGACGCACTTGCGGAAGCAAAGAAATCAAGGCAGAAAGTGCGTTCCAACCAGGCCCATATCCGGATTGCAGTACCGGATTTCATCAGGCAGGCAGAGGAAGGAACTTTGCCGAAGAGTGAAAAGGCAAGTGAAAAAGAACTGCAGGAAGCAATGGATCTGCAGAGAAAGTTGAGAAAGCAGAATGGATAAGGCAGATTTTCCCTGGAAGCAGCCGGATCAGGTGGAAGTGGAAAAGCTGAAGCAGGAACTGAAGGAAGACAGCAGTGTCAAAGTGCTTCTGGAAAGAGGAGATATTGATGCTTCCTGCATTGACCGCTTTCCGTATCAGATTCATAAATGGCGGCAGGATTTTGCCCCATGCATCGGCTGTAAGTCTTTGTCTGCATGTTCACAGAAAAAGAAGGGCTACTTCATGAGTCTGAAGTATGACGGCATTCTGCAGAGGGTTGAAACAGCCTGCCGGTATGAACGAGAGAAGCTGAAGCAGCAGAAACACCTGGAAAGATATCTGCTGAATGATATGCCGGAACATCTTTATTCTGTCATGCTTGGCAATATTGATCTTTCCCATGAGAGTTCGGCTTATGTAACGGTTTTTGCCAAAGCTGCCCAGGCCAGTTTGATGAACAGGTCAGTTTATCTTTATGGTACAATGGGATCAGGTAAGACGTATCTTTGCGCCGGTGCCTGCAATGAACATGCCTGCAGGGGCGAAAAGACAGCTTTTATTCATTATCCGACTTTCACATCGAAAATGGCATCTATGGCATACAGCGGCGAGTTCCGCAGTGCAGTTGAAAAACTGTCCTATGCGAAGTTTGTTGTCATTGATGATATCGGGGCAGAAAGCGTAACCGAGTGGAACCGCGACAATATATTGCTGCCGGTTCTGAATGCAAGGTATGAAGCAAAGCTGCCGACCTGGTTTACCAGCAATTATGATCCTGCTGCTCTGAAGAGTCACTTCTCATTTACCTCGAAAGGAAATGAAGATCTGCTCAAAGCTGCCCGGATTGTTGAGCGCATTGAAGTCGGGTGTGAGTTGTTAGCGCTTTCGTGTGAAGATCGTCGAAAATCAGTGTAAAATCGCTATGATTGATACAGTCGCAATGATAAAATACTAAAGGATTCGGAGGCTAATATGGTCAGAAAGATCGGTGTACTTACTTCCGGCGGCGATGCGCCGGGCATGAATGCGGCAATTCGTTCCGTAACAAGAATTGCCTTGAATAACGGCGTTGAAGTTGTCGGTGTCCACGACGGTTACAGAGGTCTGCTTGAAGGAAATTTTGAACCTTTGACCAGACACGACGTCAGTGACATTCTGGATCGGGGCGGCACAAAACTTGGTTCTGCACGTCTGCCTGAGTTCAGGGAAGAAGAAATTCAGAATGCCTGTGTGAAAAACATGCAGCGGGAAGGAATTGATGCGCTTGTCGTCATCGGCGGCGATGGTTCCTACAGAGGTGCGCTTGCATTGACAAAGAAGGGCATCAACTGTATTGGTCTGCCGGGAACAATCGATAACGACATTCCTGGTACAGATTTTACGATCGGTTTTGATACAGCATTGCATACATGCGTAGAAAACGTCGATAAGCTGCGTGATACATCCTCATCTCACCACAGATGTTCCATCGTGGAAGTCATGGGCAATCATTGCGGCGATCTGGCATTGTATACAGCAATCAGCTGCGGTGCTGAAATGGTCATTACTCCGGAGACCGGTTATGATGAACTTGAAGTGCTCGAACAGCTTCGTTATCTTGGTGCTGCTGTCCAGAAGAATCATGCAATCGTCATTATTTCTGAAAAGATCTGCGACGTTGATGCATTGGCCAAAAAGGTATCTTTACAGACTAACTTCTCTGGCCGCGCAACCGTACTTGGTCATATTCAGAGAGGCGGTTCGCCGACTCCGACAGACAGAATCCTGGCAAGCCGCATGGGTGAAAAGGCAGTTGACCTTCTGATGGAAGGGATCGGAGGTCAGTGTGTCGGTATCATCGACAATGTCATTTCTGCTATGCCGATTCAGGAAGCACTGGAAAGACCGAGACAGAGCCGCAAGCATCTGTACAGATTGTTTGACCGTCTCGTCTGAGATCATCAAAGAAAACTGTAAAGAACTTTAAGGGGCATAAGAAGGAGATTTAGAAATGAATAACACACATCTGTTCAAGAAGACAAAGGTTGTCTGCACAATCGGACCTGCTTCCGAAAGTGTAGAGAAGCTGACAGAACTTGCCAAGGCCGGCATGAATATCTGCCGTCTGAATTTCTCTCATGGTACACATGAAGAACACAAGGCAAGAATCGACATGATCCGCCACGTAGCAGATACAACCGGCTTCAACCTCGCAATTGCATTGGATACAAAGGGACCGGAAATCCGTCTGGGCAATTTCAAGAACGACACTGAAAACTACAAGATCGGTGAAATCGTTTATCTGGAAAAGGCTGAGATTGAAGGTACTCATGAGCGGTTCCACATCCAGGTTCCGGAACTGTTCGATGACCTGGGCCAGGGCAACGTCATTCTGATCAACGACGGCAAGATGAAGCTGACTGTTCTGGAAAACAACGGCAATGAAATGAAGTGCCGGGTTGAAGTTGCCGGTCCGATTTCTTCTCACAAGGGCTGTAACGTTCCTGGCGTCAAGCTTTCCATGCCTTTCCTTTCCAAGAAGGATGAGGAAGACATCCGTTTCGGCTGCCAGAATGATGTAGATTTCATCTTCGCATCCTTTAC
Source organism: uncultured Erysipelotrichaceae bacterium (assembly GCA_900315065.1). GTDB lineage: Bacteria > Bacillota_I > Bacilli_A > Erysipelotrichales > Erysipelotrichaceae > Bulleidia. The sequence goes on from OMXQ01000001.1 coordinate 26,673, forward strand.
AAGACGTGCAGCTGATGTCAATGCAATCAGAAAGATCTGTATTGAAGAAGGCAAGCCGCATATCAATATCATCGCCAAGATTGAAAACCAGGAAGGCTATGACAACGTTGATTCCATTCTGGAAGCAGCTGACGGCGTCATGGTTGCCAGAGGTGATCTGGGCGTAGAAATTCCAACTATGCTGGTACCTGTTTATCAGAAGCACATTATTCACCAGGCTAACATCGTCGGCAAGCCTGTCATCACAGCTACCCATATGCTGGATTCCATGACGCATAACCCGAGATGTACTCGTGCGGAAGCATCTGACGTCTGCAACGCCGTTCTGGATGGTTCTGATGGTGTTATGCTTTCTGCTGAATCTGCAGCAGGTGATTATCCGGTTGAAGCATGCGAAACCATGTCTGAGATCGTTGAAGAAGCAGAAAAGATTCTGCCTTACAGAGACAATCTTGACTGGCTGAAGACGACTTCCAATAAGACTGTTCAGGATGCCGTTTCCATCGCTATTTCTGATGCGACATTGACACTGGACAATATCGGTGCAATCGTCGTCTTCACACAGGGCGGCACAACTGCCCGTCGTATCTCCAAGTTCAGACCAAAGGCACCGATTCTGGCTGTTACTTTCACAAAGGATACAATGCGCAAGTTGGAATCCTACTGGGGCGTTCTGCCGATCTTCTCTGATGTGCAGAACAAGCTGACAAACGATGACGATCTTGCATCTTTGTTTGCCAAGGACTACGGCGTCAAGAAGGGGCAGCTGATCATCATCTCTGCAGGCTATCCGACAGGTGAAGGCACTGCCAACATGATGAAGATCATCGAAGTCAAGTAATTGAATTCCATCCGGGAGAACTGAAAAGTTCTCCTTTTTTCCGGCTGAGAGTATAATGAAACCAAGAGAAGAGGAATACATATGTCAGAATTAACCATTGAATATTTCGGCCATTCCTGTTTCAAGCTCATCTGTCACCATAAGTCCCTTGTTTTTGATCCTTATCGTGATAATTCGGTTCCGGGGCTTTCTTTACCGTCCGGTATAACTGCAGATGCAGTGTATTGTTCCCATGAACATGATGATCACGCCGGCAGGGAAATGATTGAGGCTTCCGGCAAGGATCCCTTCCCGGTTACTTTCATCAAAGTGCCGCATGATGATGCCAACGGCACCAAAAGAGGCATGAATGATATTACCAAAGTCACAATTGATGAAGTTACGGTAACCCATATGGGCGATATCGGAAGATTGCCGACAGCTCATGAATATGAAGAGCTCAAAGATACAGATATTCTGCTTATTCCGGTGGGCGGCCACTTTACGATTGATGCAGAGCAGGCAGAAGAAATCATTGAAACCATCAAGCCTTCCCTGACGATTCTGATGCATTACCGGGAAGGGGAAAGAGGCTATGGTGTAACCGCAGATCTGAGGGATGTTGCAAAGGTCATCGCATTTGACAAACACGAAGAAAATACAATTTCTTTCCCGCTTGATGATATTCCGGAAGGAATTATTACTCTCGAGCCGATTCAGTAATTCTTATCTGTACGGGCATTCTGAGACAGAATGCCTTTTTTTGTTGCACATGGCAACAAATTATAACAATTCAGAAACAATTCTTTAACGAAACTGAGAATGACAATCCGTATTCTTTATGTGTAAGTTCAAAAAGAATCAAAGGAGATCAAAAAATTATGAGCGAAACAAACAACACAGATTACGTTATGGAAAAGGATCCGCAGTACAATGTGCCGACTGCAGAACTGCTGAAGACATTCCCGATCAGGTATGAAACACCGGCAGTATCCCAGATGAACAAGAATGTTCAGAATCGTATGCTGAACGGCTTCAACCAGTGGAACCACGGCTACGAAGCATGGGAGAAATGGGGCAACGTTCTGTACTACCCGGGATCTGTTTATACAGTCCACGGCGTCCGTCTGACTTTGAAAGAATATCAGAAGGCAATGCAGATTTCTCTCAAGAGAGTCAATATTCAGATGGGCAACTTCATGAACATGCTGCTGGTCGATGACTGGATGGCAATCCAGTATGAAATCTCTACCAACGGACATCCTGGCAGAACCATGGAATTTGCAAGATTCAAGGACTTCGGTGACCGCGGTGCCAAGGTTGATGAAGGCTGGGGCGGTGTCAGAGCCGGTGACTATGACGGTATGATGATGTTCCTGAAGCCGGAAGAAAAGGAAGCACAGAAGAAGTACATGGATGAAATTACTGCCATGACTCTCAAGGATACAGATAATCTGGATGAAAAGTATCCGGTTGAATATCCGACAACTATCTCTACAGAAAAAAAACAAGCAGATGAAGGAAGCTGTACTTGCAGAAATCGATGCCTGGAACAAGGGTTATGAATCCTGGAGCAAAAACGCTGATTCTTTCTATACCGAAAATGCATCTGTTACTTACGGCCATCAGACTTTTGAAAAAGCAGGTCTGAAGGATGCCATGAAAAAGCTGGCTGAAACAAAGGACGTAAAGAGAGTCAAGGTCATGAACGTTCTGACCAGTGAAGACTGGCTGGCAATTCATTACTGGAACAGTGTCACTGAAAAGGACAGCAGAAAGACAGCAATTGATACAATGACTTTCTTCCATTTCAATGATGACATGAAGGTTGATCTCTGTTTCGTCAATGAAAATCTCTGATCCTGGATTTTAATAAAGTTAAGATAATAATATGAGCCGGGAAAATGCTTCCGGCTTTTTTCATGCATGCATAAAGAAAAGAGACTGTTTCCAGTCTCTTGTTCTGCATGTTTACTGATTGGTTTCAGCAGGCTTTTTGGCAGGAGCATGGTGAGCAGCTGCTCTTCTTGCACCGGTCTTTGCCTTGATTTCTTCAATCGCAGCCTTCTGGTTCAGAATGACCGGAATAACGATCGGGTTGCGGTTTGTCTTGTCATATAAGAACGGTTCCAGAGAAGTACGGATGCTGTTCTTGAGTTCACCGAAGGTTGTTCTCTGCTGCATCTTTTTCTTGAGGGCATCATAGACAACCAGTTCTGCTTCCTTGAGAAGCGGCTGGGAATCTTTGATATAGACAAAGCCTCTGGATACAATGCTTGGTCTGCACAGGATCTTGTTGTAGCGGGAATCAATTGTGACAATAACTGCAATCAATCCGTTTTCAGCCAGAATCTTTCTGTCCTTGATGACAGAAGTACTCAGGCCGGTTGCATCATTGCCGTCAACATAGATGGCATCTGTCTGGACTCTTTCGTTGGCCTTGAAGACTTCTTCATTTCTCAATACCAGCACGTCGCCGTTAGCACAGATGAAGCAGTTTTCCTTCGGAACACCGGTTTCCTGGGCAGTATGGGAATGCTGGACAAGCATCTTGTATTCACCATGGTTAGGCATGAAGTACTTCGGCTTGATCAGGTTCAGCATCAGCTTCTGTTCCTCCACCGGCGCGTGACCGGTTGTATGGAAAGAAGTCAGCGGCGAGTTGGTAACAACGTTTGCACCGACTCTGGTCAGCTGGTTGATAACACCGGATACGGAAGTACCGTTGCCTGGAATCGGATTGGATGAGAACAGAACCGTGTCACCTGGAATGATCTTGATAAAGCGGTGGGTGCCGTTAGCAATTCTGGAAAGGGCAGCCATTGGTTCACCCTGGGAACCTGTACATACAATGCAGATCCGGTTAGCCGGCAGGGTATTGAGCTCATTGCCGGAGATAAAGGAACTGTCCGGAATACTCAATAAGCCGAGCTTTCTGCCGATTTCAACTGCATTTTCCATGGAACGGCCGAAGACGGCAACTTTCCGGTTGCAGGCAATAGCGCATTCAAGAATCTGTCTGACTCTGTAGAAGTTGGATGCAAATGTTGAGACGATCAGACGTCCCGGCGTCTTATGCATCTGTTCGAGAATGGCATTGGCGACTTTCTTTTCAGAGATAGAAGAACCAGGAACACCGGAGTTGGTGGAATCACTCATGAGCAGGGTGACGCCGATCTGACCGATATAAGCCATCTTCTGATAGTCACTGTTCTTGCCGATCGGAGTCAGGTCGAACTTGAAGTCGCCGGTTTCAACAATTCTGCCATTAGGCGTGTTGATCAATACGCCTAAGGAATCCGGAATGGAATGGACGGTATCGAAGAAACCGATATTGAAATATTTTGTACGGATGCGGGAATCGGAATTGATTTCAATGATCTTGCAGGATCTTGAAAGTCTTCTTTCTTCCAGCTTCTTTTCGATCAGGGCTTTGGCAAAGCGCGGTGCATAGATTTCCCTGAGATGCACGGACTGCAGGAAAAACGGAATACCGCCGATATGGTCTTCATGACCATGAGTGATAACCATTGCCTTGATCTTCTGCTGGTTCTTGACCAGGTAGGAATAATCGGGAATGACGTAATCAACGCCGAGCAGGCCTTCTTCCGGGAACAGAATGCCGCAGTCGATAATGATGATTTCATCATCGTGTTCGATGCAGTACATGTTCTTGCCAACCTCGCCGAGTCCGCCTAATGCATACACAATCGTATCTGTTTTGTGATTGATCGTGTGTCCGCTTAAGTCAGGCTCCTGAATGCGAGAATAGCGGGAAGGGCGGGTTGAACGTCTTCCGCTTGTTTTCTCTTCCATTATTTATTTAACCTCATTTCTGATTTGCTACTGAATTCATATGTATTATAGCACATACATTGCTTTGTGAATGTCAGATCACCATTGCGCCGTCTACTGTTTTTTCCGGATTTTCAGGATCGATATAGTCATAGAACAAAGTGCCTTTGAAGTGATCCAGTTCATGCTGCAGGACAATGGCCAGATAGCCTCTTGCCCGGATTGTGATGTTTTTGTTCTGAATCAGATCGAATCCCTTGACCGTAACGCGTGCGCTTCTGATGACATGGCCTTCATGCGGAGCAACCACAGACAGACAGCCTTCGCCGGCATTGAGATATGCTTTCTGGACGGAGGAAGAAACGATCTTCGGATTTGCCAGCATGTATTGATATTTCACCGGATTGCCGTTTTTGTCATAGTCATCGACGATGACAGCAGTCAGCTGCTTCCTGACGCCGACCTGGATTGCGGAAATGCCGACCGCCGGACGCAGATTGAATTTCTTTGCTTTTTCTTCATCGGTAGAATCCTGGACATATTGGAACATCTCTCTCAGGAGCTGTTCGTCTTCTGCACTTAACGGCAGGGAAACAGGATCGGATTTTTCCCGGATTAAAGGATCAGTGTCCTTGATAATTGTTTCATTGTTTATTAACATTTGGAATTACCTCGGCATTATTGTAGGCAGAGTTTCCCTGCTTGTCAAAGGAATGACACTATATTATAAGGATAAATGCAATGTATGCGTTTTCTTTTCTGCCGGATGAAAAGATGCGAATTGTATGATAGAATCTCTTCGTATGTCAACAGGGACAGCAAAACCAAAAAAGAAAAGGTTATTTCTCAGAATGCCGGCTTCTTCTGATCTTTTTATCGTGATGGCAACTCTGGGAATCATGATATTCGGTATTGTCATGGTATTGTCCGCTTCCATGGGACAGGCGCTGACACATCAGTCATATCTTCTCATTACTGCCTTCAAGGAAGTTCTCTTTGCGGTAGTCGGTTATTTCGGCATGACGTTTGCAGCTCATAACTTCCGCCTGAAGTGGTTGTCAGAGAACAGCTTCCGCAAGTTGATTCTTGTGGTCGGGGGCCTGCTTCTGGTGTGCCTGGTTTTCCCGGCAGTCAATGGTGCCCATGGCTGGATCCGTATTCCGGGTGTCAATATCACCATTCAGCCGGCAGAGTTTGCCAAGACAATGTCTTTTCTGATCGTTGCTTCTTTCTTAGGCGACAGGAATTTCAGAAGAGATGCAAAGTGCTGGGATCTGATCAAGCGGCCGTTCATGTTTATCGGTGCGTATTGTTTTATTATTCTTTTTCTGCAGCATGACTTCGGTTCCATGCTGGTAGTGTTATTGATTGCCTGCGTGTGTATTCTGATTCCGCGTCAGAAAGCATTGTCAGGGTTCCAGAAAGGGATGCGGATTCTTTTCTGGGGTGTCGTCATTCTGGCTCTTTTCCTGTTTGCAACAAAACCAGGCGGCGCGATTCTGACCGCTGCACTTGATTCCACGCATATGGCTGCTTACCAGAAGAATCGTTTCCTTTCTGCCATTGATCCGTTTGCTGATCAGTATAATTCTTCTTATCAGCTGATCAACGGTCTGATTTCTTTTGCCAGCGGCGGCTTGTTTGGAAGAGGCATCGGCGGCAGCGTCCGCAAATACATGAGTTTCCCGGCAGCTAATACTGACTATATTCTTGCAGTTACCGTAGAAGAAACAGGGTACTTCGGTTTCCTGTTCTTAATGACTTTGTATTTTATCATCATCTTCCGTCTGCTTTCCTATGCACAGAAGATCAGAAGTGAGAAAGCAAGAATCGTTCTGACTGGAACGGCAATGTATTTTGTCATTCATATTTTCTTCAATGTCGGCGGTGTCACCGGCATGATTCCTCTGACTGGTATTCCGCTTCTGATGATGAGTGCCGGCGGTTCTTCCACGTTGAATGCGATGATTGCAATCGGTATTTCCCAGGCGGTCATCGGCGAGTATAGGAACGGGAGGATTCAATGAGGATCGTTGCGGGCAAGTTCGGCTCCCGCCGCATTGAAACGAGAAAATCCAATGATACCAGGCCGACGCTTGACAAGGTGAGAGAAGCAGTGTTTTCCTCATTAGGCGGTATGTTTGAAGGCGGATGCGTGCTTGATCTTTACGGGGGATCCGGGGCAGTGGGTCTTGAAGCAGTCTCCAGAGGCTTTGATGCAGCTGTTGAGTGTGATCTGAACAGGGAAGCCTGTGCCGTGATCCGCAAGAACATTGAATCTCTGCATTGTGAAGATCAGGTTACGGTCTTGTGCATGAAGGATGTCAAAGCTTTGTCTGTGTGTAAACAGAAGGGAATGAAGTTTGATCTGGTTTATCTGGATCCGCCTTATGCTAAACAGCAGAATCTGATGATCCTGCAGAAGCTGGTTGAGTATGGTCTTCTGAATGAAGAAGCAGATGTTGTCATTGAAAGTGATCAGAAAGATCATTTTGAAGAAACCATTGGAACATTGGTTCCCCTGAAGGAAAAGGAATACGGAATTACCCGTATCACGTATTATAAAAATAAAGGAAGTCAGATAAAATGAAAGCTTGTTATCCGGGATCTTTTGATCCGATTACCAACGGCCATCTGGATATTATCAGCCGTGCTTCCGGCATGTTTGAGGAAGTTTATGTGCTGATCATGAAGAATCCGAAAAAGACCTGCCTTTTTTCGGAAGAAGAAAGAAAGAACATGATTGAAAAGTCGCTGCCGGCAGATATGAAAAATGTCAAGGTGAAGATCGGTGAAGGCCTGACTGTCAATGAGGCAAGAAGACTTGGCTGCGGTGCCATTATCAGAGGCATCCGGGCAGTATCCGATTATGAATATGAGCTGCAGATTGCAACCGCCAACATGATGCTGGGTCATGAAATTGAGACAATCTTCCTGATTGCCAAGCCTCAGTATTCCTTCCTGTCGTCCTCCGTCGTAAAGGAAATTGCTTCTTATCATGGAGATATCCTGAATCTGGTTCCTTATCAGATAGCGGAAGAAGTAGAGGCAAAGTTTGCTAAGTAAAGGCAATTGAAAAATTGTCTTTTTTTCATGAAAGAAATTAGCACTTCATTATTGACAGTGCTAAGCTTTGGAAGTAATATACTAGCAGACACAAAAGCTGAGTGCTAAAGGAGGTGGGGTGAAGATGTTGACGCCAAGAAGAATTGAAATCTTCAAAGCGATTGTCGATGAGTTTATCAAGACAGCAGAACCGGTAGGTTCCAAGACTCTGCAGAAGAAATATCACCTGCCTTATTCCAGTGCTACGATCCGCAATGATATGCAGGTTCTGGAAGAAATGGGGTATCTTGAAAAAACCCATACTTCTTCCGGCAGAGTGCCAAGCACTGCAGGTTATAAATTCTATTGTGAGAATCTTCTGTCTGATGCCAGGATGGACAACAAGATGGAAATAGCCATCCGGGATGCCTTTGATGCTTCGAATATGAATATCAACGAAGCAGTCAGACAAAGTTGTGAAATTCTCTCGTCTATGACGAATATGACTTCCGGTGCGATCGGCCCGGATGCACATGAGCAGAGACTGGAACATATCAAGCTCTTCCCGCTGGATGAAAGAAATGCAGTGTGTGTCTTTATTACCAACCTTGGTCATACTGAAACAAAGACTTTCCATTTTGACCAGGATGTACCAGTCAGTGATATTGAAAACTGTACGGAGATCCTGAATCAGAAACTGAAGGATGTCAGAATTGACCAGCTGGTGGATGAGATGGAAAGAATCAGACCGGAACTCAGTGCAGTAGTACAGAGACATGATCTTCTCTTTACTGCCTTTGTCAAAGCATTCGTCAGGTTCGCCAGTGAAAATGTGTATTTCTCCGGCAAGGACAGAATGTTGTATCAGCCTGAGTTTGAAGACATCAACAAGCTCAAGAAACTTATGCAGATGCTGGATGACCAGTCAGTATGGAAAGACATGAACGGCAAGGCAAATGCAGTTGCCGTAACGACAAAGGGTGCCGAATTAACGTGGTACAACGATCTGGCAGTTGTCAGATCCAAGTTCCATGTCGGTGAGCATGAAACCGGTGAGTTTATGGTCGTCGGCCCGAGCCGCATGAATTATGACAAAGTTGTCGCAATGGTAGAATACGCTGCCAGAATGATTGAAAAAATGTACAACGCAGGAGGTGATGAGATCGATGAATCAGGAAACAAAAAAGACAAGTGAGCAGACTGAAGAAACAAAGCAGGCTGCAGAAAATACAGAGGCTGAAACAAAGGCTGAAGAAAAGCAGGTAGAAGAAGCACAGGCTTCTGAAGAGAAACCTGCTGAAAAGGCTGAAGAAAAAAAGCCGGAAGAAAAGAAACCAACGCATGAAGAGGAACTGGAAGCCCAGGTAAAGAAACTTACCGAGCAGGTCAATGTTCTGAAAAATGAATATGCGCGTGCTTATGCCGATACAGAAAACATGAAGAAGAGACTGCAGAAGGAACATGATTCCTTCGCAAAGTATCACATCCAGTCCTTCGCAATTGAATTGCTGCCGGTATTGGACAATTGTGAAAGAGCGCTTGCCATTCAGGGAATCGATGAAAACATGAAGAAAGGGCTGGAGATGATATACAGCCAGCTGAAGAGCGCCCTTGAAAAAGAAGGCGTTACGGAAATCGAAGCTGAAGGCAGGCCGTTCGATGGCAATTGGCATCAGGCTCTGATGAGCGAGCACAAAGACGGCGTTGAGCCGGGTATGGTTTTGCAGGTATTGCAGAAAGGATACAAATTAAAAGACCGCATTCTCAGAGCGGCTATGGTAAAGGTCAGTGACTGACCGGAGGTGAATAAATATGAGCAACAAGATTATTGGTATTGACTTAGGTACAACAAACAGCTGCGTTGCCGTTATGGAAGGCAAGGAAGCAAAGGTTATTACAAACCCGGAAGGCAATCGTACAACTCCTTCTGTCGTCGCATTCAAGAACGGCGAAAGAATTGTCGGCGATGCTGCCAAGCGTCAGCTGATCACAAACAAGAATACAGTGTATTCCGTCAAGAGACTCATGGGTACAGACAAGAAGGTTACCCTGGAAGGCAAGGAATATACACCGCAGGAAATCTCTGCTATGATCCTGACTTATCTGAAGGATTATGCAGAAGGATATCTGGGTGAAAAGGTAGACAAGGCAGTTATCACTGTTCCTGCTTACTTCAATGATGCCCAGCGTCAGGCAACCAAGGATGCCGGCAAGATCGCTGGTCTTGATGTGCAGCGTATCATCAACGAACCGACTGCTTCCGCATTGGCATTCGGTCTTGACAAGGACCAGTCCAAGGAACAGAAGATCCTGGTTTATGACCTCGGCGGCGGTACATTCGATGTTTCCATTCTGGATATCGCAGATGGTACATTCGAAGTATTGGCTACAGCAGGTGATACACATCTGGGCGGCGATGACTTTGATAACAAGATCATCGACTGGCTGGCTGATAACTTCAAAAAGGAACACAACATTGATCTGAAGGCTGACAAGATGGCTCTGCAGAGACTGAAGGAAGCAGCTGAAAAGGCAAAGAAGGATCTGTCCGGCATGGTTCAGACACAGATTTCCCTGCCGTTTATCTCCGCTGGTCCGGAAGGCCCGCTGCATCTGGAAGCTACACTGACACGTGCACAGTTCAATGATATGACCAGAGATCTGGTCGATAGAACCATGGAACCAGTCAGACATGCATTAGCCGATGCAAAGCTCTCTGCTTCTGATCTTGATCAGGTATTGCTGGTCGGCGGTTCTACCCGTATCCCGGCTGTTCAGGAAGCAGTTAAGAAAGAACTTGGCAAGGAGCCGAACAAGTCCGTCAACCCGGATGAATGTGTCGCTCTTGGTGCCGCTATTCAGGGTGCTGTCATTGCCGGTGACGTCAAGGATGTCTTATTGCTGGATGTCACACCGCTGTCCCTTGGTATTGAAACTCTGGGCGGCCAGATGACAGTCATGATTCCGCGTAATACAACGATCCCGACATCCAAGTCTCAGATCTTCTCTACGGCTGCTGATAACCAGCCGGCAGTTGATATCCATGTCCTGCAGGGTGAAAGACCGATGGCTGCTGATAACAAGACCCTGGGCAACTTCCAGCTTGACGGTATTGCACCAGCAAGAAGAGGCGTTCCGCAGATTGAAGTTACTTTCGATATCGATGTCAACGGTATTGTAAAGGTATCTGCTAAGGATAAGGGTACAAACAAGGAACAGCACATCACAATTCAGAATTCCAACGGTCTGTCTGATGAAGAAATCGACAGAATGGTCAAGGAAGCTGAAGAACACAAGGCTGAAGATGACAAGCGTAAGGAAGAAGCTGAAACCCGCAACAAGGCTGAAGCTTATATCTCCCAGATCGATGATACTCTGAAGCAGGATAACCCGAATGTTTCTCCTGAACAGAAGGCTGAAGTACAGAAGCTCAGAGATGAACTCAAGGAAGCTCTCGACAAGAACGACATGGCTTCCCTGAAGACAAAGCTCGATGCACTGGAACAGGCTGCCAATACAATGGCTCAGCAGATGTACCAGCAGGGCAATGCCGGTGCGCAGCCGAATAACAACGGCTCCGCAGCAGGTTCCGCTTCCGGCAAGTCTGACGACGATGTAGTCGACGCTGACTTCAAGGAAAAGAAGTAATAAAATCATAAAGAGTGCGGAACTGTAGTTTCCGCATTCTTACTTTATGGAAGCAGGTGACGATATGGCTGAGAAAAGAGATTATTACGAAGTACTGGGAGTTTCCAAAAGCGCTACGGATGATGAAATCAAGCGTGCGTACCGGAAACTTGCCAAGAAATATCACCCGGACCTGAACAAGGCACCGGATGCAGCTGAAAAATTCAAGGAAGTAAACGAAGCATACGAAGTGCTTTCTGATCCGCAGAAGCGTCAGACCTATGACCAGTTCGGCTTTGCCGGCATGGATGGTTCACAGGCAGGCGGTTTCAATCAGGGCTTTGCAGGTGCAGGTTTTGATGACTTCTCCGATATCTTCTCATCTTTCTTCGGCGGCGGTTTCGGAGGCGGTTCGCAAAGACGTGCCTCGAATGCGCCAAGACGCGGTGAAGATAAATATATGCGGATGAATGTTTCCTTTATGGATGCATGTTTCGGCAAGACGGAAACCATCAATTTATCCGTCGATGAAATGTGTCCGCATTGTCATGGCAGCGGGGCAGATTCTCCTTCTGATGTAGAGACCTGTTCCAGGTGTCATGGTTCCGGTACTGTCATTACCCAGCAGAGAACTGCTTTCGGCATGTTCCAGCAGCAGTCCGTTTGCCCGGATTGCCGAGGGACTGGCAAGAAGGTCAGAAAAGTCTGCAGAGAATGCGGCGGCCAGGGATACATTCATAAGAGAGAAAGCGTTGATATCAAGATCCCGGCAGGTATCGCTACCGGCCAGCAGCTGAGAGTTGCCGGCAAGGGCGAAAGAGGAACCAACGGCGGTCCTAACGGTGATCTCTTTATTGAGATCAATGTGCTTGCCCATAACAAATTCTCCAGAAACGGCAAGGATATCTATCTGGAAATTCCGGTCAGTGCCGTTGATGCAACTTTAGGTGTCAGTGTTGATGTGCCGACAATCTATGGTGATGTTACGATGAAGATTCCAGCAGGTACACAGGACGGCACCAAGCTGAGATTGAAGGAAAAGGGTGTTGTTGATATCAGAGGCGGCCGCAAAGGCGATCAGATTGTCACAGTCAAAGTCAAGGTAGATGAACACCTTACTTCAAAGGAAAAGGAACTCTACAAGCAGCTGCAGGAAATGCAGAATGATGGTTCCGGCAAGACCATGTGGCAGCGCTTCAAGGAATCATTCAGCTGATAAAAAATATTATTAAACAAAACAAATCACATTTCACAAACGACAGACTTTCAGGGGAGAGAACTGAAGGAGGTGTCTTATGAATCCGGAAATGATGACAGAAGCATTGCAGAGAATTATCTCTGATGCATATACAAAAGCACAGCAGGGGCACAATAGTGAAGTTACTGCTGAGCATATCTTATTAAGTATCCTGGAAGACAGCACGGCTGACGGGATCTGGGAAAGACTGCATGTCAACAAGAAAGAAATTGAGTCTGTAGTCAGGAACTATGCCGACCAGCTTGCCAGTGTTTCAGGCAACAACCAGCCTGCTTTAAGCAGAGAAGTATCTTATGCATGGCAGAACGCTCTTGATTACATGAAGAAAAAGGGCGACAAGTACATGTCGGTAGCAGCTTTGCTGATTGGTCTTTTCGAAACGGATGCACCGGTAATCAAAGCCATCCAGCAGAAATACCATGCAGATGCCAGAGCTGTAATTAAAGCAGAAGAAGACAGAAGAGGCGGTATGAAGATGGACGATGCCGGGGATGAAGCCCAGCTGGATGCCCTGAAGAAATACGGCCATGATCTGGTTCAGGAAGTCAAGGACGGCAAGATTGATCCGGTCATCGGCAGAGATGACGAAATCCGCCGTGTCATAGAAATCCTGTCCCGTAAAACAAAGAATAACCCGGTATTGATTGGTGAGCCTGGTGTCGGTAAGACAGCTATTGTTGAAGGTCTTGCCTGGCGTATTTACCGGGGTGATGTGCCGCAGGGCTTGCGCAACAAGAAACTGATTGAACTCGACATGGGTGCCTTGATTGCAGGTGCCAAGTACAGAGGTGAATTTGAAGAAAGACTCAAGGGTGTCCTGAAGGCTGTCAAACAGGCCAACGGCAACATCATTCTCTTCATCGATGAAATTCATAATCTGGTCGGTGCCGGCAAGACAGAAGGCTCTATGGATGCGGCCAACATGCTTAAGCCGATGTTAGCAAGAGGCGAGCTCAAGTGCATCGGTGCTACTACCTTCGATGAATATCGTCTTTATATCGAAAAGGACAAAGCTCTGGAAAGAAGATTCCAGAAGATCATGGTTTCCGAGCCGACTGTCGAAGATACCATCGCTATTTTAAGAGGTCTCAAGGAAAGATTTGAGACTTTCCATAACGTTACAATCAAAGATGAAGCTCTGATCGCTGCTGCAACTTTATCAGACAGATACATTACTGACAGGTACCTGCCGGATAAGGCAATTGACCTGGTCGATGAAGCGTGTGCATGCATCCGTACGGAAATGGATTCTGTTCCGCAGGAATTGGATGAGCTGAATCGTAAGATCATGACCCTGGAGATTGAGAAGACTTCCCTGACCAAGGAACAGGATCAGAAATCACAGAACAGATTAGCTGAAATTGAAAAGGAACTTGCATCCCTGAAAGAAAAGCAGTCTGCGATGAATTCGCAATGGCAGAAGGAAAAGGAAGAACTCAATTCTGCCAAGGATGCCAAGGAAAAACTTGAAAGAGCCAAGCTCGATCTGCAGCAGGCCCAGTATGACGGCGACTATGAAAAAGCCGGCCAGCTTCAGTATCAGACTATCCCGGATCTTGAACGCATGATCAAAGAAGCAGATGCCATCGATGACAAGCGCATGATCCAGCAGACGGTTGACCAGGACATGATCGCCAAAATCGTATCCAGATGGACGCATATTGAAGTATCCAGACTGCAGACAACCGAAAGACAGAAGATTCTGCATCTGCCTGAATTCTTAGCCAAGAGAGTTATGGGCCAGGATGAAGCTCTGAAACTGGTAAGTGATGCTATTATGCGTTCCAAGGCTAACATTCAGGATGAGAACCGACCGTTGGGTTCCTTCCTCTTCCTGGGTCCTACCGGCGTCGGCAAGACCGAAGTTGCCAAGGCTCTTGCTCAGCAGCTGTTCGATGATGAATCCAAGATCATCAGAATTGATATGTCCGAATACATGGAGAAATTCAGTGTATCCAGACTCATCGGCGCTCCTCCGGGATACGTCGGCTATGAAGAAGGCGGCCAGTTAACGGAACAGGTCAGAAGAAATCCTTACAGCATTGTCCTTCTCGACGAAATCGAAAAGGCCCATCCAGATGTCTTCAATATTCTGCTTCAGATTCTTGATGAAGGCAGAATCACTGATTCCAAGGGTGTTGTCGTTGACTTCAAGAACACCATTATCATTATGACATCCAACCTGGGTTCCCAGTATGCCTTCGATGATAATGCGGAAGAAAGAAGACAGCACTATCTGGAAGAAGTACATAAGTTCTTCAAGCCGGAACTGATCAACCGTATTGATGAAATCATCGTCTTCAATGCTTTAGGCAAAGACGTACAGGTAAAGATCGCCGACAAGTTCCTGAATATCCTCAAGGAAAGACTTGCCAAAAGAGATATTCATCTTCTTGTTACAGATCGTGCCAAGCAGAGAATCATTGATCTCGGCGTAGATCCGCAATATGGTGCACGTCCGATGAGACGTCATATCCAGCGTGATATTGAAACCGAAGTTGCCAAGGTTATCCTGGCAGATCCGGATTGCGCCGGCAAGACGATCACCGTCGATGCAGATGATGACCGCTACATTGTTTCGATCAATTAACATTAAATGAGCAGGTGTGCAGAAGCATGCCTGCTTTTTTGCTGAAATTTCAGATTTTTTCTGATGAACGGAAAGAATTCATGAAATGAAAATAAGATGAGGATATTATGCTTTATCCGCATGTAGATTCTGAAAACACCGGTATTTCAGGCGGAATTTCCTGCATATGTCAACGTTTCTGAGAAATTATGTACATAATATGAACCAAAACGGGTATTATGGCTCTGTCAGTTGATTGACATCTTCCAAAAAGGGATCCATAGTAAGTAAGGAATCGCTTTCATTTTTCAATACTTTAGGGTATGATAATGGGACAGATTATGAGTGAGAATATAGTAGATGCATCTTCACTGCATGCGATAGAAAAAACGATATCAGCCAATGCCGGAAGAGGGAAGAAACATATTTATCTCTTTCTGGATTTTGACGGTGTCATCAATCTCTTTATCGATACAGACAGAGACGATGCCGTTGAGATTATGCGCAAGCGCGCTGAAACCATGGAATTTGCGGACAGGGAATGTGTACGCAATCTGGATCAGCTTCTTTCTGATCATCCGGAAATCGACGTCATTATTTCTTCTTCCTGGAGATTGAAGGGTGTTGAATATTGCCGTCAGTATCTGAAAAAAGCAGGTCTGAACAGAGTCAGTCAGATCACGGATGTGATTGAACATAAGGAAGAACTCCACCGCAGTCAGGAAATTGCCAATTATCTGCTGCAGCATCCTGATTATACCGATTATATGATCTTTGATGATCAATCTATGTCAGTCTTCGGCGACAGATGGGTCTACACGCATCCTTACCACGGATATGATGCAGAAAGAGATGCCTGGGTCAGACAGAATCTTCTGCATGAACGTCATGCGATAGATGGTAAAACTGTATTGAGCAGCTGAATAAATAACACACGAATATAACAATGAGAAGATGCAATACTGTCAGCATCTTCTTTTTATATTTCAGACAGAAAACAGAAAATCTGTGATACACTACAGGCATGATCAAAGCGTGTTTCTTCGATATAGATGGTACTTTGTTACCAGGTGATACAAAGCAGGTTCCCCAGGATGCACAAAGAGCTCTGCGCCTGCTGCATGAAAAGGGGATCTATCTCTTTATCTCAAGCGGCAGACCTTTGAAGCACATGGAATTGATGCCGGATAGTCTGCTGTCGCTTCCTTTTGACGGCTTTGTCTTGTTAAACGGACAATACTGTATTGATAAAGAAAAACATGAATTACGCAGACACCCGATTTCCAGGGAAGCTCTGCAGGCGCTGGTGCCGTGGCTGAAGGCACAGTCCTTCCCGTGTTCCATTCATGAGCTGGACTTCGGCTATGATCTGAATGAGAATCCGGGCATGAAGGAATACTTAGCTTCCATCAACCGTCTTGACCAGCTGCCGCCGGTTCTGAATCCGGTAAGAGCATTGGTTCACGAAACTTTTATGATCTGTCCGTATATTGATGAAAGCATGGATGCAGAATTTCTGAAACACGCCCCGGGCATGAAGAGTGCCCGATGGACGCCTCAGTTTGCGGATATGATTCCGGCCGACGGCGGCAAGGACAAAGGACTGGAAACCATGGGCAGACATTTCAGGTTCACCAGAGAAGAAATGCTGGCATGCGGAGATGCGGGAAATGATCTGCCGATGTTCCGTTATGCCGGACATAGTGTTTGTCTGGGCAACGGGACACAACCTGCCAAAGCGGAAGCAGAATTTATTACCTCTGATATTCATGAAGGCGGCATTGCAAGAGCGCTTGTCCATTATGGTCTTCTTACGGAAGAAGAAGCAGGTCTTCACTAATGGATCATTGAAAACGGCAATGACCGTTTTTTAATTTGCCGGGATGACAGGTTCTGTAATACGGCTGGTGTTTCTTCCGGTTTTTGCTGCAAAATAAAAGGACCACATCGCTGTGATCCTTTGCCTGCAATAAGATGATGCAGATCAGAGAAGAGGTCTCAGAATACAATTGCCTTCTCTTTCCGGATTGACGGAAACGAGGCAGGCAGGCGTACCTGTATATTCTTCAATGAAACGAACATACTTCTGTGCATTTACTGGAAGTTCATCAAAGTTTCTGCACTTTGTGATGTCTTCTGTCCAGCCGTCGAAATACTTGTAGATTGGTTCTGCTTTGCCATACTGCTTCAGGGAAGCAGGAACGGTATCATATTCCTTGCCGTCGATTGTATAGCCGACGCACACAGGAAGTTTTTCATAACCGGTCAGGACATCCAGTTTGGTGATGGCGATGTCAGTCAGACCGTTGATTCTGACAGCCTGCTTGACAACCGGCAGATCCAGCCAGCCGACTCTTCTTGGTCTGCCTGTGGTAGCACCATATTCAAAGCCTGTTTCTCTCAGCTTGTCGCCGGTTGCATTGAGCTGTTCTGTAACGAACGGACCTTCACCGACTCTGGTAGAGTAAGCTTTGACAACACCGATGATTCTGTCGAGCTTGCTTGGGGAAACAGCAGCACCTTCGCACACACCGGCAGCAGTCGGGGAGGAAGATGTGACATAAGGATATGTGCCGTAGTTGATATCCAGCATATTTGCCTGGGCGCCTTCGAAGAGAATAATCTTGTTTTCTTCCAGAGCCTTGTTTACCAGGTCAACAGCATCGGCAATCATCGGCAGCATTCTTTCTCTGATTTGTCTGAATTGTTCAACCATCTCATCATAGTCGAACGGCTCGCCGCCGTAGATCTTTGTAATTTCTTCATTCTTGAGCTCAAGTACTGTCTTCAGCTTGTCACAGAAGACATCCCAGTCAGCTAAGTCGCAGACCCTCAGACCGACTCTGGAATACTTGTCGGCGTAGCATGGACCGATACCGTTCTTGGTTGTACCGATCTTCTTGTCACCGGCTCTTTTTTCTTCGAGTTCATCCAGTCTGACGTGATATGGCATCAGCAGCTGGGCACGGTCAGAGATGCGGATATTATCACATTTCTGTCCTTCTGCTTCGAGCTGATCAATTTCTTTGAATAATACAAACGGATTGATGACAACGCCGGCAGCGATGACACAAAGTGCATCGTGGTTGAGAATGCCGGAAGGAAGCAGGTGAAGCACTGTCTTTTTCCCGTTTACAACAACCGTGTGTCCTGCGTTGTTTCCGCCCTGGAAGCGAACAACCATATTGACTCTTGTGCCGAGAAGGTCAACTACCTTGCCTTTGCCTTCGTCGCCCCATTGAGCACCGACTACTACATATCCTGCCATTTTTCTATTCTCCTTTTTAAGACCGTTTTATTTTATCACAATCATGTGTGTGTAAAAGATGAGGTTCATAATTTTTAATTATTTTTCTGTCCATGGTAGAATATTGTTCGTGAGGTGAAAGTTTTTTTATGAGTGAAAGAAATTCAAAGGGCAAAACACCGGAAGATTACGGTTTTCATATGCCTGATAAAAACAATTTCAAAATTGATTTCAATGAAAGATCTTCTGTAAAGAAGGTGATCGGCGTTGTCTCTGGCAAGGGAGGCGTCGGCAAGTCTTTCGTTACCAGCATGCTTGCATCTGAAATGGCGAGAAGAGGTCATCGTACAGCAGTTCTGGACGGTGATATTACCGGACCTTCCCAGGGCAAGGCATTCGGCATACATGAAAGAGCTACCGGCGACGGCCAGCTGATTTACCCGGCAATTACGAAGAAAGGCATCCAGGTCATGACGACAAACATGATTCTTGATACCGATGAAACGCCGGTGATCTGGAGAGGTCCGATGGTTGCCAATGTGCTGAAGCAGTTCTATCAGGAAGTTTACTGGAACGACGTTGATTATATGTTCGTTGATATGCCTCCGGGAACTTCTGATGTTCCGCTGACTGCTTTCCAGTCTTTCAAGCTGGACGGCATTGTCATTGTTACTTCCCCGCAGGAACTGGTATCCATGGTTGTTGAAAAAGCCATCAACATGGCAAATATGATGAATATCAGAGTACTGGGCTTAGTCGAAAATATGAGCTATGTCCAGTGCCCGAAGTGCGGCGAAAAGATTTATGTATTCGGCAAGTCCCATATTCAGGAAGTTGCTGAAAAGTATCATCTGCCGGTTATTGCAAGAGTGCCGCTGGATCCGCGTATTTCTGAAGCAAGTGATGCCGGTGCGGTTGAAGATCTTGAAGTAGAAGAAATCAAGCCGGCTGCAGATTTCATCGAAAGTCTCTGAAAACATCACCTGGCGTTCACATTGCATTATTACCATGAGAAGCATAAGGAGAGAAAAGGTATGACTAAGTTACTGATCGTAGATGATGAAGAAAAAATCCGTACGATGATCGCAAAGTATGCCGCCCATGAAGGGTTTGAAACCGATCAGGCAGGCGACGGCATGGAGGCGGTTGAAAAGTGTGCGGCCAACAAGTATGATCTCGTCATTATGGATATTATGATGCCGAATCTGGACGGTTTCTCTGCTGTCAAAGAAATCAGGCAGACCCAGCCGGATCTTCCGTTTATCATGCTAAGCGCCTTGGGCGAAGAGTATGATAAAATTCACGGCTTTGATATCGGCGTCGATGATTATGTTGTCAAGCCTTTCTCCAGCAAAGAGCTGATGATGAGAGTTCACGCAATTCTCAAGCGTGTGCATCCTGCTTCGGCAGCCGGCAAAGATCAGCTGAAAGTAGAAAACATGATCATTGACTACTCGGCAAGAACTGTCACGATTGACGGAAACAGAGTTACTTTGTCACCAAAGGAATATGAATTGCTGGCGTATCTGGCAAAGAATGCCGGCATTGCCTTAACGCGTGAGCAGCTGCTGCAGAATGTCTGGGGCTATGATTTCTTCGGTGATGACAGAACTCTGGATACGCATATCAAGCTCCTCCGCAGGAATCTCGGCGATTATGCAAAATATATTGTGACGCTCAGAGGGGTAGGCTACCGCTTTGAAAAAGCAGATCAGTCTTAAGTGGAAGATCGGCAGATACCTGTTGGTATTTGCCGTTCTTGTTATAGCGGTCATCTTTGTCTTTCAGATTCTTCTGCTGGAGCCGATGTACGAGCAATCAAAGGCTGCCACAATTATGAATGTTTCTGATAATGTCATGGATGCTATAGAGAATGACTACGGCAATGATTACATCGGCAAGCTGGCCTTGCAGTCAGATACCTGTGTCATGACCTATATTGATTCTTCTTCCTCTCCGATTACAAGCAGGGTAATTGCCGGCAACGGCGGTTGTCTGTTCTACAGCATGTCAGCTGAGAATATCAGTTCTTATGTCGATAAGGCTGCTGATAACGGAGGGGCTTATCTGACCAAAGTCGATCAGAGCCAGCTTGGCAGCAGGCACGGCTTCCAGATGCAGGATGATGTGATCACCAATATCGTTTATACAAAAATTGCTGAAAGTGGTGACATTAATTATGTTGTCATCGTCAGCGGTGTCATCACCCCATTGTCTGCGACCATTCAGACTTTGTCTCATCAGCTGCTTTACATCGGCTTGTTTCTGACTGCTGCCATTTTCTTCCTGACATATATTCTTTACAAGCAGATTGCAAAGCCGCTTGCCAGGATCAACGAAGCGGCTAAGGAATTGTCAAGCGGCAGATACAATCCGGATCCGACTACGGATCGTTATAAGGAAGCCCAGGAGCTCAACCTGACTCTGACCAAAGCCGCTGATGAAATTCAGGCTGCGGATAAAGCAAAGCGGGATCTGATTGCCAATGTTTCGCATGATCTGAGAACGCCGCTGACCATGATTTCCGGTTATGGCGAAATGATGCAGGATCTGCCGGAAGAAAAAACCGATGAAAATCTTCAGGTCATCATCGATGAATCCAGGCGTCTGAATCAGCTGGTCAACGATCTGCTGGATCTTTCCAAATTGCAGAGCAGCCAGATTGAGCTTCATAAAGAAGAAGTAGATCTGACAAGCCTGGTTGCCATGCAGATGCGCAAATATGATGTTTATACAGTACAGGACGGCTTTACCATTGAGAAGGATCTGAAGGGGGAAGCAGTCATAGAAGCTGATCCGAAGCGGCTTGAACAGGTCTTCAATAACTTCATGACCAATGCCATCAACTATTCAGGTGAAAAGAAACACATCATCGTAAGAGAACTCCTTGATGACAAGACGGTCACGATTGAAGTTCAGGACTTCGGCGAAGGCATACCGGAAGACAAACTGGACAAGGTATGGGACAGATACTACAAGATCGACAAGACCCATGTCAGAGTTTCCAATGGTTCCGGCATCGGATTGGCATTGTGCAAGGAAATTCTTGATCTGCATGGTGTGCAATACGGTGTAAGGTCCAAAGTAGGGGAAGGCAGTACCTTCTGGTTCCGTTTCAATCTTGTTTCGCAGAAAGCATAATGATTCAATCAGATAAAAAGGGCAGAGAGCAGATGATTCAGACTCTCTGCTTTTTCCTGCAGCGGTTTGGAATCAATGATTCATTTCACTCAGCAGCAGGACAATAAAAGGCAAAAGCAGAAGCAGATACCCTGCCGCAAAGAACACCAGATTTTTTCTTTCCTTCATGGTTGCAGTAAATTCCCGGATCATTGCGGAAGGATAATAATAGGCTGCAGTTCTGGCCCCGCATCCCTGGCAGTTCATGCCGAGTTTCTTTGCATAGCTCAAAGCCCGGTAGACATGAAAGTCGCTGGTAATCAGGCAGATTTTTTCTTTTCTTTGTTTTCCTGCTGAAGATCCGGTTCTTTGGACAATGAGTTTTTTTGAATTGCGCAGATTTTCCATGGTAGTAGTACTTTGATCTTCCATGAGAATATGGTTTTCCTCAACGCCGTGAGCGACCAGGTAGTTTTTTATTGACAGACTTTCTGAGATGATTTCATCTTTTCCCTGACCGCCGGAAGGAATGATAATGGGTTTGTTTTTCTGTTTGTCATACAGGCTGATTGCTTTTTCAATTCTTCCTGCTAACAGCGGGGTAGGAGTACCGTCCTTGCGCAATCCGCAGCCAAGAATGATCAGATAGTCAAATTCCTTTCCGGAAGGAAGAATCTGCAGAAAAAGAGAATAGAGCAGAAATGAGAGAAACAGAAGGGAACCATAGAAAACACTGATGCAGACAAAGGCAAAGACAACGTTAACAGGCAGAAAAGAAGTCAATACCGGCTGCGTATCTTCTGCATAAGGAAGAAAGATGAAGAGAAAGCCGGAAACTTCACCAGCAGCAATCACAATACCAAGCAGCAGAGATAGCAGATTTGCAAAATGCCTGCCTTCTTTTCTGATCATGACATAGCCGTTATGAATCAGAAATAAAGGAACACACAGCAGAAGCAGAAAAATCAGAATGACAAATACAAGCATGGCGCTTTCATACAGGGGGCCCATGAAAGAAGCAACCACAGGAAGGGTAGAAAAAGCAGCCAGCAGAAAGAGAAAAGCATTGAATAATCGTCTTTTGTCAATTTTCATGTTGATCAGAAGAAGAACCCAGAAAAACAGGGCTGAAGGCAGGCTGGCGGAAAGATGTGTTGTAATCTGATTTAGCATATTTACCTCATAAATATTTCTGCATATATTGTAATCAATAGCTTTTGAAATACGAACAGAAATGAAGATCTCAGGAACATTTTATGAAACTGAGCATGAATTGAATTCGTATAAATATTTGCTAGAATAAAAATATCAATGAGGAGGAATACTAATAATGAAAGATTTAACTGGATCCAAAACTCTCAAAAATCTGGAAACTGCTTTTGCCGGCGAATCCGAAGCCAGAAACAAGTATGATTACTGGGCAAGCAAGGCCAAGAAGGACGGCTTCGAACAGATCGCTGCTATCTTCCAGGAAACAGCACTGAACGAGAAAGAACACGCAAAGATGTGGTTCAAGTATCTGCAGGGCGGTGCCATCAAGGATACGGCTGAAAACCTTGAAATGGCTGCAGCAGGTGAACATTATGAATGGACCGAAATGTACAAGACATTTGGAGATGAAGCTGAAGCAGAAGGATATCTGGAAATCGCTGCCAAGTTCAGAGGCGTTGCTGCAATTGAAAAGACACATGAAGAACGCTACAAGGCTTTATTGACAAACGTCAAGGATGAAGCTGTCTTTGCCCGTCCGGATGAACAGGTATGGCAGTGCCGCAACTGCGGTTATACAGTTGTTGCCAAGGAAGCACCGAAGGTCTGCCCGGTTTGTGCTCATCCTCAGGCTTATTTCGAAATCAAGAAAGTCAACTATTGATTTACGGATTCTCATGAAAGAAAAGATCTCCCGGTTATATTCCAGGAGATCTTTTTGGTTTGTCATGATTGAAAATGCTTCTTTATATCAGAAAGATATTTTCTCTGCTGCGGGGTGACATACAGGATGGCTGTACCTGTATGCTTTGCCCGGGAGGTTCTGCCGAAACGATGAATCAGGGAATCCATGGTATCGGGAAGATCATAGGAAATGACTTTTCCAACCGAAGGAATATCGATTCCTCTTGCGGCAACATCGGTTGCACAAAGGATCTGCAGTTCATGTTCGCGGAAGCGTTTCATGATCCATTTTCTTTCTTTCGGATCCATTTCAGAATGAATACCATCGATGTCAAAGCCTTTCTGTTTCAATAAATCTGTCAGAAATATGACTGTTTTTCTGGTGTTGGCAAAAAGAATAACCTGTGTTTCCGATTTCTTCAGATCTTTGATAACCTGATCAATCTTTCCATGTTCATCGACATTGATATAGCGGTATTCCGTATGCTGGGGAAGAACTGTTTCTGCTTTCACTTCTGCCGTGTTCGGATCCTTCAGCAATTCTTCTGCAAAGTTTCTGATATCTTCTTCATATGTGGCAGAAAACAACATGGTCTGATGCTCAGGCAGGAAGGCAAGATCATCGAGCACATCCTGACGGAAACCCATTTTCAATATCTCGTCTGCTTCATCGAGTACAACCATATCGATCATCTTCGGCTTGAGCGTGTGCCTGCGTAAATGATCATGAATGCGGGCAGGGGTGCCGATGATAATATCTGCACCTTTGGAAAAAGAGCGGATCTGTTTCTGCATATCGACGCCGCCGGTCAGAATGGCAGTGCGGATGCCTTCTCTTTCGGCCAGCATTTTTCTGGTGACATCCCCGATCTGCAGACAAAGTTCCCGGGTCGGTGCAAAGATGATCGCACGCGGGAAGTGTTTTCCTTTTCCCTGTACTTCTATTCTTTCCAATATTGGAATCAGATAGGCAAGGGTCTTGCCGGAGCCGGTTGGTGCTTTGGCAAAGATATCTTTTCCCTGTATAGCTGGCGGGATTGCCTGTTTCTGGATATCTGTAAATTCTGTGATTCCGTTTTTCTGCAGGGCTTGTGCAGTTTCATCTCTTAATTCTTCAAACATAACATGTGAAACCTTAGCATTCTTTGTCTTTTTATGCAATATTTGAGGGAAATAAGGTAAAATACAAGAAATAAAAAAGGAGAATACGATTATGTCAGAACATTTTGAATACAAACCGCAGGGCGTATGCTCACAGAAGATCATCTTTGAACTGGAAGACGGTGTTGTGGATTCCATGAAGGTTGTCGGCGGCTGCCCGGGCAATCTGCAGGGAATTTCTGCATTGGTGAAGGGAAGAAAGATCGAGGATGTCATTTCTGCACTGGAAGGCATCCGCTGCGGCGTCAAGCAGACCTCCTGCCCGGACCAGATTGCAAAAGCACTGAAGGACTACCAGTCCCAGCATTGATTGCAGGAGTATTGCATGCCTGTCATTGAAAAAAATACAAAGATCAGTGCAGAAGAGGATGGTATCTGGCTGGACTACCGGAAAAATACCTGGCTGTTTCTGATCAGGGATAAAGTCTGGCAGAAAGAAGAAGTTCAGCGCACGGAAAAAAGTGCAGTGAAGATTTCATTTATTCAGAAAGGCATTTCTGATGCTTTTCTGCTGGAAATTTATGATTGTCTGGAGCCAAGTGATATTCCTTTCTGCATCAAGGATGCTGACCAGGAAGTGCTGGATTCCCTGAAAACAAAAGATACATACACTTTTGAAATTGTGCTTGTTTCCGAAGACAATGTGGTCAGAGGCATCAGACAAGGCACTTTTTCTGCAAAAAACAGTGCTTTGTTAAAGGAAAAGCTGACCGGAAGACTCAGCCAGGATTTTACCAGTGAAGATGCCGATCATTCCTATGCAAAGCTGGAACAGAAATACGAACCATATGAATTGGAACAATTTGCCGTATTCTCTGAAGAAGCAGGATAAGGAGGAGAAAAATTGAGCGAAATCATTATTATTTCTTTTGTCCTGGTCATTGACCAGCTGTCAAAATATCTGGTGGCAGAAATGGGAAACATCAACCTGAGCATCATTCCTCATTTCTTTTATATTACCTATGCTGAAAATACCGGTATGGCATGGTCATTGCTGGAAGGACAGAAAGTTTTCTTCTGCCTGGCAGCAGCGGCTGCCATCGGGGTCATGCTGTATTATCTTGTCACAAAGAATCCTTCCCGTCTCATCAGGGTTTCGCTGGCTTTGATGATTGCCGGAGCTGCCGGCAATCTGATTGACCGGCTGGTGCTGGGTTATGTGCGGGATTTTCTGAATTTCTATATTTTCGGATATGATTTCCCGATTTTCAATGTTGCTGATTCTGCTCTATGCATCGGTGTAGCTTTGTTAATTCTCGATTCCTTCCTGGAGAAAAATGATGGCTGAACAGAAATGGATCGCTGAAGAAGGAAGTGAGGGCAGACTCGACAAGTACCTGAGTGAGAATGCGGATCTTTCCCGGACCCGGGTGCAGCAATTGGCAAAAGAGGGAAAAATCTTCGTCAACGGCAAAGCAGCCAAGAGTTCTCTCAAAGTCAGAGCAGGAGATGAAATTGTCTGTGATGTCCCGGAAGATCAGCCGCTTGATATAAAGCCTGAAAATATTCCGCTGGATATTCTGTATGAAGATGAAGATATCATCGTCATCAACAAGCCGAAGGGAATGGTCGTTCATCCTGCCCCCGGCAATTATTCCGGAACATTGGTCAATGCTCTGCTGTATCATTGCAGGGACTTATCCGGGATCAACGGCGTGATCAGACCTGGCATTGTTCATAGAATTGATAAAGACACGACCGGGTGTATTGTCTGCTGCAAAAATGATAAAGCCCATAAGGCGATCGCAAAACAGCTGGAAGACAAGACATGCCATAGGGAATACCTGGCAGTAGTCAACGGCGTCATACAAAGCGATGCCGGCAAAGTAGATGCCCCGATCGGAAGAGATCCGCGCGACAGACAGCGCATGACAGTCACTGACAAGAACAGCCGGGATGCCATCACGCACTTTGTTGTCAAAGAAAGATTCAGGGATGCAACTCTGATTGACTGCAGGCTGGAAACCGGCAGGACTCACCAGATCAGAGTTCATATGAAATACATGAAGCATCCGGTGATGGGAGATACAAAATACGGAGGAACCTGCCGCTATATGGATACCCAGGGTCAGGTTCTGCATGCGTACAGATTGACACTGGTGCATCCTTCTACTGGTAAGGAAATGACTTTTGAAGCACCGCTGCCGCAGTATTTCCGTGATCTGCTTGAAATTCTGCGCAGGGAGAATGCATGAAAAGAGTAGATGCACCCGTCACAATCATTGTTCTCTCCCTCTGCGTACTTGTCTATTGCCTGATGTTTCTGAGCGGACACACGGATTCTGAGGGCATGATCCTATTCGGAGCTTATTACAAGCCGTTTATTATTACCGGTGACTGGTGGCGTTTTGTGACGTGCGGGTTTGTGCATGCAAATATCCTGCATCTTGCCATGAACATGGTGTCCCTGTATTCGCTGGGCACGTTATCTGAAAAGCTGTATGGTTCAAAGAACTACGCAGTGATTCTCTTTGGCTCCATTGCCTGCGGGTCTGCTTTTGTTTATGCAGGGCAGGGAAATGTCCTGATGGTCGGCTTGTCGGCCGGATTGTATGGGCTGATGACATATTATATTGTGCTACTGATTCATAGAGGTGCCTGGAAGGTGCCGGCTGGCCGGAATGCAATTATGCGCATGGTGTCGATCAATCTGCTGATCAATCTGGTGCCTGGGGTTTCCTGGGTTGCTCATCTGGGCGGGGCTGCCGGCGGTTTTCTGCTTGGCAATCTGCTGCTGAATAAGGATAAACGTGATCTTCCGGTTACGATTGTACTGGTCGTTTCATTGGTCTTTCTCTGCGTGCATAATTCTATGATCAAAGACAATGAAATGTATCTGAAGAGTGATTACGATGTTCTGAAAACAATGGAAAAATATATACCTGCCTATGCTGAAAGAAAAGCGCAGAAACTGGATGCGCTGTATGGCACAGGCAATATACTGGAGGAGGCTTTGCATGGATAAGCGGGTAGAAAATGTATTGACATGGGATGAATATTTCATGGGGCTTGCACATCTGAGTGCCTTGCGTTCCAAGGATCCGCATACGCAGGTCGGCGCCGCAATTGTGGATGAAAATCACCGGGTTGTTTCGGTTGGATACAATGGTTTTCCCTCCGGCGTATCCGATGATGAATTCCCATGGAGCAGAGAAGGCGGGGTGCTGGATTCCAAGTATGCCTTTGTAGTTCATGCAGAACTGAATGCTATTCTCAATGCACCGCGGCCAGTCAGAGGCTGCACAATTTATGTTTCTTTGTTTCCATGCAATGAGTGTGCAAAGGCAATTATTCAATCGGGCATAAAGAAGATCATATATGAATCTGACAAGTACAACGGCGTGGATACCAACATTGCCTCCAAGCGCATGCTGAAGGCAGCCGGCGTCCAGCTGGTTCGTCTCAATCGGAAAGTGGAAGTATCCGTGAAAATGGACGAAAACAA
Organism: uncultured Erysipelotrichaceae bacterium; assembly: GCA_900315065.1. Lineage (GTDB taxonomy): Bacteria > Bacillota_I > Bacilli_A > Erysipelotrichales > Erysipelotrichaceae > Bulleidia. The sequence continues at coordinate 54,653 of OMXQ01000001.1, forward strand.
CCAGGATTGAACAATTGAATTCAAAAATACAGAGAATTAAAGTTTCTCTGTATTTTTAAAATGAAGCTTGGCAACTTTGCCAAGATTTTCTTTTCCATATGTTTCAACAAAATGACGGGCACATTGATCAACATCACTGCCTGCACCTTTGTGGAATGTCATCTTCCATTGCTTTTCCATTTCTTCCATCTGCTTTAAGAAAACATATCTTGCGATGACGGAAGCTGCACCGACGGCAGGATATTTGTCTTCTGCTTTGGTTTCAAAATGAATAGGCTGGATGATTTTATCTGCTTTGGAAACATAGCGGTAAAAAAGATTTTCCGGCGTAAATTGATCTATAATCCGGAAAGAAGGAAGCCCGCATTGCTTTTCCAGATTGACATAAGCCTGGTTATGGAGCAGAGCTTTGATTGCATTCATGTTATGGGTTTCATGCACGGCATTATATTTTTCCGGCGGTACAATCAGCAGACTATGCGGAAGCAAAGCCATGACTCTCGGTCCGATTTTTCTGATTTCTTCATCACGCAGCTGCTTGGAATCCCTGACTCCGAGTTTTCTTAATGGATCAATGGTCTTTTCAGTTACGATTGCTGCACATACTACGACCGGTCCAAAGTAATCACCGGTGCCTACTTCATCTGAACCGGCCTGGGGCAGGATATCTTTTCTTTCTTCTGCTTTCAGTTTCCTGGAAGATTCTGTTTTCTTTTTTATTTCATTTGTTTTGTCAAGAAAAGGAGAAGCATAGACAAGGGCATCTTTTCCCTGAAAAACAGTTTTGCCGGAAGTATAGCAGGTAATGACGCAGTTTTCCGGATGCAGCTGCCACTTTGCATACTGCGGAGTTTTTGCCTGCGTATCAGACCAGGCCTGAAAGAGCTGTTCTTCCTGATCAGGATTGAGTATCAATGTATAAACGGTATCTGACATGGGTTCATTTTAGCATGGAATTCAGACGCTGAATTTAGTATCATAATCAAAAAGGGGGAAAACATTATGTTTGAACTTCAGAAAAGCTGGACATATGGTGTGAATATCCTGGTTGTAGTGCTTTTTGCATTATTGTTTTTCAGAGGCTTCAAGAGAGGATTTTTCCGTCAGATTATTTCAATTGCCGGGACTTTGCTGTCATTGTATATTTCCTATATTCTTTGTCCTGTTTTCGGCAAGTATCTCCCTTTGTGGCCGCGGACATTAACACCGATGCAGACGACGCCCTTAGCTGGGGTTGTGTATGATTTTACCAACAAGGGCTTCTGGTTCCTGCTGTTTCTGCTGATTACAAGATTTGCCTTCATTGCCATTGATCAATTGCTGAAAGGCGTTGGAAAAATTCCGCTTCTCAAGCAGATTTCGGAAATTCTCGGCGGCGTTGTGGGTCTTGCAGAAGGGGCTGTGTGGTCATTGATCATCTGCTTTATCATTACCCTGCCTGTTTTCAAAGGCGGTTCCTATCTGATTGAACATACGTTTTTAGCACCGATCAGGGATGTGACCAATGATGTCCTGACTGGTTATGTTGATCCTCTGCTTGCCAGCGAACACGTATCAGATATTGTTTCTGATACCCAGTCTTTGAGCAAAGATGGTCAGAAACAGGCTGAAGACTGGCTGATTGAGCATGGATATATTGAGGAAGAAGAGAACTAATGAGTTTAGCATCAAGTCTTGAACTGAATACCATCCTGGAGCAGGTAAAAACACACTGCTCTTTTTCACTTGGAAAGAAGAGAATTGAAGATCTGCAGCCTTCTTTCGACAAGCTTGTCATATTGCAGAATAATGCCCGCATGAAAGAAGCTCTGCAGGCATGCATCAAATACGGACCGATGCCTTTTGCCGGCATTCATGATGTTACGGACTTATTGCAGAATGCTGCCAGAGGCAGAGTTCTGACTGCTCAGGAGTGTCTGCAGGAACTCCAGTTTATCCGTGGTGTGAAAGGCATCCTTGTTTATGAAAAAAGCTTAAACGATCTGCCCCATCCTTCTTTGCAGGAACTTACCGGTTCGCTGGTTGTCCACAGTGCTTTGGAAAAAGAACTTGCAAGGTGTTTCAATGAATATGGCGAAGTCATGGATTCTGCATCCGCGGAATTAAGAGGATTGCGGATTGCGAGACATCGTGCAGAAGGAGCTGTAGCAGATACTGCAAATCGTTTTGTTTCTACCCATTCAGATCACGTCGTTGACAGTATCGTTACCTACAAAGGCGGAAGAGCTGTCATTCTCGTCAAGGCACAGGACAAGAATTTATTCGGCGGTCTGGTCTATGGAGACAGTGCGTCTGGTGCTGCTACCTATATTGAGCCGGCTGCTTTAGTGGCTGCCAATAACAAGCTGCAGGAATTCATCAGCCGGGAAAATGAAGAAGTTGTCAGAATTCTGCGGCAATGCTCTGCCCTGATCGGGGCAGCTTCCCGGGAAGAACTAGCTAATGTTGAAACCTGTGCTATTCTGGATGAAATCTTTGCCAAAGCAATCTGGGGTACAAAGCACGATGCCTGTGCTGCAGTTTTATCGGCAGAAAAAGTCATTTCTCTGGAAAAGGCAAGGCATCCTCTGATTGATCCGGAAAAAGTCGTTGCCAATACGTATCATCTGGCGGATCCGAAGAAAGTGCTTCTGATTACCGGTCCCAATACCGGCGGCAAAACAGTTTCCATGAAAATTATCGGTTTGTTTACCTTGATGACTTATTGCGGCATGCCGGTTACCTGTGAAAGTGCCGTCATTCCTTTCTTTGATCAGGTATTCGCTGATATCGGCGATGATCAGTCGGTTGTTTCTTCCTTGTCTTCTTTTTCTGCTCATATCCGCAAGCAGGCAGAAGTAGCCAGCCACGCAACCGGAGATTCCCTTGTATTGCTTGATGAAGTTGGTTCCGGTACGGATCCCAAGGAAGGGGAAGCTCTGGCAATTGCCTTGCTGAATGATCTGCGTGAAAAAGGATGTATGACAATCTGTACAACCCACTATGATCGCCTGAAAGCCTATGGCAAAAGACACGATGATGTGCTGCTGGCATCCGTCCAGTTTGATCTGGAAACTTTGTCACCGACTTATAAGTATGTAGAAGGACTAACAGGTGCTTCCAATGCGTTTGAAGTCGCAAAGAAATACGGTCTGCCGGACAGGATCGTCAAGTATGCCCGTTTTCTGAAAGAACAGGCAAGAAGTGAAGAAGATGTTCTGATTGACAGATTGGAAAAGCAGCTGAATGAAAATCATGCCATGCAGGAAGAACTAAGTGAAAAGCTCAAAGCAGCAGAAGACAAGGAAAAACAGCTGCAGAAACAAAGTGCCATGCTGGAAAAGCAGCGGGATGAATTGAAGGAAAAAGCCGAAGCAGAAGCTGAGAAATACCTGGAAGACGTCAGAAAGCAGGCAAAGGAAATTCTGAAGGACATGCGGCGCAAGGCAGAAAATGCAAAGTATCATGAAGGCCTGGAATCCTTGTCGAAAATCAATGCTCTTTCTGAATCTTTGAATCAGAAAGAAGAAGAAATTCCGAAAGACATTCATTACAAAGTCGGGGATGCAGTTGAATTGCGTTCTTCTTCTACCGTTGCCCAGATCCGCAAGATCGAAAAGAAAGACATTATCATTTCTGTCAACGGCAGGGAAATGCGTGTGAAAAAGAATCAGATTCGTCCAAGTACCCATGTCATTCCAAAACAGAAACCGGTCAGTGTCGTACATGTACAGAGTGAAGATATCTTTGCTGAGGTACCGACGGAAGTGAATCTGATCGGGATGAGAGTAGATGAAGGGCTTGATAAGATGGCTTTGTTTCTGGATCAGGCAAAGCTTCATCATCTCAATTCTGTCCGGATTATTCATGGTGACGGGACCGGAAGGCTGCGTAAGGCAGTTCATGCAAAACTGTCTTCTGATCCTTCCGTGAAATCTTTTCGGCTCGGCATGCCAAACGAAGGCGGTACAGGTGCAACCATCGTTACCCTGAAGTAAAATAATAACCATGAATAAAGAATATATTAAGGCCAAGCTTCTGGAGCTGCCGCATAAACCGGGCAGCTACCAGATGAAGGATAAGTACGGAACCATCATTTATGTAGGCAAGGCAAAAGACCTGCATAACCGGGTGAATTCATATTTTACCGGTGCCCATAATTTCAAAACGACCAAATTGGTTGAAAATATTGAAGATTTCGATTTCATCGTGACTGCCTCTGAGAAAGAAGCACTGGTGCTTGAAATCAATCTGATCAAGAAAAACAGGCCGAAATACAATATCCAGTTCATGGATGATTCTTCCTATCCCTATATCAAGCTGACCAGGGAAGAGTATCCGCGCCTGATGATTGCAAGAGATCTGAAAAAAGACCGGAAGGCCAGGTATTTCGGACCGTTTCCGGACGCCGGGGCAGCTTCGGTTACCTTGAAGCTTCTGCAGCAATTGTATCCGTTTCGAAGATGCAGCCGCATGAAGGATAAAGTCTGTCTCTATTATCATATGGGACAATGCCTGGGACCGTGCGAATATAAAATAGATAAAAAAATCTATGAAGATATGACCGACCGCTTCATCCGTTTCATGAACGGAGATACGAAAAATGTCGAAGATGAGCTGAAGCAGAAAATGACGGCTGCTTCCGAAAAACTGGAATTTGAAAAAGCCCAGGAATACAAGCTGATGCTGGATTCCATCGCTTCTGTAGTCGGGGACAAGCAGAATATTGAGAAAGACAACCGGGGTGACATGGATGTCTTTACCTGGTACGCAGAAAAAGGGTATCTTGCGATTGCCGGCATGTTAGTCAGAAGAGGTACCATTCTCAACAAGGAATATCGTCTGAAGCCTTTGTATGGTGATGCAGAAGAAGAATTTATTTCATTCCTTGTGCAGTATTATCAGGATCATCCGGCCGCAAGAGAACTGGTTCTGCCGCCGAAGATGGATATTGAAACAATATCTCAGGTTCTGGATATTCCGATTTTTCAGCCGCAGAAGGGCTACCGCATGCGATTGATGGAAATGGCGGAAGGCAATGCAAAGACGCAGCTGGATCTGAAATTCAAAGTTGTCGAAAGACAGGATGAGATGACGGAGGAAGCTGTAAAGCAGCTCAGTGATCTGGCTGGCAGAGATATGCGCAGAGTGGAATTGTTTGATAACTCTCATATATCCGGTACCTTTACGGTTGCATCCTGTGTTGTTTATGAAGACGGCAAGCCGGATAAATCATCTTATCGTTTATATAAGCTGCATACCGGCAACAGTGATGTAGACTCTATGAAGGAAGTTGTTTACCGCAGATACTTCCGTCTGCTTAAAGACGGGGGCAGAATGCCGGATGGAATTTTAGTTGACGGCGGCTGGACACAGATTGAAGCTGCTGAAGAAATACTGACTTCATTAGGTCTGCAGGATCAGATCAAAGTCATGGGCCTGGTCAAAAATGACAAGCACAGCACCAATGCGCTGATGGATACAGACGGCAATGAGCTGAATATTGACAAGAACTCAGGTCTTTTCTTCCTGTTGACAAGAATGCAGGATGAAGTGCACAGAGTTGCTATTACCTATCACCGCAAGCTGCGAGCCAAGGCACAGACAAAGAGCGTTCTTGATGAAGTGGAAGGCATCGGGCCGAAGCGGAAGCGTCTTCTCTTACGTGAGTTCAGAAACTTCACGAATCTGAAGAATGCATCTCTGGAAGAGATTGAAAAGTTTGTACCTAAAGAAGCAGCCAGAAATGTCTATGAAGCTCTGCATCAGGAAAATACAGCAGAAAAAGAAGAAATGGAACCATTGTTTGAAGAGGATACCGGGGAAATCCGGTAAGCCTCTTTTTTCATAAAAAAACCGGAAGATTATTCCGGTTAAATGGATGAGATAAGGCGCTGCATGATCTGTTTGATATCCTTTTCTCTGCGGGCGTATCTGTTTGCGGCAGCTGCGTAGCCCTTGATGCCATGGAGATTATCGTCTTCATCATAGATATGCTTGATTGCCAGAAGGATCGGAATCGCAATTTTCAGGTACTTGTTTTTAGCTTCATCTTCCTGTTTCTTTTCTGCCATGGCTTCTTTTTTGATTTTTGCCAGGGTGACGTTCTTTTCGATTTCGTCAAGAACCGGCTTGCGGGCTTTGATGGTTTTGATCAGAGCGATGCCGTGTTTTGCAAAAAGGACAAAGAATACAAGCAGAACGATAATGGATGCCAGAAAAATCCACATATTATAAGGACTAAGTGTCAGACCCATAAAATTTCCTCCGGAAATATTTCCTGTGATTAGTTTAACATATTTATGATTTGATTGACAGAAAAGGGATATATTCAATTATAATGAAGTCATGAAAGACAAGTATACGATCATTTTGTGTTCGGACAATCACGGCCAGGAAGCTGGTCTGCGTTTCCTGCAAAAAGAATATATGAATGCGGATTATTTTATTCATTGCGGTGATACCGAGCTGCCTGCGCAGGCAACTGCAGATTTTGTCGTAGTGCAGGGAAACAATGATTACTACGGCAATTTTCCTGCCAGCCGGATTCTGGAGATCGGCCTCCATCGTATTTATGTGTGCCATGGTCATCGGGACATGTTCTTCGGCCGCTATGATATGTTGGCAGAAAAGGCTGAGAAAGCAGGCTGTGACATTGCTTTCTGCGGGCATTCCCATGTGCCGTTTGCGGGTGAATACAAAGGCGTGCTTTGTCTGAATTCGGGTTCTATCTGGCGCAACAGAGACGGCAGTGAACCAAGTTATATGATTGTTACATTCAGCGGCAGTGATGTATCTTATGAATTGAAGCGGTATAATCCAATGACGGGTTGAGGTGGTTTTGAAAAATTTTTTCTTGCATTCTTCATCAGTTCTGCGTATTATAAATATCGCACATAAGATATGTCCTGGTAGCTCAGCTGGATAGAGCTCCCGCCTTCTAAGCGGACGGTCAGGCGTTCGAATCGCCTCCAGGACACCATTAAGCCGGCAGAAATGCCGGCTTTTTGTTACCTGAGGATGATGGGGTATAATACTTCTGGCTGAAAAGGTGAAGATATGAGTTATTACGAAGAAATTCTGGAAGAAATCGAAGAGAAGATCCGGCAGAAAAAATATGAAGAAGCATTAGCTGCAGTGAATCATGAGCTGGGGATGCCGTATGTGCCTTCTGACTTTGAAAAAAGTCTGCGGAAATACAAAAAAGATCTTGCGTTTCTGATGAGTGAGAAAGAAAAGCCGCGTGAATTGTCGGCGGATCAGCTGCTTGGTTTACTGGAATCCGACAAGCCGGAGGCTCAGTTAGCAGCCGTGAGCGGGCTTGCGAAAAGAGATCTGCGTGAATTTGTCCCGGAGATTCAGAAGTGGCTGGAAGACAAACCGTATCCTGAAGCTGCCGCATATCTTGTCGATGCAATAGCTGTCCAGAGAATCGGTGATGATTTTACCTGGAACAAGAATGGAGTTGAGTATGATTTCTTCGGTGATGGTCTGACGCCGGTTGCTGAAAGCGGCGGGGTCAGAAAGGCGGTGCATCTGCTGCAGACCTGGCTGGAAAATGATTATCCGGATCTGTATGAAATGACGAAAATGGTGCTGTCTCATGAAGCATATATGTTTCTGCCGCTTTCCTATGATGAAGAAGAAGGGGAAGCGTTAGCACTGGAAGTTGTGAAGCAGGTATCGGACATGATGGATGCAGGCGAAGTTTATCAGAAGGTATTGAAGGAAACCGGTCATTCTGATCCGTCCGTACACTTGTCCTGAGGCAGAATTGCTGTGCATTCATTGATTTCTGTCGAAATTTACGGTGACTGAAAGCATATTTTGTAGAATATGTGTCTGAATTTTGCTATAATAGGCGGGCACGAAAAGTGAAAGATAAAGGAGTTAATACAATGTCAACTTGGACACTGAAAGAAAAGAGCACTGGTGAACTGGCTGTTACAGTTGAAGGTGAAGAATGGAAGAATGCTGTAGAAAAGGCATTCAATAAGATTGCAAAGAACGTAACAATCAATGGTTTCCGCAAGGGCCATGCCCCTAAGGCATTATTGGAAGAAAGAGTTTCTGAAGCTGAGCGTGAAGCACAGGCTGTCAATGATAATGCAAACGAATGGATGAGAAAGGCTCTGGAAGAAAACAAGCTGGAACCAATCTCCCAGCCGGAGCTTGATGTCAAGTCCATGTCTGCAGACAAGGCTGAACTGGTTTTCACATTTGCTGTTGAACCGGAAGCTGTTGTCAAGGATTACAAGGGTCTGCCTTATCACATGGATGATACAACCGTTACAGATGAAGAATTCGATGCTGAACTGAATCGTATGAGAGAAACATATGCTGACCTGCAGACAAAGGAAGGCGAAGCTGAAAAGGGCGACACAGTCAACATTGATTATGAAGGTTTCAAGGACGGCGTCGCATTTGACGGCGGCAAGGCTGAAAACTACAACCTTGAGCTTGGTTCCGGTTCCTTCATCCCTGGTTTTGAAGATCAGCTGATCGGTGTCAAGGCAGGCGACGAAAAGGAACTCAACCTGACTTTCCCGGAAGACTATCATGCAGATGAACTCAAGGGTGCTGCCGTTGTATTCAAGGTCAAGGTTAACGAAGTAAAGACAAAGGTTCTGCCTGAAATTGATGATGATTTCGCAGCTGATGTCAATATTCCGAATGTTTCTACTGCCGAAGAGTTGAAGAAGACAGTTCGTGAAAGACTTGAAAACAATAAGAAGAATGCAGCTGAACAGAAGGCTGACAATGAACTGATGGATGCTCTGGTAGCCAAGGTGGAAGTTGATCTGCCGGATGTTATGGTTGATGAAGAAGTACAGAACCAGGTTAATCAGCTGGCTGCTCAGATTCAGCAGTACGGCATGTCCCTGACTCAGTATCTGTCCATGATGGGCAAGAAGCCGGAAGATCTGAAGAAGGATTATCATGATCAGGCTGAAAAGACTGTTCGTCTTAGACTCGGTCTGGCTGCAGTTGCCAAGGCTGAAGGTCTGGAAGTTACAGAGGAAGATCTGGAAAATCAGTACAAGGAAATTGCTGAACAGTACAGCATGGATGTAGAAAAGGTCAGGAACCTGATCAATCCGGAAATGCTGAAGAAGGATGTTCTGAACCAGAAGGCATATGACTTTATCAAGGAAAATGCTGAAACTGGTGAAAACAAGTAATTCCCGTTCATTTCAATTCTTATCGTAAATAAAACAAGCCTTGGCAATCAGGGCTTGTTTTTCCTACCGGAAGCAATTTTCCTGTAGAAACGCAGATTTTGTGATTTAATTATTAAGAGGATTTATACAGAATTCTCAGGCATCATACATTTGCAGAACTATGCAGAAAGGAGGAGACGCAGTCATTTTATGATTGCGTGAATCTTTAACACATGAATACAAATATCAACATCCATGTTCCGGTTGTCGCTACCCGCGGTATCGTTGTTTTCCCAGGTCAGGACGTCATGATTGAAGTCGGGCGCAGAAAGTCATTGAATGCGGTAAATGAAGCCGGCAGCAATTATGATTCCATGTTATTTATCGTCTGCCAGAATGACATCATGGTAGATGATCCGACTGAAAAGGATCTTTATACAGTCGGTACTTTGTCCAAAATCAAGGTTGTCCGCAAGAAGGAAGGCTTCTTAAGGGTTACCTTTACCGGCATGAAGAGAGCCAGACTGATCAGACTTGAAGATTCTGACGATATGATGACGGCTGATATCCAGCCGCTGGAAGACGTTCAGGGGGATCAGGCTGAAGAAATGGCTCTGGTCAAGAAGATTGTCAGTGAATTTGAAAAGGTAAGCAACGTTTCTTCTGCTTTCCCGGCTGACATCATTCATCAGCTTTCCAAGGGTGTTTCTTCGGTGACTCTGACCGATCAGTTCGGCCAGTATTTCATGATGGATCAGAATTCCAAGCAGAAACTGCTGGAAACATTGGACGTCAATGAAAGAATGCTGATGATCATTGCGGAGCTTGAAAAGCAGCAGAAATATTCTCAGATTGAACAGACCATCAATGAAAAGGTCAAGGAAAAGATCGATAACGGGCAGAAGGAATATTATCTTCGTGAAAAGCTGAGAACGATCAAAGAAGAGCTCGGCGATGTTTCCAATGCAACAGACGATGCGGCTGAGCTGCGTGATCAGATCAACAACAATCCTTATCCGGACCATGTGAAGCAGAAGGCGCTGGATGAATTGAAGCGGTATGAAATGCTGCCGCCGGGAAGTGCTGAAACTTCCGTGCAGAGAAATTATCTGGATTGGCTGCTGAATGTACCGTGGTGGCAGGAAACGAAGGATAATGAAGATCTCAAGGGAGCCAGAAAGGTTCTTGATGAAGATCACTATGGTCTTGAAAAGGTCAAGCAGAGAATCATGGAATACCTGGCAGTCAAGGAAATGACAGGTTCTCTGAATGGACCGATTATCTGTCTGGCTGGTCCTCCGGGAGTAGGCAAGACTTCTCTTGCAAAGTCCATTGCGCGTGCTCTGAATCGTAAGTTTGTCAAGATGTCGGTCGGCGGCGTTCGTGATGAAGCTGAAATCAGAGGTCATAGAAGAACTTATCTTGGTTCCATGCCGGGCCGTATCATCCAGGACATGAAGAAAGCAGGCGTGACAAATCCGGTCTTCCTGATTGATGAAATTGACAAGATCGGGGCAGATTACAAGGGTGATCCGTCGGATGCTCTGCTGGAAGTTCTGGATCCTGAACAGAATTCCCTTTTCTCTGATCATTATCTGGAAGAGCCGTATGATCTTTCCAACGTCATGTTTATTGCTACAGCAAACTATCTGGAAAATATTCCGGCTCCTTTGCGTGATCGTATGGAAATCATTGAATTGCCTTCCTATACCGAAATTGACAAGGTCAATATCGCAAGAGATTATCTGATTGCCAAGCAGCTCAAGGCTAACGGCCTGAAGCCGGCTCAGTTCAAGCTCAAGGATGATATCATTCTGTATATGATCCGTCACTATACGCGTGAAGCCGGGGTCAGACAGCTGAAAAGATTGATTGCTTCCTTGTGCCGCAAGACAGTTCTGGCTATTCTGAATGATGGCAAGAAGTCTGTTACCGTGACAAAGAAACTGGTCAATGAATGGCTGGGCAAGGAAATGTTTGAATACGGCGCCAAGGAAAAGAAGAACCAGGTCGGCTGTGTCACCGGTCTTGCCTATACGGAATTCGGCGGTGATGTTCTGCAGATCGAAGTCAATTATTTCGAAGGCAAGGGCAGACTGGTCATTACCGGTCAGCTGGGTGATGTCATGAAGGAATCTGCTGAAATTGCCATGGACTATGTCAAGGCGCATGCAAAGGAACTTCATATTGATCCGAAGTTCTTCGAAACGCACGATATTCATATCCATGTACCGGAAGGGGCAGTTCCGAAGGATGGTCCGAGTGCAGGCGTTACCTTGACGACTGCGCTTGTGTCTGCTTTGACGGGAACTCCGGTCCGCAGCGATCTTGCCATGACGGGTGAAGTTACCTTGCGTGGTCATGTGCTTCCGATCGGCGGTCTGCGTGAAAAGAGTCTGGCTGCGCACAGGGTTGGTATTACGGAAATCCTGATCCCGAAGGAAAATCTGAGAGATCTTGATGATGTTCCGAAGGCAGTCAAGGATACCATCCGGTTCATGCCGATGGAGAATGTTTCCCAGGTTCTTAAGGAAGCGCTGGTGAAGTAAATGCAGTATCATGATGCGTCCTTATTGAAAACCGCAGCGAGAGAGGATCAGTGGCCGGTTTCAGATTTACCGGAAATCATTTTTGCGGGCAGGTCCAATGCCGGCAAAAGTTCATTGATCAATGCTCTGGTCAACCGGAAGAATCTTGCCTATGCCGGCTCCACGCCAGGCAAGACAAGATTGCTGAATTTCTTCTCTGTAGACCAGAAAGTCGTCTTTACCGATGCACCAGGTTATGGATATGCAACCAGCGATAAAGCTGCCGCTGCTTCCTTCAGCAGATTGATTGATCCTTATTTCCATCATCGTCCTCAATTAAAGGCGCTTGTACTGGTCCTGGATGCAAGACGTGAGCCTGGCAAAGACGATATTGCCATGATTGAATATGCAAGAGATGCACATCTGGCTGTCGTGATTGCTGCCACCAAGGCAGACAAGCTGTCCAGAGGAGCTATGGCAAACCAGAAGTTTAAGATTGCCAAGGCACTTCAGGTCACACCGCAATCCATTTATCCGGTTGATTCTCTGAAGAAAACAGGGCTTGATGAAGTATGGACAAGACTGAATGAGATTATCAGTCAACGATTTTAATTAATGAGACAAAGGAGATGCATGCGTGCATCTCTTTTTCGTTTCGGGCCTGTATTATTATGATAAAATATCTCTGTTTACGAGGTTCGTTATGAAAATTATGATCGCTGCCGGAGGTACCGGCGGACATATATATCCTGCTCTGGCATTGGCAGATGAAATCAGAAAAAAAGATAAAAATGCTGAAGTAGTTTTCTTTGGTTCCTCCAACAGAATGGAAGCAAAGATTATACCGCAGGCAGGCTATCGTTTTTACGGGACTGCCATGTCAGGCATGAACGGGGGTCTTTTAGCTAAGGCTGCTTCGGCAGTTTCCTTACTGAAGGCAGATGCTTTGTGCCATAAAATCTTAAAGAAAGAAAAGCCGGATATGGTCATCGGCTTTGGCAATTATATTTCCGTACCGATGGTTGCGGCTGCTCACCGGATGGGCATTAAGACGATGCTGCATGAACAGAACAGCTACGCCGGCAAGGCAAATCGTTTTCTGGCTAAATACGCTGACGGGATTGTCGGCTGTTATGCTTCCAATCTGGATCAGTTTCCAAAGGAAAAGACGAAAATTCTCGGCAATCCCCAGGCCAGTGCGGCTGCCCTTACTGTGTATGATCAGAGTGAGATTGAAAAGACAGGTCTGGATCCCGAAAAGCCTTTTGTGCTGATTATGATGGGATCGCTTGGCTCGGTTTCGGTTTCAAAGTATATTGATGAAGCGTGTTCATTGTTTGATGATTCCTATTCTGTTGTGATTGCGGCAGGCAGGTCCAATGATTATGTTTTTGAAAATGCAAAGCGGGACAATATCCGGGTGCTGCCTTATGTTAACGGCAGAAATCTGTTGAAGGGGTGTGCGCTTGCGGTTGTCAGGGCAGGGGCTACAACGATGGCTGAAATCGGTGCGATCGGTACTGCTTCCATCCTGATTCCTTCTCCTTATGTTCCGAATAATCATCAGTTCCATAATGCCATGGAGTTAGTGGATCAGGATGCTGGTGTTCTGCTGGAAGAAAAGGATCTGAGCGGGAAGAAACTGGCAGAAATGGTCAATGAGCTGATGAAAGATGAGAAGAGAAGAAAGACATTGGCTGACAATTGCCGCAAGTGCGGTAAGCCGGATGCGGCAGATGACATGATTGCAATGATGAAGGAGATTATGGATCGTGGCTGATTTGTTTAGTGAATTGAATGATATTGCTTTGACCCGCAGAGATATTCCGCTCAGCAAAATGACGACGGTAAGAATCGGCGGCAATGCGAAATATGTAGTTTATCCGGATAATGCGCTTGCATTGGATACCCTGGTCCGGTTTCTGAAGAAAAAGGGTGTTCCTTACAAGATGCTTGGCAAGGGAAGTGATCTGCTTTGTTCAGATGCAGAATACAACGGTGTCATCATCCGGCTGGATCGTTTCATGACAGATGTTCTGTTTGAAGGCAATGATGTCATTGCCGAAGCAGGGGCTTCCATTATTGCTCTGGCTACCCAGAGCATGAAAAAGAGTTTGTCCGGTCTTGAGTTTGCTTCAGGGATTCCTGGTACCGTAGGCGGTGCTGTGTTTATGAATGCCGGTGCATACAAGTCAAGCATGAGCAGGGTTGTCAGCGAAGTTCTTGTTTATCGCATGGGAAGGATCGAGTGGATTGATAACGAAGCATGCGGTTTTGATTATCGCAACAGTATTTTCCAGTCTCATCCTGAATGGATTATCCTTGCGGCAAGACTTACTTTGCAGCAAGGCGACAAGAAGGAAATTGAAGAATTGATGGAAAACAGAAGGCAGCGCAGACTTGCTTCCCAGCCTTTGTCCCAGCCAAGCTGCGGTTCCGTGTTCCGCAATCCGGAAGGAAAAAATGCCTGGGAGCTGATTGAAGGCATCGGCTACAGAGGACATAGAATCGGCGGCGCCATGGTTTCTGACAAGCATTGCAACTTTATCGTGAATGCTGATCATGCCAGTGCAGATGATTATCTTTCCCTGATTCACGAAATTCAGGCAAAGGTTCAGGAAAAATACGGAATTGCATTAAGAACAGAAGTGGAGAAATTCAATTGGAAGTAAAAAACCGCAAAAAAAAGAACCAGATGGTTCTGCCGGAAGGAGTAGAGCGCATCTTTGAAAGAAAGAGGAAGGAAACTGCAGAGAAGAATCTCCGCAATAACATGCCTCGTCTTTTCAAGCGCGCTGTTTTCTGCGGCAGCGGTGCTTTATTGATTCTTTATTTTTGTCTGCCGTTTTCCAGCGTCAATAGTATTTCTGTTTCGGGCCAGCAGTATCTTTCCAGTGCCTATATCCGCAAGCAGGCTGCTCTTGATCTTTCTGCCAGGTATTATCTGACAATTCCGATTCTGAAGGAAATGAAGCTGAAGCAGGATCCTTTTATTGCAGATGCCCGGGTTTCCCTGGAAGACAACCGGGCAGTTTCCATTGTTGTCAAAGAAAAAAAAGCGGTCGGATACAGTTATGATGAAGACACGCCGTACGTATATTTCACCGATGGTTCCCGCGCAGAGCTGACCAGTGATAATCTGGATATCATTTCAGAAATACCAATGATTTCCGGTTTTGATGAGGAAGAGCAGAGAAGAAAATTGTGCAATGCTTTTGAAGATCTGAAGCCGGAGGTCATCAATAATATTTCTGAAGTAACCCGTTATGAATTGGAATACGATGCAGATACCGTAAAGATTCTGATGCGTACCGGCGGATATTTTCTGACCAATTATCATGATCTGCATCTGCTGAATTCCTACAACAAGATCATCAACCGGGTAACTGACCAGTCCTTATGCGTATTTGCATTCGGGGGCGATGAAGAAGATACAGTTTATACAAAGGTCTGCCCATGGAACCAGCAGGAAGATACTACGGAGTATTGGACGGATGATGCCGGCAATGTCATTAAAAATGAATACGGCGACAAGGTTGCCAAGCATTACTATACAACCGAAGACGGCAAAGATGCTCTGGATGAGAACGGGCAGAAGATTCCGATTCCATTAGATGACAAGGGACATGAAAACCCGGATGCTGATTTTATTGAGCATTACAAAGCAGGGTATTATGCTTCCGGCAAATTGGTAATTCCGGCAGATCAGTGACCGGTTATGCATATTTATTCTGAATTTGCTATAATATATTTTATATAAGGAGCTTGTTTTCCATGACAGTAGAAAAAAATACAAATTACGGAAGCATTTCTGTTTCTGAAGATGCAATTGCCTCATTGGCAGGCGGTGTGATTACCGAGTGCTATGGTGTTGTCGGAATGGCAAGCCGCCAAGTATTGCGCGACGGCTGGGCAGAGTTATTGAAGAAAGACAACTATGCCCGCGGGGTTGTTGTCAGAGATGGAGCTGATGGTCTTGAAATTGATCTGTATATCATCGTCAGTTTCGGCGTCAAGATTTCTGAAGTTGTTCAGGAAGCTCAGAAAAAAGTGAAATACATGCTTGAGAAGTCACTTTCTCAGGATGTCGCTTCTGTCAATGTATTTGTACAGGGCGTACGGGTTGTAGCATAAAAGGGGAAGTGTAAAATGGATAAACTGAATGGATCAATATTCAAAGGCATGCTGACTAGCGCAGCCAATCATCTGAATAATCATAAGAAGGACGTCGATGCATTGAACGTCTTCCCGGTACCGGATGGAGATACAGGTACAAATATGTCCCTGACCTTCACTAACGGTATCAATGAAGTGAACAAAAGCGGTTCTGATCAGCTGCCGGTGATTGCCAAGACATTGAGCAGAGGTCTTCTGATGGGGGCCAGAGGTAATTCCGGTGTTATTCTGTCTCAGATTTTCCGCGGTTTCTATCAGGCTGTCGGCAGTCAGGAAGAAATGGATGTCAGACAATTCTCTGATGCTCTGCAGAATGGTTCCAAGCTTGCCTACAAGGCAGTTATGAGACCGGTCGAAGGTACCATTCTTACCGTAGTTCGTGAATCTACTGACGCAGCATCAAAATTCCTGGAAGAAAACCCGTCCTTGTCTCTGGAAGAATATATGGATGTGCTGGTCAGGGAAGCAGAAGCTTCTCTGCAGAGAACACCAGATTTATTGCCGGTATTGAAGGAAGCGCATGTGGTTGACTCCGGCGGCGCAGGTCTTGTCAAGGTGTTTGAAGGCTTCAAGCTGGATCTTGAAGGCAAGCCTGTACAGGCAGGTGAAGCCGAGGAAGTAAAGGAAGTAAAGAATGATCACGCTTCCGGCTATCGGACGGAATTCATTCTGGACTTTGACGGGAAGCATGCAAAGAGCTTCAATGAAGATCGTTTCCGCAAGTCTCTGGAACAGCTGGGCAACAAGCTGACATTGATCGTAGAAGAAACAGGGGTCAGAGTCAGAGTCAATACGATGACACCAGGCGAAGTTCTGATGCTGGCTGAAAGATATGGCGGTTTCCGCAGGATTCAGATCGAAAATGTGCAGGATGAAATGAATCCTTCCATTATCGAAGAAGAAGCACCAAAGGAACTGAAGGAATACGGCATCATTGCAGTCGCAGCCGGCAGGGGCCTTGAAAAACTCTTCAAAGATTACAGAGCAGACGTTGTTGTTTCCGGCGGCCAGACCATGAATCCGTCTACCGAAGACATCGTTTCCGCAATCAGAAAGGTTAATGCAAAGCATATCTTTGTATTGCCTAACAACGGCAATATCATCATGGCAGCCAACCAGGCAGCAGAAGTAACAGAAGACAAGGATATCATTGTTCTGCCGACAAAGTCCGTACCGGAAGGATTGAGCGCATGCATCAACTTCAATCCGGATGAAGACGTTGATACAAATAAGAGTGCAATGGAAGAAGCAGTTGCCAATGTCAAAACAGGGTCCGTTACATATGCTGTCAAGGACACAACGGTTGAAGGGCGTGAGATTCATGCCGGTGACTTCATGGCAATCATGGGCAAGGAAATCATCTATACTTCCCGTGACAAGGTGGATGCTACAAAAGAACTGATCTCCCATATGTGTGATGAGGACAGTGAAATTGTTACTCTGATCAGCGGTGAAGAAGCCAGCGAAGAAGAGACTTCTGCAGTGCAGTCCTATATTGAAGATAATTTCGATGTTGATGTAGATGTTCAGAACGGCGGCCAGCCTGTCTACAGCTTCATCATCGGCGTTGAGTAAGCATTACATGATCTGAAACAAAGGAAGAAAATGAAGAATTCTCTTCCTTTTTTTATGCGCAAAAATCATGTATTTCTGAAAGAAAAGGCAAAAAATCAGCAGGCATTGGTCAACTAAATACAAAAGGACAGTTTTTGTGACATTTTGTGTAATTATAAGGAATTTTTCAGCTTGAGCATTCATGTTGACTAACTAAATTCTCTTGATTATGATGAAGGAGCATGCAAGGAAAGCACGCATCAGTAAACCATTCCTGTTTTTAGAAAATTGCTTTAAGGAGAAAAATTAACAATGAAAAAAATTATTTCTTTAGCTGCAGCTGCTGTAATGGCATTGAGCCTGGCAGCATGCTCCAGCAGCACAACAACGGCTTCCAAGAAGTCATCCGCTGCTTCTGCTTCCGAAAAGACATCTGCTTCTGAAAAGAAGGCTACTGTCGGCAAGTACACAATTTACAATGGTTCCGGTGACAGCGTCACAGAACTGTATATCTATCCTACAGGCGGCGACAAGGGCGAAAACCTGGCTGGCGAAAAGGGTCTGTCCAATGCTCACGCTATGTACACAGAATTTGATAACGCTGACGGCAAGGGCGACAAGGGTCTGACCCTTGAATACACAACAAAGGGCGGTTTCACAGGCAAGTTCACAACCCTTTCTGTTGAAGAAGCTCCGATTACACTGGCTTCCGAAGATGCAGCATCCGGTGCTACAAACAAGGATTCCAGAGTTCTCTTCCAGGCATATCCTGCTACTTACAGCTTCACTAACTCCACAGGTGAAAACCTGAAGTCCCTGTACGTATATCCTACAGGCGGCGACAAGGGTGAAAACCTGGTTGAAGGTGATGCCAAGGATCTGGCTAAGCCGGACGGCACATATACTCTGACATATGATGATGTCACAAAGGCCGGCGTCCTCAAGGACGGCAAGGTTGGTGCTCTGACTGTTGAATTTGAAACAGAAGGCGGCACAACCGGCAAGTTTGATCATCTGTCTTACGAAACAGCTCCGATCTATCTGATCTCTGCTGATGCTCGTACAGGTGCTACTGAAATCAGCTTCAAGCCTGTCAACTGATTGATGGTCTGATACAACAGGAATTTACTGATGAGACAGAGTCTGCGGACTCTGTCTTTTTTTACTGCAGAGGGTGATTGTATGGGACTTTTTACAGGCATAAATGCTATAATTTTGTAGATGAACCTGGATGATAAGAGTCTCCATCTGACGTCACATCAGATAGAGATCCTGACAAAATTGAATCTCCATGATACCGATGAAGTTCTTGCCTATTATCCGCTGCGTTATGATTACATCAATGCTCTGCCTTTTGCAGAATGGAAGCTGAAGGATAAAGTTACTTTTGAAGCAAGACTCATTTCTCCTGTGCGTTCTTTCCGCCGCGGCAGATTGACGACCAGCAGCTTTGAAGTCATGATGAGCGATGAGACGCTATTGAAGATTACCATCTTCAATCGTCCCTGGGCAGGCCAATTGCACATGGATCAGATTCTGACGATTCAGGGCATCTACAACGGCGGCTCAAGAGTAATTGCAATGACCTATGATACAAAGCCGCTTTCTGAACATGCTGCAGTGACTCCGGTCTACAGTACGAAAGAAGGCATTCAGCAAAGATCCATCCGGACCATTATCCGCAAAGTATTTGATCATGTGATCAATGAAGTCCAGGATATTGTGCCGGAAGAATATGTTGTCAGATACCGGCTGCTGCACAGGGCACAGGCGCTGGAAAGAGTGCATTTTCCGGAATCCATGAAGGATGTCACAAGTGCTTATCGGACATTGAAGTACGAAGAGTTTCTGAAGTTTTTTACAGCGATGAAATTGATGCGCAATGAAGAAGGCGCAGGTCTCTACAAGCAGCCGCTTGTCATCGATCATAAAAAACTGCAGAAGGTCATCGATGGTCTGCCTTACAAGCTGACGGCTGATCAGGAAAAAGCTCTGCAGGATGTCGTTTCTGATATGGAAAGTTCCCATCTGATGTACCGGCTTGTACAGGGAGATGTCGGCTGCGGCAAAACGGCAGTTGCGGCATTGAGCATGTACGCATGTGCGACGGCAGGCAGACAGGCTGCTTTGCTGGCACCGACCGAAATTTTAGTGCGTCAGCATTTTCTTTCCCTGACTTCCATGTTCAAAGATACGGATGTGAAGATTGCCCAGTTGTATTCGGGCATGTCAAACGTGGAAAAAGAAGAAGTGCTGCTTGGATTGAAAGATGGTTCCATTGATATTGTGACCGGCACCCATTCCTTATTGCAGGAGGATGTTGTTTTTCAGAAGCTTTGTCTGGTTGTGACTGATGAGCAGCAGCGCTTCGGCGTGGAACAGCGGCGGGCCTTGAAAAACAAGGGTGATTATGTTGATTTCCTGCTGATGTCAGCGACCCCGATTCCCCGTACTCTTGCTTCGACTTTATACGGCGACATGGAAGTATCGACGATTGAAACCATGCCGGCAGGAAGAAAGACACCGGTCACGATATTCATCAATCAGAACAGTTTCAAGTCCGTATACAAAGATGTTCTGAAGCTGCTTGCAGAAGGACACCAGCTCTATGTCATATGTGCTGCCATTGATGAAAGCGAAGGGTTTGATGTAAGAAACGTCATGGAAATGACGCAGAATCTGCAGAAAGCTTTTCCGGATTACAAGACAGGCATGCTGCACGGAAGAATGAGTTCGGAAGAAAAGCAGAGCGTCATGAAGGCATTTGCGGACAATGACATTCAGATTCTTGTTTCGACAACTGTCGTTGAAGTCGGCATGAATGTTGTCAATGCGACCGGCATGATTATCTATGATGCCGACCGGTTCGGCCTTTCCCAATTGCATCAATTGCGCGGCAGGATCCAGCGAGGATCTGCCCAGGGACATTGCTGGCTGCTTTCCGGAAACAAGGATGAGAAAGTCAGAGAAAGACTCAATGTTCTGGTAAAGTCGTGCAACGGCTTTGAGATCAGTTATGAAGATCTCAGATTAAGAGGACCAGGTGCGATACTGGGTACCCGGCAAAGCGGAGCACCGGATCTGATTCTTGGCAGCATTGTGGATGACACAGCCATTCTCAATACCGCCCGGAAAGATGCTGCCCATATCGTTGAGAATATGGAGTATCCTCAGTATGGGGCAATTATTGATTTTGCAATGAAGCGCAATGCTTCGTATGTTGATTAAGGAGAAAAAGATTATGGATATTATTGACTGGTTGAAAAACCGCGGTATTACCGTTAAAAATACAGATATGATTCATCAGGCATTCATGCATAGTTCCTATGCCCATGAGCATAAAGGCAAGCATGATAATGAGCGGCTTGAATTTATGGGAGATGCTGTGCTGCAGTTATGGTCTTCCAATGCTATCTACCCGTTAGGTCTTTCGGAAGGTCAGATGACCAGACTCAGAGCCCAGCTGGTTTGTGAAAAAGCATTGGCAATCTATGGACGTGATCTGCATCTTAATGACTTCCTGTTATTGGGAGACGGGGAAGAGAAGAGCGGCGGCAGAGACAAGGATGCCATCATTGCCGATGCCTTTGAAGCATTCTTAGGCGCCTTGTTCCTGGATCAGGGAATGGGTCCGATTGACAATATTCTTTCCGACTGCATTACGCCAAGACTTGCTCATCCGGAAGATGTCGGTATCATTCATGATTACAAGACAAAGCTGCAGGAATATGTCCAGGGTGACAACCGCAAGTCTGTTCATTACGAGCTTGTTCGTGAATCTGGTCCTGCCAATGATCCGACTTTTGTGATGAATGCAGTTGTTGACGGACTGGTGCTTGGTACTGGCGAAGGTTCTTCCAAGAAGCAGGCAGAGCAGAATGCTGCGCATGATGCTTTTGAGAAGATGGCAAAATAATAAAGAATAAAAAAACAGAAACAAATCATTCAATATTTAATTACGAAAGGGTATCTTATGAAAATTCAGGAAATTGAAACGTACGTCAAAGCAGGAAAACTCGATGAAAAGCTCATAGAGCTTTATGGTCAGGAAGATCTTGCCCATCAGAAGGAAAGGTATCTTTCCATTCTGCAGGAAGCAGAAAAAGCTTTCGGCAATGAAGAGGCAAAGCTCTTCTCAGCACCAGGCAGAACCGAAGTCGGCGGAAACCATACCGATCATCAGTTAGGTGCAGTTTTAGCTGCATCTTTGAATCTGGATTGTGTTGCAGTTGTAATCCCGACAGAAGACAATGTTGTTACATACAAGGCAAAGGATTTCAGCGTAAAGCCGGTAGATCTTTTGGATGTTGCAGTTCATGCAGAAGAAAAGAATTCTACCGAAGCTCTGATCAGAGGGGTTGCTGCAGGCATGAAGGCAAGAGGCTATGCTTACGGCGGCTTCAAGGCTTATGCAGAAAGCAATGTCATTCCGGGCGGCGGCATGTCTTCTTCAGCTGCTTTTGAAGTTCTGTTAGGTACAATTCAGAACGAGCTTTGGAATCAGGGCAAGGCAAGTGCTGAAGATATTGCGAAAATCGGTCAGTATGCAGAAAATGTTTATTTCATGAAGCCAAGCGGATTGCTGGATCAGATGGCATGTTCTGTTGGTTCCTTTGCGGCAATTGATTTTGCAGATCCGGAAAAGCCGGTCGTTGAAAAGGTTGATTTTGATCCGGCTGAATACGGCTATGATCTGATTCTGACGGATGTCAAGGCAAGCCACGCAGATCTCAGCGATGAGTACGGCCTTGTCCCGGCTGAAATGAAAGCTGCTGCCAAGGTCATGGGTCACGAAGTTCTGTGTCATGTCACCATGGAAGAATTATTTGCTCATGTAAAGGAAATCCGCCAACAATGCGGTGACAGAGCTTTCCTGCGTGCCTATCATTTCATCAATGAAACAAAGCGGGCAAAGGAAGAAGCAGAAGCACTTCGCAAGAAGGATATCAATACTTTCCTGAAACTGGTCAGAGAAAGCGGCCGTTCTTCCTGGATGTATCTGCAGAATATCTCCGTTCCTTCTGATCCAGCACATCAGGCAGTTGCCCTGGCGCTGGCCATGAGTGAAGAAGTGATTGGTGAAGATGGTGCTTATCGTGTTCACGGCGGCGGCTTTGCCGGTACGATTCAGGCTTTTGTTCGCAAGGAAAACTCTGAAAAGTATATTGAAACAATGGAAAGCGCCTTTGGAAAAGGCTGCTGCTATACACTTCATATCCGTCCATGCGGCGGCATTGAGTTTCTTTGATTCATCAAAAAAAGATCGTAAGATCCAGGAGAAAAAAAGATGCGTAAAGATAATGCAATTCTTCTCGGCAAAGCAGAAGACAAAGATGTTCTCATCAATCCTGCGCAGTTGAACAGACATGGTCTGATTACCGGTGCTTCCGGTACTGGCAAAACAGTGACTTTAAAAGTGATTGCGGAAAGCCTGTCGGAACTTGGCGTACCGAGCATCATTGCCGATGTCAAGGGTGATCTGACCGGCATGATTAATCCGGGTGATCAGAACAAGATCCACTCCCGTGTTGATTCCATGGGCCTGCAGGGCTTTGCCTGCCAGTCTTTCCCGGTTTCTTTGTTTGATGTCTATGGGGAAAGAGGGGTTCCGGTCAGAATGGCTATGGAAACCTTTGATCCTTTATTCCTGTGCCGGATTTTTGATCTTACCGAAGCGCAGGAAGGCAACCTGAGCATTATCTTCCAGATGGCAGCTGATATGAAGCTGGATCTGATTGATCTCAAAGATCTGCAGGCCATGATTTCCTATGCGTCTGATCATTTGGATGAATTGTCATCTACGTATGGACATCTGACCAAAGCTTCTCTTGGTACAATCCAGAGAAAGCTTCTGCAGTTTGAACAGCAGGGCGGATCCAGATTGTTCGGTCTGCCTGAGATTGACATGAATGACCTCATGCGCAAGGAAAATGATAAAGGCGTTATTTCTCTTCTTGAGTGCCAGGATGTTTTCCATCAGCCGCAGCTTTATGCAATGTTCCTGTTATCTTTGCTGAACAGGTTGTTTGTGGAATTGCCTGAAGCAGGCGACCAGGCTTTGCCGAAGGCTGTCTTCTTCTTTGATGAAGCACATCTTCTGTTTGATGATGCCCCGAAGTCTCTTGTTAATCAGGTCATTCAGATTGTGAAGCTGATCCGTTCCAAAGGCATCGGCGTCTTCTTCTGTTCCCAGAATCCGGCCGATATTCCGGAAGAAGTTCTGGCCCAGTTAGGATGCCGGATCCAGCATGCATTGCGTGCTTATACACCGGCTGAAACAAAGAAGATCAAGGCGGCTGCTGATTCCTTCCGGCCGAATCCTGCTTTTGATACCCAGGAAGCCATCATGAATCTGGAAACAGGCTGGGCATTGGTTTCTGTATTGGATGAAAAAGGGGCACCGACTGTCGTTGAAAAGACGCAGATCTGTCCGCCGGAATCTTCCATGGATGCTGCCGATGAAGCAAAGTGCAGATTGTTCTTCAAGGGTTCTGCTTTGTACGAAAAGTATGGCAAAGAAGTTGATCCGGAAAGTGCTTTTGAGCTGATTCAGAAAGAAAATGAAGAAGCAGAAGCGGCAGAAAAGGTAGAAAAAGAAGAAGCCGAAAAAAAGAAACAGGAAGAAAAAGCCGCCAGAGAGAGAATGCGGAATGCATCCCGTTTTGCAAGAAAAGTTCAGAACCGGGCAGAAAATGAAGTCATCAATATCGGTATCCGTTCTGCCAGAAAGTTTCTGAAAAATCTTCTGAAATAGTGATTACAGAAGGGCCGTATCTGCGGCCTTTCTTTATAGCAGAAAGGGAAGAAGATAAATATGAGCATGATTGAAATCAGAAAAGTGAGTATTATCAATGCCGGCTGTGACTGCATTGTCAATGCGGCAAATTCTTCGCTGCAGGGCGGGGCAGGCGTATGCGGTGCCATCTTCAAAGCTGCCGGATGGAATAAGCTGCAGGCTGCCTGTGACAAATACGGACATTGCAATACCGGCAAAGCAGTGATTACACCGGCTTTTGCTATTGCGGCAAAGTATATTATTCATGCCGTTGGTCCCATTTATCATGATGGTCATCCTCATGAACCGCAGCTGCTGTATTCCTGCTATCAGAGTTCATTAGATCTTGCCAAAGAAAATGATTGTCATTCCATCGCTTTTCCATTGATTTCAGCCGGTATTTACGGCTATCCGAAAGATCAGGCATGGCGGAAAGCATTGCAGGCATGCAGGGACTGGATCACATCAAATGCAGACTATGATATCAACATTGTATTTGCCGTCCTTGATGATTCCGTGCTTGCAATGGGCAGGGAAGAACTTGCCCGTCAGGAGGCAGAAGAATGACAAGATATCTCTACTTTACAAGACACGGCCAATCTGAATGGAATGTATCTGATCAGATCTGCGGCTCCACAGATATACCTTTAACAGATAAAGGAAGAGAGCAGGCTGAAATTCTGGCACAGCAGATCAAAGAGGAAGGCATTCATATCGATGAAATCCTCTGTTCGCCTTTGAAAAGAGCGAAGGAAACGGCCGAGATCATCGGCAGAGTCAACAATATTCCTGTCAAAGTAGAACCGCGTCTGGTTGAACAGAACTTCGGCAGATGGGAAGGAACTTCCCCGCGCAGCAGCATCGGTTTTCAGAAAGCCAAATTGTGTTTCATCGATTCCTACGGGAACGGAGAAACCATGTTCAAAGCTGCTCATCGTGTTTACAGTCTGCTGGATGAAATTTGTGCGGATTCTTTTGGAAAAACCTATCTGCTTGCGGCACATAACGGGATTTCAAGATTCATGGAAAGTTATTTCCGTGATATGACTAATGAGGAATTTGCAGCTTTCGGGATCGGCAATTGCCAGCTTGTCCGCTATGAATTGAAGGATTCCTGTAAATAAATCAGAATCGCTCTTTTCTAGCTAAGTGTTGGCGTTGTACCTTGGAACGTACAGCCCTTCTCTGACCTTCAGCTATACTCACATATGTAAATGAGGTAAGCGTA
>OMXQ01000060.1 GCA_900315065.1 uncultured Erysipelotrichaceae bacterium
GGTTCCTCCTGATTACATCATAGGAATATATTTATTGACTTGTCCAACATGACAAAATCAAAAAGTCAGATAGGGTGACAAAATCATAAAGTCTTAGCACTAATACAAGAAAATGCCTTAAAAAAGGCATTTTCTGTTATTTCTGAAAATCCGCTTTTTTTCAGCTGATATGTGGAAAAATTATGTGGAAATCTGCATTTGATCAAAATTTATATATTTGGAAAACAGAAATTCAGGATAATTTCGTTATCGCGAAAATTTTTTCTGCTTTCCAGATTTATTTTTTACTTTTTCTATTAATTCCGGATTTTTATCTGCTGTTTGCCATGAAAAATGTAAGATATTCAGCATTTTTCATTTTTTGTAGGATATATTTTCCAAATTCAGTTCTGTATGTATCGAGCCCTTCGGATCAGTGCTGTTTAATGTATGCATATTATCTGAAAGGAGACTTATATGGAACTGGAAGAACTACAGGCACATGCCCAGCAGATCAATCAGCAGATGGCCCGCTTCGGGGTCAAGTTCGGCATATATAAAAATGGTGTCTTCAATGAAAGACTCTTTCCATTTGATCCGATCCCAAGAATTATTGAAGCTGATGAATTTGCCTATCTTGAAAAAGGACTGATTCAGAGAGTCAATGCCCTGAATCTGTTCCTGGCAGATATCTATGGAGAGAAGAATATTCTGAAAGACAAAGTCGTACCGGAAGAATTTGTCTATATTTCTCCAGGCTACCTGGCCGAGTGCGAAGGTGTTGTTCCGCCGAAAAATATCTACAGCCACATTTCCGGCATTGACCTGGTCAAGGGAAAAGACGGTGAATGGTATATATTGGAAGACAACCTCAGAATTCCATCCGGTGCTTCCTATCCATTGATTGCCCGTGAGCTCAGCCGGAAAGTATGTCCGGATACATTCCGGAAAAATGATGTCCGCGATAACCGTAATTACGGAAAGATGCTGAAGGAAGTCATGGACTACGTCAATTGCGGCGGCATCAATGTCATCCTGACGCCGGGCAGGTACAATGCAGCTTATTTCGAACACAGTTTCCTGGCTGAAAAGACCAATGCAGTATTGGCGGAAAGCTCAGATCTGTATGCAGAAGACAACTGCATCTATTACCGCGGTGACAAGATGCCGACAAAAGTAGGAGCGATCTACCGCAGACTGAGCGATGAATATATGGATCCGCTTTGTTTCAATCCGGAATCATTAATCGGCGTGCCGAACCTGATGGCAGCTTACAGAGCCGGCAATGTCGCTCTCATCAATGCACCAGGCAACGGGGTCGCAGATGACAAGGGCATCTATTATTTCGTACCGAAGATGATTGAATATTATCTTCATGAAGAACCGATTCTCCACAATGCACCGACTTTCCTTCTTTACTATAAGGAAGACAGAGACTATACGCTGGCTCACATCAATGAACTTGTCATCAAGGATGTCGCGGAAGCAGGCGGCTATGGCGTCGTATTCGGCAAAAATCTGAGTCCGGAAAAACAGGAAGAACTGAAAGCCCTGATTCAGAAAGAACCAAGACGCTTTATTTCCCAGCGGGTCATTGACTTTCAGGATCTTGAAATCATGGGACACACAGAAAGAAAAGCAGATCTCAGAGCCTTTGTGCTGACGGGGGGAAAGAACAAGGGTATGGCCGTGCGGCCTCACCCGTTTCTCTCAGGATCCGAAGGGCTTTATCGTAAATTCTTCACAAGGAGGAGGTTTCAAGGACACATGGGTACTCTCACACTGAATAAAATTGACCGTCTGTTCTGGATGGGCAGATATGCTGAACGCGTCAACACCTCTCTTCACTTTATGATGACATATTATGATAAGCTGATTGATAGTAAGCCGATGCCGTATCAGGAAGTATGCCAGCGGCTTGCCATTCCGGATATCTATACATCAGATGAAGACTTTGCCTACAAGTATGTATTCGATCGTGAAAATCCGGATTCCATCATCGTCGCCGCCGACCGCATGCTTGGCAACGGCATGACTTTACGTGAGACGATCAGTTCCTGGACTTTGTCTTATCTGCAGATGGCTGTCAATTCCCTGCAGGCTGCTTCCACAAGCACTTCGCCAAGCATTGAAGCACAGGAAACCATTGACGCAATTCTTGCCTTCCGCGGCAGTTTCGATGACAATGTAGAAGAACAGAATGTCAGGAACGTTACAAAATGCGGATTTAACGTTGAAAAAGTCAGTCTCTATCTGAGACTCGGCTATCCGGATGAAATCTGTATCAAGGAAATCAGTAAGCTGATTCATCGTATCCAGCGTACGGAAGTGAGGACCCGTTCCTCTTCGTTAGCATATCTGCTGCAGGTCAGTGAAAAACTGCCGGAAGACCGTTCCCTGGTAATCAAAGCTGCAGAAGAACTGGTAGAAATCTGAACATGCGCAAAATCAAATTTATCTATACAACTGAAAACAGATACTCTGAGGCAGTCAGAGAACATGATTTTCTATTACGCTGCATCCCGCAGGATACACCGGAACAGAAAATCTGTTCTTTGAAACTGGAAATCAGTCCCCGTCCTTTCGGAGCAAACTATGGCAGAGACAGCTTCGGCAACCGTACCTATACAGGCAGAATTCCGGAAGAACACAAAATCTTCCACTATACCGTCAGCGGCATTGTCGAAAGAGACGACGAAAAGATCCCGGAAAGCAGACCGATTCCCTGTTTTTCCTATCCTTCTTTATTAACGCAGCCGTCTCCTGTTCTGTATCAGCTGAAAGATTCCTTTCCTTCTTCAGAAAACATCAGTGAAGAAGGAGATATTCTCTGCGACCGTATTTATCACTACATGACCTATCAGACAGGGGTGACAAATGTTCGCACCACTGCAGGTGAAGCCGCACAGAATAAAACAGGCGTATGTCAGGACTATGCTCATATTTTCCTGGCCTTGTGCCGGATGATGAAAATTCCAGCCCGTTATGTCAGCGGGCTGCCGGTAGGTGAAGGTGCTTCTCATGCCTGGGTGGAAATCTGGTTTGACGGAAAATGGCACGGGTATGACCCTACCCGCAATTGTCATGTGGATGAAACGTATCTCAGGTTCTGTACAGGCAGGGATTTCCATGACTGCCCGATAGAGGCAGGCGTCTTCTGGGGCAATTGTATTCAGAACCAGAAGGTTTATACCAAAGTTGAAATTCTCTGATTTATTGTAAAGGCATCCTTCCCAGGGTGCTTTTATTTTGGAGAAAGAAAAAAGGCATTTCTGCCTTCTTCATTAATAGTCTTCACTGAATGCCAGCGGTACATCATCTGCCGCAAAGTGAATATCTGCTGCAACTCTTGCCTGATCAAGAACGGACATAGCTTGTCTTGTATGCATCATCCAGACAGCTGCCTGGGTTGTATCATTTTTGTCAACGACTTCAGCAATTCTGCGGAATTCCTGATTCATGGCATTGCCTTCCATCGCAGTATCAATCACTTCCGGTTCTTTGTTGTCGTGTTTCTGCAGCTGGACATTGCGGATGACTCCTGGTCTTTCCGGGAAGATCAAAGTGCCTTCTGTTCCCTGAATGAAAGTGCCGCTTGGGGAAGCTGAATCCTTGGCACCGGTCAGGATTGCCTTGAATGCCTGGTAATCGAGAATCAATGTACCGGAAGTGTCGATACCGTTAGGTCCTTTGTTGCAGAAATACTGAACAGATCTTGGGGAACCGAACAAGCCGGTAACAAAGTGGACATTATAGACATTGATATCATACAAAGCACCTCCGGACAGCTTCGGATCAAAAGCAGGCAGGACCTGTCCTTTCTGGTAAGCATCGTATCTTCTTGAATATTGGGAATAATTTGCCTGGATCAGCTTGATATCCCCGATTTCATCGAGTCTTGTTATGATCGCATCATAATTGCGGCTGTAGCGGGACATGATTGCTTCAAATAACATGACGCCGTTTTCTTCTGCTGCATTGATCAGATCTACTGCTTCTGCATATCTGCTTGTAAAAGGCTTTTCGACAATGACATTCTTCTTTGCTTCCACTGCCTTCATGGCATATTCATAGTGAAGGGAATTGATCAGACCGATATAAACAGTGTCATAACTGTCATCTTTCAGGAATGCTTCATAGTCTGTATATAGTTTCAATTGATATTGATCACAAAGAGGCTTTCCCTTTTCCCCGTTTCTGCACCAGAGTGCAGTCATTTCAATTTTT
Source organism: uncultured Erysipelotrichaceae bacterium (assembly GCA_900315065.1). Lineage (GTDB taxonomy): Bacteria > Bacillota_I > Bacilli_A > Erysipelotrichales > Erysipelotrichaceae > Bulleidia. The sequence continues at coordinate 4,207 of OMXQ01000060.1, forward strand.
TCTTCCTGCAGGCAGTGTAAAGCCTGCTGGACAATACCGCCGTTTCCGACAATTCCAATTTTCATTATTGTTCACCTTCAATTAATCCGTAATAGACAAAGGCATTCCAGATACCGTTGTCCAATATATCTGTTGTAATATAGTCTGCTGCTTCTTTTGTTTCAGGCGTGCTGTTTCCCATGGCAACCCCGATCCTGCATTTTTCAAACATCGGAATATCATTGGCAGAATCTCCGAAGCCGATCGCATCAAAAGCATCCGCATTATAGTGATCCAGAACTTTGTCAATTCCGGTTGCTTTGGTAAATCTGCCGTCGGTAATTTCACCGATGCAGAAGTGTTCTTCTTTCAGGTCCATGGCTTTGGTCAGAATAAATGGTGCTTCCAGCTTTGCCTCAATAGCAGGATAAACAGGCTTCCATTCTTCTCCGAATGCACAGACTTTATAAATGGAATCACTTTCTTCTGAGCCGAAGGATTCCGGATAGGTACAGTTTTCCATAGCTTTTTCAATCTGCTTATCTTTGTCTGTTACTCCGCCGGAAAAATACCAGAGGAGCTTTTCATATCCCTTTGGGGAACAATAGGCGCCTGCACTGCCTTCCAGAGAATAGCCAAGTCCGAAAGAAGAAATCAGTCTTTTGATTCTGGCAATGGATCCGGCATCAATCGGATGATCAAAGATCCGCTTATGGTCTGCATAGACCATGGCACCTGCCCCTAAAATAAAGCCGTCCACATCCATGTTCAGGTATTGGGAAACTTCTGCAAGGGATCTGCCTGTACAAAGGAAAATCCGATGGCCGTTTTTTCTTGCCAGTCTGACTGCTTCCTGGGCACTGTCAGGAATTTTTCCGATGGTGGTTGAATACAAAGTACCATCTATATCCAGAAATATATATTTGCTCATACCACTTATTATATATGAGCAGCTCCGGATTGATGAAAATTTCCACAGACAGAAAAAATGGAAGCAGGTGCTTCCACTTTCATTCCACTTCAACGATCACAGAATATTTATATTGCTGATCATGCGTACGGATTTCATAATGAATTCCTTTTGGAACCAGGACAAATTTTCCGGCATGGAGGGCAATCGTTTTGCCTTCATAATCCATCTCTGCTTCTCCTTCAATAGAAGTTATGATAAGAATTCCCGTGGAAATATTCTGACCAGTGCTGATATTTTTATCCATGGCTACAATCCACATGGTAATAAAGCCGCTGTTGATGACTTTCCTTGATACTGACTTTCCTTCTTCATATGTCAGAAGATCGCCGATCCAGAAGGGTTTTCCTGCTTCGACAATTTTCAGATGCATCTTTTCGCCCATCAGGATTTCCGTACAGACAGAGTCTTCTCTTGCTTGAATCGCAATCGGAAGCGAAGGCGGCAGGACCATTGAGTCTCTTTCCTTCATTTTCCAGATTTCTCTGGTGCCGGTATGGTCTTTGACAATTGCATCAATCTTGCCTTTGTGCAGAAACAGAACTCTGTAGCAGGGCTTGCTTTCAGCGTTGATCTCAGTATCTTTGCCCATGGAATAAATGCTGACATCCGTATGGGCCGGTTCTTCAATGACGGTTTTTTCCTGCGGCTTGTTATATTCCACAATACTGAATTCTTCACCTGGTTTATATCTCATTTATTCTCACCACCATTCAGTTTCATACCTAAAATCGCACCATCGGTACTTTCTTCAAGAATACGGAATCCCATCTTCTGATAGAAGGCAAAAGCCCTCTCATTAGACTTGGCAACCCCAACCATAATGCCTCTGATGCCCTTGCTGGAGAAATCTTCCAGAAGCGTCTTCATCAATGCAGTACCGTGTCCATTGCCTGTATAGTCTTCCAGTATATCAATATGAAGATGGGCCGGATATTCTTCATAGTATTTTTCATACTCACTGACATCACAGCGACAGACGAAATGCGGTGCCTTATTCCGTATTTCTGCAAAGTATGAATCAAAATCCATTTTCCGGAAATCTTCACAGCCTAAGATATAGCCTTTGATGACATCCTCATCATTTCTGATCACAAAACATGTCCCCTGATCAAGATAAGGATTGCAATACATATGGAGAGTAAAAAAAGCGTGTTCCGGATTGACAAGATTGTCACTGGAACCGGTACGGATACAGATATCCTGTACGATCTCCCTTTCATTTTTCCGATATTGTTCGATTTTCATATGCCAGATATGATCCCAAATAAAATATATCAGATTAGTAGAAATTGCAAAAGAAAAAGAGCATATGCTCTTTATCCCGATGCGTTCATATGTGTTTTGAGGAGGACACGATATGTTTTTTTCCGTCATTCTTATGCCCGTAAAAATGATCGGAAACGTTTCGTCAGTTAACAGTTAATTATGAGTGGGAAGAGAGTTGTTAACTAACGCTGAGCATATGTTAGTTTTAACTAACTCATATGTCAACACATATTTTAACGAAACGAAAAAGACTTCCTGTTGTCAGATTGCTGCCATTGATCAGATCTTCGACACTTCCGGCGAGAGGCAGATCATCACTGCACACACCAGAACCCCTGCCGCACATGTTAAAAACAAGGCACCGGTTCCAAACGAACTCAGTACTAAGCCTCCTGATAATGAGGCAAAGGGAATCAGTCCCTGGCTGCCGATAGTCATGACACTGTTGATCTTGGCAAGCATGTCTCTTTCTACCATTTTCTGGATAGCAGTATTCATCGGAAGGTTCGTACCCACACTGGCGATTCCTGTCAGAAACATAGCGATGGAAAAAATAAGCAGAAACAGATTCAGATTGTGCTTATGCAGGAGGACATAAGAAACAGCAGATGCCGAAAATATCACTGCCAGAATGCCGAGCCAGAACTTTACGGTATTCCCGATTTTTTCTTTCTGCTTATGCGCACCCATAAATACTGCCATCAGGACTGAACCAATGCCTATCATGGCAGAGAAGACTGCCGACCAGCCTTCCGGTTCCATAAACTCATGGAAAAGATAATCAGAATTGGCAATGTCTGTCCGGATCAGGTATGGGATCAGATTGGACGACACAGGTGTAAAGAAGAAATTGACGAACAAGGCACCGATAATAATGATTAACAATCCCTTCATGGAATACAGATACTGCAGAGCCTGCACAAAATCCCGGTAAATCAGACCAGGTGTTATTTTTTCTTCTTTTCTCACAAATGGAACATGGATAAACAATTCTGTCATTCCGGATATCAAATACAAAATACCAATGCCGGCAAAAAGAATTCTGATCGGAAGAATTGCATAGAAAAGTGAAGCCAGCAGAACGCCGAAAATGGAGACAAAGGAATTCTGAATCGAGAACAGGGAATTAGCCTTCATCAGCTGATCTGTTTCGACGATTTCCGGAATCAGGGCACTGGAAGCAGGCGTAAATACTGCTGCCAGAAGATTATTGATAATCCCGATGATGAACAGAACGGCAAGCTGACCGGCAATGTTGTTTCCTTTCATCATCAAAGACAAAGGAAACAGACAAAGCAGGATCAGAAAGCCTTTCAGAAAGTCAGTCCCATAAACAATCTTTACCCTGTCCCACCTGTCAGCCAGAACACCGCCCGCAAAGGATGCCGCTACATAGACCAGACCGCACAGGAAAAGATAAAAGCCCTGGATAAAGGCATTGTTATCGGTAATCTTCAAAATATAGAAACTGATCGCAAAGCTGTAGAAAGAAGCCGCAAGTGAACTGGTCAAAGCTCCCTGGAACAGGAGAATAAAATTTCTGTTTTTCATATCAAGCCGAAGTGTTTCAGACCATTATATACACCGTCTTCATCGATAGCAGTTGTAACATAGTCTGCCTTGTCTTTCAAAGCCTGCTGGCCGTTCCCCATGGCAATCCCGTGTCCGGCTGCTTCCAGCATGGATAAATCATTCAGACCATCACCGAAGGCATAGGTATTTTCCAGCGGGACATGCATGTATTCTGCTACTGCTTTCAAACCGTCTCCTTTATCCCAGCCTCTGACTGTCACATCAGCAGAAGGATGCGGACCATGAGGATTCAATACACAGAGATCACCTAGTTCTTCTTCAATCTTTTTCTTCATTTCCTGGTCTTTGAAGACAACATCAAAGCTGTAAGGGATCAATGTATCAACCGGAACGTCTTTCTTCAAGAAGTCTGCCGGCCAGATCTTCTGCATTTCTGCAAAGCCGTAGTCCGGACCATAATAACATCCTCTGTTTCCTTCAAAGAAAATATAGCCTGCTCCGATCTGATCCAGTGTCCTCGAAATTCTCTGTACCTGTTCCTTTGTAAGGGGCTTGTCATAAATCTTTGCGCAGCAGGTAAAGCCTTGTCTTCCGTTGGAAACAATATAGCCGTTAGCATATTGGTAAAAATTCTTCTTGGCATATTTCAGAGGTCTGCCTGTACAGATCCAGACAAGATCTCCTTTGTTTCTTAAAAGGCGGATTGCTTTCCGGGCACTAGCCGGTACCTGCGTTCCTGTCGCAAGCGTGCCGTCAATATCAAAAAATACGATGTTCATGTGTGTTTCCTCTTGTCTGAATTCTACACTATACAAAAGCAGAAAGTCTCATTTTACTTTCTGCTTCGTTTGTTATCTTGCTTTCTTCCAGGTGCTTGCCGAGAAGAGAATCAATATCGGCATGATTTCCAATCTGCCGGCTAACATATCCATGGTCAATACAATCTTGGACAAATCAGAATAGGCAAAGAAGTTGCTGGTTGGTCCCACTGCGTCCAGACCCGGCCCGATATTGTTGAAGGTTGCCATGACAGCAGAGAAGTTTGTCTCAAAAGAGAAACCATCCAGAGAAACAATCAGGACGCTGGCAACAATAATCATGACATAGGCAATCAGATAGGCATTGATATTGGAAATGATGCTTTCATCCATGGCTCTGCCGTTATAGCCGATCTTGCATACTTCAGAAGGATGCAGGAACTTATGAATATTTCTGCGCAGACTCTTGAAAAGAATCAGAACTCTGACCTGCTTGATGCCGCCGCCGGTAGAACCTGCACAGGCACCTACCAGCATCAGGAAGAGAATGATTGTCTTGGAAAAGGACGGCCAGAGATTGAAATCGGTGGTCGCATATCCGGTGGTTGAAATAATTGTACCAACGGTAAATGCTGCATGTCTCAATGCAGTCGCTAATGTGTCATACAAAGGACGGACGTTCACGGTAATCAGAGCAATTGCCGCAAAGACAGTTGCCCAGAATAACTTGAATTCCTGATCACAGAAGGCATCTTTGATTCTGCCGGTAAGAATCAGGAAATAAATGGAGAAGTTGACTGAGAACAACAACATGAAGACGGTTGTGACATTCTGCAGATAAGGACTATAAGATGCCATACTGTCTGCCTTGATGCCGAAGCCGCCGGTGCCGGCTGTACCGAAAGCACACGTACAGGCATCAAACAAAGGCATGCCGCCTGCTACCAGGAAAATAATATCCAGCAGAGTCAGACCCATGTAAATCAGATACGTAATCTTGGCTGTCTGCTTCATCTTCGGCACAATCTTGCCGGAAGCAGGACCCGGTGACTCAGCTCTCATGATATGCATGGTAAAGCCCTGGTTTTTACCGCCGAGGGTAACAATTGCCATCAGGAAGACAAGAATACCCATGCCCCCGACCCAATGGCTGAAGGATCTCCACCACAACATGCCGCGGGACATTGCTTCTACATCTGTCAGAATTGAAGAACCGGTCGTCGTAAAACCGGATACCATTTCAAACAAGGCATCAATATAATGCGGAATTTCCCCGGAAATAACAAACGGCAGGCAGCCCAGAGCAGACATGAAAATCCAGGTAAGACCAGTTGTAACCAGCCCTTCTCTGGAATAAAAATGTCCTTTTTCTGCCTTGCGGGTCAATAAGAGAATGATTCCTGCAACGATGCCGATAATGACAAAGGAAACGAGGAATGCATGAACAGAAACCCACTCACCGTCCACGGCACTGATCAGACAAGCCGGAATCATCAGTCCTATTTCAAGAACGAGGATATATGCGACGATGCGCATGACCATTTTGATATTCATGAAAAATTACGCCTCGAAGATATCATTGAGCTGATAGATAGTACTGCTTGCATTGGTAACAACAATGACTGTATCACCGAGCTTGAAAGAAGAATTACCATTTGGAATGACGGTGCTGGTGCCTGATCCGATGGAAGCGATCAGAACATTCCGGCGGATCTTCAGATCCTTCAGAGCTTCACCAATGTGCTTTGTATCCTTGTCAACGGAGAATTCAATGACTTCTGCATGCCCGTCCGCAATCTTATGAATTGTCAGAGCGGCGCCTTCCTTATTCTGGATTGCACGGACATAACGGACGATATGCATGGTAATCAGATCCTTCGGACAAACAGTAGAACCTATGTTCAGAGAATTGATCAGTTTTCTGTCTTCGCCTCTGCCAAGCTTGGTGACGACATTGGGAATGCCGTTGGCAGTTGCATACAGTGACGTTACAATGTTCAATTCATCAAGACCTGTACAGGAAACCAGGGCGTCATATTCACCGATGTCTTCCCCATCCAGAACAGCCTGGGAAGAAACATCACCGTTGATAATTGTTGTATTCGGAAGCGTGCATGCCAGTTCATCGCACTTCTTCGGATCTATTTCAATGATGGTGGAAGTGATATGGCTCTTTTCCAGCTGCTGGGCCAGATAATAGGAAATTCTGCCGCCCCCGCAGATGACGCAATGTTTGACAGGCTTGGTAATCACGCCGATGTTCTTCAGCATGTTATGGAGCTGTTCCGGTTCGCCTGTAACAAATACGGTGTCATTTTCTCTCAGGATAAAGTCGCCGTTAGGCATATAAGCCTGGTTGTCGCGCAATACAGCAGTAATCAGAATCTTGGATTTCAGAACATTGTGGATGTTCTTTAACATTACATCTGCCAGTTTGTTCTCTCTGGTGGCCTTGAGTTCGACAATCTGGACTCTTGCCTTGGCAAAAGTTTCTCTCTTCAGGAAACCTGGATATTTCAGCTGCGTTGCAATTTCAGAAGCGGATGTTCTTTCCGGGTTGATGACAAGATCTACGCCGAAAGCGCCGCTCATCTGATATGCCTGGTCAATGTACAACGGATTTCTGATACGGGCAATCGTACGGATCCGCGGATTCAATGTATGAGCAGTCAGGCATGCCAGCATATTGACTTCATCGGCATTGGTAGCAGCGATGAAGACATCCATATTTTCTACGCCTGATTCCTTCAATGCTACCTGTGAAGCTGCATTTCCTTCATAGGTGATGACATCGTATTTTGTCTGGGCATCTTCAAGTACAACAGCCTTGGAATCAATCAGGGTAATATTGTGTCCTTCACTGCCCAGTTCCTTTGTCAGCGCCTTCCCCACTTTGCCAGCGCCAGCAATTAATATTTCCATAGTAAATCCTCCAATGAAATATTTTCCATAGTAGATTCTATCACGCGCAAAAAAAAAGACAAACCGGATTAAATCCGCGGTTTGTCCCGATTTTACTCATTATTTATTTTCAATATCAAGCTTGGCAAAGAACGGATCTACCAGCTTAACCAGCGCATTCCAGTAAACCGGATGTTCCCCGACACCGCGGTAGGAAATGCTTTCATCTTCACTGACAATCAGAGAAATTTCCCAAGGCTTGTCGTCCCTGATTCCCTGGCCGTCATTGACCGGCAGATATTCCTTCTCCCAGTCATTGAAATACAATTCATTGATCAAGGTTTCCTTGAGCTTCTTCCAATCTTCCATCGGCAATACATCAGCTACCTTGTCAGCACCGCCGTTGGTACTGGAATATACCTCATACAGGCAGGAACCTTCATCTTCCTGAATGCGCAGATGAATTGAACCTGTCAGATAATCTCCGATTCTGAAACGAAGACCTACTGCTTCTTCGGCAATCGGCTTGCCGTTATCAGATAATACTTCACGCCCGAAATCATTTTCACATTTGTCGCAGTGATAAAAGCTCTCAATTCTGCTGACCTGCTTGGACCCGCAATGCGGGCAGACAGGCATTTTGTTTGCAGCCATATTAATTTTGTTTACCTCCAGTTATCGCTAATGACATTATATATGTCCCGGGCTGATTATGAAAGCGTTATCATGCGTACTCTCTGCCAGGAAATCACAATGATTCTGAATGTCATAGAAAGAAAAATACCGGTTTTCAAAAGGAATCCACTTGTTTCTGAAATCTTCAATTTTTGCCGGACTTCTTCTTTCAATTCTGCGCAGTCTTTCTTCCAGAGAAGCATGCACATAAATCCTGATATCATAATACGGCGACAATTCCGGCCGCATGGCATAGGAACCTTCAATAATATAAAGAGAAGAAAGCGGCACCTGAACAAACTCTCCCAGTTTCATCACTGAACAATCAAACTTCTGATAAGAAAATGACAAACCTGCTTCAAGCGGACGCAGAACTTCTTCTTCAAAACGCTCGTAATCCACATTGGCACCAGGCCTTTCATATCTTTCCTTTGTTCTTTGTTCAGGACGCAGAAAGAAATCATCCATGTGAATGACAATAGCGTCGTATTCTTTCTGAAGTGAAGCAGCCAGGGTTGTTTTGCCGGATCCGCATGGTCCGTCTATACCGAGAATGCATCTGCCTCTGGCTTTGATGGTCTGTTCAATTTTTTCTTTCAGCAGGATATTCATACAATCAGTATATAAGAGAAAAGACCCTCACGGGTCTCTTCTCTTTAAAATGATTCAATTAATTAAGGGGATAGAATTTCACTGGATGATTGCTAAGGGGGAGCAGTCACTCAGCTCAGACATCTCTGTCTGTACTTATTTTATACAAAATCCCTTTGGCAGAATTATGTTTATACTATGGGAAATTATGTGAATGTGGTTTTTTCTTTTAAATATGCTATTATTTAGGGCGTAAAGGGAAAAAAGGAGGACAAACTCTTGAGTAAAAGTGACGCCATTCAGATGGACGGAATTGTAGAAGACATCGCTTCCAATGCTTTCAAGGTAAAGCTGTCTAACGGTGCTTATGTCCGCGCTACTCTTGCCGGCAAATTGAGAATTCACCACATTCGTATTCTGCCAGGTGATAAGGTAACGGTGGAAATCTCTCCATACGATCTGACCAACGGCAGAATTGTATACAGAAACAAATGAGTTTCAGAAGCAGTCGCAGGACTGTTTTTTTTGTTCTTTGTTTTTATTACGAATACCTGTTTCTGGAACGCACTGTCAATTGTTATAGTCTACAATGATAACAGCGGAATAAGGAGGAATAATTATCATATGAAATTCCCGGAAGGATTTTTATGGGGCGGCGCAGTCGCTGCCAATCAGATTGAAGGTGCCTGGCTGGAAGACGGCAAGAAACCGAATGTCACTGACATCATGGTCGGGATCGGTTCAAATGATCCTGGTCTGAAGTGGAATGAAGAAACCGGCAAATGGGAAATGGCTTTAGACCCGGAAAAGAAGTATCTTTCCCACGAAGCCATTGATTTCTATCACCGCTATCCGGAAGATCTGAAGCTCATGGCAGGCATGGGATTCAACTGCTTCCGTACATCTATCGGCTGGGCAAGAATCTTCCCGAATGGAGATGAGGAAGAACCGAATGAAAAGGGCCTGGAATTCTATGACAAGCTCTTCGATGAAATGAAGAAAGACGGCATGGAACCGGTTATCACACTGTCTCATTATGAAACACCATTGCATCTGATGACAGAATACGGCGGCTGGTCCAATCCGAAGATGATTGAATTCTGGAAGAGATATGTCACGGTTGTCTTCAACCGCTACAAGGGCAAAGTAAAATACTGGCTGACTTTCAATGAAGTCAACGGCATGTTGAGAAACAGCTTTGTCTGTGCTTCTGTTCTGAATCTGCATCCGGATGAAGCCGGTAAGAAAGATCCGGTTCATTCCATTACCAAGGCACAGCTCTGGCAGGCGTATTACAACATTCTGGTTGCCAATGCCTGGACTGTAAAGCTCTGCCATGAAATTGATCCTGCAGCAAAGTGCGGCAACATGATGACTGCTTCCGGTACTGCAACCTATCCGGAAAACTGCGATCCTGATAACGTACTTGGCGCATATGATACCCAGAGATGGGCAGTCTTCTATATGTGCGATCCGATGGTGTTCGGCAAAATCCCGAATTATGTTCTGGCTTTATGGGAAAATCATCCTGATTGGAAACCGGAAATGCATGACGATGAACGCAAGCTCATGGCAGAAAATACGATCGACTTTATTTCTTATTCTTATTATCGTTCTGCTGTTTATGCAAAGGATGCAAACATGCAGTCAAATACCGGCGGCATCAAGGGCAAGAATAACCCTTTCCTGAAGGAATGCTCACCAAAGCCATGGTCCTGGCCAGTCGATCCGAAAGGATTCCGCTATACCATGAATATTATGCAGGACCGTTATCACCTGCCGCAGTTCGTTGTTGAAAACGGCATCGGTCTTGATGAAAATCTGGACGAAAACGGAAAGATCGACGATCCGTTCAGAGTCAGATATCTGGAAGAACACCTGAAGGAAATGAAGAAAGCCATCTATGAAGACGGCTGTGATATCATGGGCTACCTCTGGTGGGGACCGATCGATGTTGTTTCTGCAGGTACCGGCGAAATGAAGAAGAGATATGGTTTCGTCTATGTTGACCGTTTCAATGACGGCCATGGTACATTGGAAAGAAAGACGAAGAATTCTTATTTCCGCTACAAGGAAATCATCGAATCCAACGGCGAAGATCTGTAATACTTATCATTGATATTCAAAAGCAGGCAGGTTGGTCACAAGTGTGACTGCCTGCTTTTTTGGTTCAGTCCTAATTCCTGTTGATAGATGTACCCAGAGGTCATGAGAATTTCCTGCTGGCATCAATGATCTTCAGGAAGAAATATTCATCATC
>OMXQ01000126.1 GCA_900315065.1 uncultured Erysipelotrichaceae bacterium
TATCACCGGATGATAAAATGATTAGGCGTTAAAAAAGAAGTCAAACTATCTGTAAATAATCTGACTTCTTAGCTGTAAATAAATTGCCGTTCTATAGCATAATGAGCGCCTTCCGGCAGTCTGTTGAGACGGCCTCTGGACATTTTGCAATGCTTGCCGTCTTTATCAATGTAAGTGATATATCTTGGTTCTTTGACAGTACCGCCGGTTGTAACATCGGTCATTGCCGGACCGCGTCCGTCTTCATTCCAGGCACCTTCTACCTGATTGGCAGCGGTAGCCCCGCCCCACAAAAAACCTTTTGGAAAATGAGCCATGTATTATTTATTCCTCCTGCTCTTATCAACTCTTTTTATTATAAACTTTCTGTTTTTGGAATTTGTTCCACAATCAGAAAAGAAGATACGCTAAATAGCTGCATCTTCCTTCTCACTCTTATGAATTCTTACAAAAGCAAATATCGTTACAACCACAATCATGATGAGTGCTGCATAAGCAAATTCATCACTTTCCTGCGAAAGCGCAAAGTCCCAGAAACCATGAATCAATACCGGTACCAGCAGGCTCATTGTCCGGGCATACGTAGATCTGAAAAGAAAGGATCTTGCCTGGTAGTATTTTGCGTGTCCTAAATAATAGCCCATCAGGATACCGCACACGGCATGAACCGGAATCAGCCGGCCCATCAAGACACCGTCATCCATCATGTACAGGATATTTTCCAAAGCCGCAAAGCCCAAGGCTGAAGCTGCACTGTAGACGATACCGTCAAATTCATAATTGAATTCGGGATTGTTCCACATTTTTTTACGGGCAATCACATACCTTTTGCATGCTTCTTCCGCAAGTGCAACAACACAGAAATATTCAAGGAACATATATTCCGTACTCGTTTCATTGCCGATCAGAAAATCCAAAACTGTTTCACCGCCGATTTCCAAAAAGGAAGCAGGCAATGCACTCAATGCACCAAGCAGAAAACACTTCAGAACCAGGGAAACCGGCTCTCTTTCTTTCCGGTCTGAGAACCAGATATAGGCAGCTAATGCTAACGGCGGCAGGACAGCCCATGCCAATACGTTTTCCATTATTCAACCTCCTGTTTCTTACATGCCTTGCGCATAGATCTTCAAAGAAGCAGTCTCTTTTTCAAGATTGAGATCCTTCAGCACTACTTCGCATTCCCCTTCGCCGCTTTCCATAGAAATAACAAGCCGTTCATAGTCACTGATAATCTCATCTCCATCAGAATCATACGCAGCGACATACACGGCCAATGCAATCTGTCTTTCTCCTTCCGCAAGCAAAGCATCACTTTGAGCAGTAACAGAAACACGCAAAGCATTCTTCTCACAAGATACATGCATGTCCTTGAAAGAAGCTCCAGGTACTTCAAAAGATTCCTGATCGACACAAGTATGTGCCTCCAGCTCTTTTCCTTTTTCAAAAGAATCGAAGATCTGCTTTTTCTGATAGGTGCCGGCAGTTCTTTCTTTTGCATAGATCTTTATGACATGAACTATGGACAAGTCCTGATTCGTAAAATACAGTTCTGCAGTATCCCTGCCGGTAAAGGCATCACGCTCGATGAAACTTTCCTCTCTGCAAAGAAGTTCTTCTTTATGATCAAGCAGTTCCACACAGATTCTGACACTGCCGCCAAGCATGGATTCTTTTACGTGGCCGATTGTCATCATACAGGCAAGATCTTTTTCTTCGACGGTATAAGACAAATCTGTCAGAGTCAGACCCATATTGAGAAAAGAAGTATTTTCAATCAGGGTCATGTTTTTGAAATCATCTTCCGTGTAACAATTCATATGCCGAACATTTCTTCAAGAATTCTGGTACCGGTCTTTGTTCTGAAGATCTTTTCCTTAGTACTTTCAGCAGCTTTCTTCATTTCTTCAGTTGCCCGGTCAGCATTCTGATCCCCGTTTTCAAAAAGATTGACTAAGAAATCAGCTTCCACCAGGATCTGATAATCCAGACCGTCTATATGATCATAGGTATGATGATGGCCGACAAGATAGGAAACTCTTGCGATGACTTCTTCATCAAAATGCAGATTGCGCAGAAGCTTTTCTGCTTCTGCAGGTCCCAGTTCTTCCTGGGTTTTTCCGGTTTCATAACCGTACTTTTCTTCGGAAGGATGAATGCCGATGTCATGCACATATGCTGCAGCTTCCAGCGTCAGCTGATCTTTTTCAGATAAGCCTTCTCCTTTTCCAATCAATGCTGCATAAGCATGAACTTTGGTAAAGTGCTGAATGCGTTTGGGATCATTTTTATCATATTCAATCATTGCAAGAAACAAATCATCCAGAAGTGTCATAAGTGTCTCCTTTGTTTTTCAATTTTTATCTTTTCATTTCTTTTGTTTACATTGTATAGCGTTTCTTCCTGTATGCGGAAATTCTTATAAGATCAGAAGAGATCGAGCGTATTGCTTAAATAGATCTTTTCCCGTACATGAATTTGATACTGAGGCTTTGTCATATAGTAAAGCAGAAATTCCAGCAATGAGGCACTGCCAAGACTTCTGCCTTCAATCTTGAAATTGGAAAAGCCTGCAGGCATGTATGTATTGACGATTTCATCTTTGGAAATAAAGCCCGGGTTCTCCATAGCTTTTGAGAAGAGATACCCTTCTTTGGCGTCAGGTGAGGGACAGATGTGATCATCTTTTCCTTCCCCTAAGGCAAGACGGCTGACAGCTTCGTAGCATCTTTTTCTTTCTGTACAGCCGAACCAGCAGCACTCATTGACCAGAAATTCTATCTTGTCTTTTTCTGCCTGTGGCAAAGAAAAAAGCTGCTCATTTTTATTGAGGCGGAAGTCCGGCACAACAAAAGCGAAATCTTTCCGGTCCAGTTCTTTCTGAAGATCTGAAAAAGCCGTCAGAACTTTGGTCGTTGAAGAAACAAAATAATACTCAGGATAATGCGTCTGAATATAGTGCAGCAGTAGATCTGACGTAATGATGATCCCGTTCTTTTCATCTTCAAATCCTGCGCAAAGTTCATTGCAAAGCGGATCTGACAGGTGCTCTTTCCGCAATAAGGAATTGGAAAAAGTCAGCCGGGCGGAAATATGATATTGTTTCATCAGGTTCTGTACCTTGGCTGGATCATTTTCTCCGTATCCCACTCTGCCGCCGCCCCAGATACATTCTCCCGGTGCGCCATAGATGGATCCGATTTCTGCCCATTCATAGAAATATTCCCTATGTTTCTGATACAAAGGCAGGAATATTTTGTAGAAATCATAGAATTCAAATAAGCCCGGCAAATGGAAGTATGCTTTTTTCTTGTCTTCTGTTTCTTTCATATGAATCATTATGCTTTTTTCTCTTTTTTGTTTCAACATGTTAAAACTTTTTGATTTTGTCACTATAAGTTAAGAAATCCATATTTTCTAACAAATTGCTAAATCTGATTTCTATACTTTCTCATCAGTGAGGCA
>OMXQ01000111.1:0-1535 GCA_900315065.1 uncultured Erysipelotrichaceae bacterium
AGCCGTCGATGATTGCGGTTCTGATTGTTATGAAGTGCTTCCGGTCGCAGTAACCGATCACACTAGTGAGTTCATCAGGGTTGAGATCAATGGAGTTAATATCTGCGGAAGTACGGATGACCTCCGCAGACTTCTGGGGATCTGATTATGAAACTGGTAAGAGATGACGTCAGGCTGTATCTGATTACCGGAACTGTAGATATGCGTATGGGAATTGACGGGTATATTGCGGTGGTGCAGAACAGACTGCATATGAATGTCTTTGACAATTCCATATTCCTGTTCTGCAACAAGGATCACAGCAAGCTGAAGATGCTGTACTGGGATTCTACCGGGTTCTGGCTATTCTACAAACGGCTTGAAAAAGGAAACCATTTCAAGTGGATCCGCGATGAAGAAAATCATTCAGCTGTAATCAGCGAGGAGCAGTACGGATGGCTGATGCAGGGACTGAAAATTGATCAGAAAAGATCCATGGAAACAGTCTCGAAAAAGTATGCATGAAATCTCAGAATAAGGCTTAATTATAGGCTTTTCTGAGGCTTCTGTGATATAATAATTATGTGGAAACTGAGGCAGAATTCAAACAGAAATACAGTTCACTCACTGCTGATCAGATGCTTGATGCAATGTATCAGATGTATCTGGCCAACTGCTCTCTGGTTTCTGTTGAACAGCTGTCTCTTTTTAATGAAGCTGAGTTTGTTGCAGATCACTCTTCGGATGAGGTTTCCGAGCCGGAGCAGAAGCCGGAAACAAAAAAGACAAAACAGAAGAAGTCTCGTAAAGATCATCTGAAGGAGCTTCCCGTAAAGAAGAGAACCGATCTTTACCCTGAATCCACTGAAGTGGATGATCACAAGATGAAAGAGATTGCGCCTGAGGTAATCCGCATTTCCCATTACCAGAAAGCGGAATACTATACGGAAGAAATCATCTGCCATCGTTTTGCCTATACCTTCATCACTGAAGAAGGCGAAGAGAAGACGATCATTCATGAAGTGCCGAAGGAAAAGAAGCCGAAGCGGATGATTAAGAATTCTCCTGCTTCTCCGGAACTCCCTGCACATTTTGCATATGAGAAGTACATTCTCGGCCTTCCTTTCGACCGGATTGCAAAGCATCTTTCGAATAAAGGAATTCCATTCTCCAAGCAATATATCTGTCAGCTTGTAATCCGCTGCGGAGAGAAATACCTGAAAGCAGTTGCCGATCGAATGACTGCAGATCTCAGACAGTGCCATGTGGTGAACATGGATGAAACGGAACTGGAAGTTCTTGAATGGCTGCAGAAAGAGGGACGGCAGGCGTGCAGGATCTGGGGAGCACTGACAGGACCGTTTGAAAAGAAACAGATGGCTCTGTTCTTCTACAGCAAGACTCGAGAACAGTCTTTCCTCTATGAAATACTGGGGAACCAGTTTCATGGAATTATTCAGTCAGATGGGTATCAGGCATATACAAATTACTTGCCCGCTCTGATGAAAGTCGGATGTATGGGTCATGCTCGCCGAAAATTCTTTGATGCCATGACT
>OMXQ01000111.1:1586-9534 GCA_900315065.1 uncultured Erysipelotrichaceae bacterium
TCTGAAAGTAACTTATCTGCAGACCGGCAAGCTTGGAGAGGCAGTTACTTATCTGAACAATCAGTGGGAATACCTGATGAATTATCTGAAAGACGGAGAAGTTGCCTTATCCAACAATCTTGCGGAACGCGAGGGAATGAAACCGATCGTTCTCGCCAGAAATAACGGGTATCCTAAATAAGTGGTGGAAATCTGAAGCAGTGCCTTTATGACGAATATCGGAGTCTGGTGGGAAGCCAGGCTCTTTTTGTTATACCCATGCACGTATGCCAAAATGCGTCACTGGTGGAAAATGACATTTTGAGCAGGTGCATCGAAAAACACATGATTGGCGGAAACTGGCATCAGAACAAAATAAAAGCCTCCCCGTGAGGAGAGACTAATACCAGACTACGTTCATCAAGCAATGGTTGCCTTGATGAATTTGAGAGCAAAACCCTCGGGAAGTGTAGTCGCTCCTTCCGGAAGCCTACCGCCGGTAAGCTGGGCGAAGTAGAACGTATCGCCATGCCCAAGGCGAACGTTAATCCTATTGCAAGCAACGTGGCGCCCAAGGATTGAGGACACCACGTTTGCTGTATCAGCATGGCCGATACAGCTTTCAACGGAAACAGGAATTGTTTCAGGCTTGACTTCTTCGAATGTTACTGTAGCCGGGAACTCTGAAACCATCTGTGCGCTGAAAGCGTTGCCTAAATATGTCATTTTCTTTCCTCCTTGTCGCTATGGTTGGCGACTTTCATGACAGAGGTTATTAGGTCATACGAGTCCCGTTATTTACGGCGTAAAAAAAGCCACACGGCTGCATCACTGCAAGCCATGTGGCCTATGGGCGTCTGTTACTGTTCCTCAGACGTAGAGAATCCATAGTATTCCGCGGCGTACCTGTTTCTGTCTTCTGCCGTCATTCCATTGGTGTGTTCTTCGATGTATTCCTCGTCACGATACACTTCCAGAAACTCGGCTGGATGAAAGCCGTCTTTCCATAGCCCCATCGGATTGTCATACGGACTGTTGCCATCCGTGACCCACTCTTTCAGTGCATTCCGCTCCTTATCGGTCATGACTGTCTTACTGATGTATTCCTTATACTGCTTTTCAAGGCAATCCTGCTCCGAGGCATCCAGCTTAACGTTAAATTTCATATCGTCTGTCCATCCTGTACTGAGCATAATACATCCGCAGAAAATATTCCATAGCTTTATACGTTCTTGATTAAATAACTGGTTGAAATGACACTAAGAGCACCTATAATATAGGTAGGTAAATATATTCTGAGGGGTGTAGATATGTCTGAAACATCAACGATTGAAAGCATGATATGGAACATTGCGGACTACGCAAGGGATGCGATTGACCGCAAGGATTACAACAAGATTGTACTGCCGTTCTCCCTTCTGAGAAGGCTGGAATGTGCATTGGAGCCAACCAGGGATGCGGTAGTTGCCAAGTATGAAGAGAAAAAGAACGAATGGGGCGATGAGGATGACAAGTACTGCACTGTCTCCGGCTACTCCTTCTACAATATCTCGCCAATCCGTCTGAAGACCATCGGCAACCAGACTCTGGCTGCCATGAAAACCTATGTGGAGTCTTTCAGCCCGAACGTCCGTGAGATCTTCCAGGCATTTGACTTTGAAAGCGTCTGCTCCAAGCTGGACAACAAGAACCTGCTCTATGAAGTATGCAAGAAGTTCAGCGCCATTGACCTTGGAACAGATGTTGTTTCCGACAGAGACATGACGAACATCTATGAACACCTCATCCAGAAGTTCGGCGATGAGATTGCGGAGGATGCCGAAGATTTCATGACCCCTCGTGACATCGTAAGGCTTTCCGTCAATATGCTTTTTGCCAATGAGGAAGACATTCTGGAAGCCGACAAGGGCAATGTCAGGACGCTGTATGACCAGACATGCGGTACATGCGGCTTCATATCTGATGCCCTTGACCAGATTGAGGAATGGAAGACTTCCAACAAGCTGAAGCATCCGACAGTCATTGTCCCTTATGGCCAGGAAATCAACGATACCACATGGGCAATGGGCAAGGCTGCACTCCTGCTGCGTAATGTTTCCAATGACGATAATGACATCTACGACCAGACAAAAGACCTCTCAGAGCATATTCTGAAGGGCGATACACTGAATGATGACCAGTTCGGAGGACAGACATTTGATTTCCAGCTCTCAAATCCTCCTTATGGCAAGAAGTTTGAAGTGGAATACAAGGATGTCATGGATGAACATGACAGATACGGATACATGGGCAGATTCGGCGCAGGTGTTCCTTCTGTGGATGATGGCTCTATGCTTTTCCTGCAGAATGCAATCTCCAAGATGCGTCCGGCAGAAGAAGGCGGCGGCAAGATCGGCATTATCCTGTCGGCATCGCCTCTCTTTACAGGCAAGCCCGGCAGTGCCCCGTCTAACATCCGCAGATGGATTCTGCAGAATGACTACCTTGACTGCGTAGTGAAGCTCAGCACGGGAGAGTTCTACCGTACTGGCATCAACACCTATCTTTGGGTGCTGACGAACAAGAAGCCGGAGGAACGCAAGGGCTTTGTGCAGCTGATTGACGCAACAGAGCACTATCATTCCATGCGCTCCAATATCGGTAACAAGAACCGTGAAATGAATGATGAAGACATTGCGTGGGTGGTCAAGACCTATGTGGATGGGCACAACGGCGGCAAGTCCGTCATGGTTCCTTATACAGACTTCATGTTCCGCAGAGTAACCACGCAGAGGCCGCTCCGTGAAATGATCCAGCTCAGTGTAGACAAACTGGATGAGTTCAAGGCTGATCCGAAGCTTTCCAAGCTGACCGCCGACAACATGAATGTGCTGGTAAATGGACTTACAGAAGCGGATAGCGGCGAATTGAAGCCTTATTCCTGGGCTGGTGAGTTTGCCAAGAGTATCCGCAAGAAGATGGAGAAGCCCAATGTGGCAGCATCCGTCATTGAGAAGGAAATCATCAGCATCTTCGGTGTAAAGGACAGCTCATACGAGCCTGTGACTGATAAGAACGGTGAAGTTGTGTCTGATCCAGAGCTGAAGGACACGGAAGACATTCCATGGGGTATGGATTTCAAGAGTGATCACAGCGTTGGCGTTGTTGGCACGAATATCTCCTTCAACCGTTACTTCTACCACTATGAAGAGCCAAGGAAGCCGGAAGACATTGCCAAGGAAATCGTAAAGCTTGAGAAAGGTCTTGGCTCCTTCGAGGAGGAATTTTTGAAATGACCACTGAACTCAATGAAGGAATCCCTGGTGTTAATGAATTGCCAGCAGGATGGAAGACCGTTCCGATAAAGTTCTTGTTTTCTTTTGGCAAAGGCCTTTCAATCACAAAAGCAGACTTGCAAGATGACGGAATCAATGTCATCAGCTATGGGCAGATTCATGCAAAATGGAACACGGGAGTACATCTTCATTCTGAACTGATTCGCCACGTTAATAGTGAATTCGCAGATGAAAACCCTTATGCACTCGTTCCTGTGAATGGTTTTATTTTCGCAGATACATCTGAAGACCTGGCTGGAAGCGGGAACTGTGCGTATGTTGATGAAGATATCCCTGTATATGCCGGATATCATACAATTACGCTGAAGTCCAAAACAGGTACAAACAACAAGTATCTTGCATATCTGTTTCAGACAGATGCATGGCGTTATCAGATTAGAAAAGACCTTACAAGAGTGAAGGTGTATAGCATCTCGCAGCAGAAGCTGCGCACGACATATGCGCTTGTCCCTCCGGCAAATATTCAAGCATCTATTGTTTCTTTCCTTGATGAACATTGCGCAGCCATTGATTCCGCCATTTCCAAGCACCACCAGATCATTGAAAAGCTGGAAGAATACCGTAAGGCTGTCATTACACAGGCAGTCACCAAAGGACTGAATCAGAATGTGGAAATGAAGGACTGTAGTGACAAGTGGTTCGGAAACATTCCCGCCGAATGGACTGTAAAGAGATTGAAGTATTTATTTCAAACAGGTGATGGTCAACTTAAAATTGGCCCATTTGGAAGTGCATTAAAGGGAAAAACCATAGAAAACGGTCCGTATAAAATTTATAACCAGGCAAATGTCATTCAAAACGATTTCAGTATTAGCCGTCACTATGTATCAGATGAAACGTATGATGAACTGAAAGCATATACAGTATTACCGGATGATGTGTTATTCACAATGATGGGAACCATCGGCAAATGTCAGATAATGCCGCATAATACCCAACCTGGAATTATGGATTCACACTTGCTTAAAGCAAGGCTGAACGGTTTCGTTCTTCCTGAATACTTTGTATATGCTTATGACAAGGACAATACAGACATCATTTATAACCAGCTCATCTTTATGACAACAGGCAGCATTATGAACGGTTTGAATTCATCAATAATCAAGGAAATAAGAATGCCTGTACCACCAGTTGAAGAACAAAGGCGGATTGTTTCCTATCTGGATAAAATGTGTGGAAAGATTGACACTGCGATTGAGAAACATAACCAGCTTATTTCCAAGCTGCAGGAATACAAGCAATCCCTTATCTACAATGCCGTTACAGGCAAGATTGACTGCACTACGGAGGCATGAACATGGACGATACATTACATCTTGAAACAGAGTTTGAGAAGTACATCACCCGCAAGCTGAAAGGACTCAGCGACAGCGGCGAATGGATGGTCAGCGACAATGATGCAGGCTATGACCGTGCGCATGCCATCTACTTCCCCGATTTCGTGGAGTTTCAGCGCAGGCTCGACCCGGACAAGCTGG
Organism: uncultured Erysipelotrichaceae bacterium; assembly: GCA_900315065.1. Classification (GTDB taxonomy): domain Bacteria; phylum Bacillota_I; class Bacilli_A; order Erysipelotrichales; family Erysipelotrichaceae; genus Bulleidia. The sequence goes on from OMXQ01000111.1 coordinate 6,379, forward strand.
CAAAGATGCAGGAACGGCTCGGCTCTGCCTTTGAGCTGAACGTCGTAAAGCGTCTGGTTGCCTCCCTGGAAGCCAACGGAACGGTTCAGACGCTCCGCAAAGGCTTTCCTTATGCCGGATTCCAGACGATCACCTGCTGCGCTGAATGCCCGGACAACCCGCTGATTCGCGGGGCAGATGAGGCTTATAAGGCCAATATCCTTCGTGTCATGCGTCAGGTGCATTACCAGACTGCCGGAGACAAGTCCCTTGACCTCGTGTTCTTCATCAACGGCATTCCGGTGGCTACAGCTGAAATCAAGACCGAAATGACGCAGACCGTACAGGATGCCATCGAGGAATATCAGAATGAGCGCAAGCCTGTTGAGCCAAGGAGCGGCAGGAAGAACTATCTGCTTATGTTCAAGCGCGGCGCAGTTGTTCATTTCGCTATTTCCGAGAATGAAATCTGGATGTGCACGAACCTGGAAGGCAGAAAGCCGAAGTTCCTGCCGTTCAACCGTGGAACGGAAGACGGCCACGCAGGAAATCCGCCGATGAAGGCCGGAGACAAGGATTACCCGACAGGCTACTTCTGGAATGACATCTGCCAGCGTGATCACTGGCTCAGAATCTTCCTGCACTATATCTTTGTCAGAACCGATAAGAAGGAAGACGCAACTGGCAGGCTGAAGGATGTCACAACGCAGTATTTTCCCCGTTTCCATCAGTGGGACTGCGTGACGAAGATCATCGCTGACGTGAAGGAAAAAGGCGTAGGCAAGTCCTACCTTGTCGAGCACAGTGCCGGTTCCGGCAAGACCAACACCATTTCATGGCTGGCAGACCAGCTGATCCGCCTCAGACAGGCCAACGGTGACAAGACGTTTGATTCCGTCATTATCATTTCTGACCGCAACAGTCTGGACACCAACATCAAGGGAACCATCGGTCAGGTGGAAAAGACCACAGGCATTGTTGAAATGATCGGCGGTACAGCCGACAAACGTACAAATGGGGCCAAGAACAAGGCACTGGTGCAGGCACTGCATGACAAGCGTGAGATCATCGTTGTCACGCTGCAGACGTTCCCTTATGCCTTTGAAGCAATTGCCAATGATGAAGAACTCATCGGTTCGCATTACGCTGTTATCATTGATGAGGCTCATTCCTCACAGACAGGCATTGACGCAGCCAAGCTGAAAGGCGCTCTGAAGCTGGCACACGACGAGAAGAAGCTCGAAGGCGATGAGAACGGTGAAGTGACGGATGAGGAAATCATCAACGCCTATATCCGCCAGGAGCAGGCAGGACGCGCAAATCCTGAGAATGTGTCATTCTTCGCCTTCACTGCTACGCCAAAGGCTGAAACCATGACGCTGTTCGGTACGCCAAGCGACAGGATTGACGACAAGACAGGTGAGCCTGTTCCGGTATCCTTCCACAAGTATCCGATGCGCCAGGCCATTGAGGAAGGCTATATTCTGGACGTTCTGGAAGGATATATGCCTTACAAGACGGCTTACCAGATCGGACAGACCAACAAGGATGAAGGGCAGAAGCTCTACGATTCACGCAAGGCAAAGAAGACGATTGCCCAGTGGATGTCCCTGCACCCTACCAATGTGAAGCAGAAAGCCAAGTTCATCGTGGATCACTTCGTGAAGAACGTGGCTCCGCTGCTTGATGGCGATGCCAAAGCCATGGTTGTCACGGATTCCAGAGCAGCTGTAGTTCGCTACAAGTACGCCATTTCCGCATACCTTGACGCTCATCCCGAATACAACCAGAACCGTGTCCTGAGCAATCTGCGTTTTAAGGTGCTGGGCGAGCCGCTGGTTGCCTTCTCAGGAAAGCTGAAGGGCGAAAAGGCTGTCCATCCAGATGACGCTGACTTTGAAACGGATGAAGACTACCTGCAGAACCCGTTTGCGTTAATCAAGAAGGATTACGACTACACCGAAGACAACATGAACAGCATTGATGTCTCCATCGAGAGTGCCTTCAATGAGAAGAAGTACCGCATGCTTATCGTGGCAAACAAGTATCAGACAGGCTTTGACCAGCCGAAGCTGTGTGCCATGTATGTCGATAAGCCGATGCAGAACGATATTGAGATCGTACAGACCTATTCCAGGCTCAACAGGACGCATTCTGGCAAGGATAAGGTGTTTATCGTGGATTTCGTGAATGACCCGGAAACGGTCATCAATGCGTTCAGAAAATACGATACCGGAGCACAGATGGAGTCTGCACAGAACAGGGATATCGTGTATCAGATCAAGGCCAACCTTGATGATTCCGGCATCTATTCCACCATGGAATACACCACCTACAAGAACGTCCGCTACGAAAGCATTCTGAGCATGGGCGATGCCTCAAAGGATGATGAGAACCGCAAGAAGCTGTATGCATGCCTTTCCGCTCCGGCCGAAAGATGGTCTGACCTCTATAAGGCACAGAGAAATGCCGTCATTACATGGCATGCCTCTTATCTGAAAGCAAAGGAAGCAGGCAATTCCGACATGGTCAGGCGTGCCCAGGACAAGATTGATGAGGCACAGAAGCAGATTGACGTTCTCTCTACCTTCCGCAAGAACCTCAGAAAGTACTGCAAGGCATACACCTACATCAGCCAGATTGTTGATCTCGATGACCCGGAGCTGGAAATCTTCTATGGCTTCTGCACACTGCTGAGTCACAGAATCAACGGAGATGACGGAACGGATGTGGATATCAACAGCCTTGTCATGTCCGACTATCGCATCAACAAGCTGGACTTGCCGGACAATCCCAATGACCAGCACACGCTGAGACCGATGACTGCAGGACACATGACCAGTGGCTCCAAGCAGGAAGAGCTGGATGACATCATCCGCCAGATCAACCTCATCTGGGGCGAAGATACCCCTGCTGAGGAAGGCGCTGAAATCCTCAATGCCATCGCTGACAAGGTGTCTGCCGATGAAGTGTCCAGAACGCAGATCCGCAACAGCAGCAACTCCAAGGACGCCATCATCCAGGATGGAAGACTGGCACGCATTGTCACAATGGCAGCCATGCAGTTGAAGGGTGAGGAATTCACGGCTATGGTCAATAAGATTCTGAATGACCCGCAGTCCTTCAATGCCCTTCTGCCCATTATTTACGACCTCGTGAATAACAAGACCAGATTCG
>OMXQ01000082.1 GCA_900315065.1 uncultured Erysipelotrichaceae bacterium
AAAATGGCTTCAGCTTGAAGAGCTGAACAAAATAAGTTTACGGACACTTGCAATAAGAAAATTAAATTCCTTATTGACAGCCACTTACATAACAGTAAAGAAAAGGTATTATCCGGAGTCATTGTTTCACAAACTACATCGATACCAAGAGGGGTTTCTATGAAAATACAGAAGATGCATTCTTATAAGCATGATCAGAACAGCAGAATAGTTTCCGCTTTGCGCAAAGCATCTCTTGTGTGTCTTGCTTTATTGATGACCTTGTTTATGCCTGCTTCTTCCGCCAGAGTTTATGGTGAAGAAACCAGTACAACAGAAAATTATAATTTTTATCAGCACAGGTTTTTTCCCATCAACACGACGCTCAATTGTGAAAAAACAACTTCTGCTGCTTTTACTGCCGACGGCATGATGTGGATCGGTACCTATGACGGGGTATATCGCTTTGACGGCCAGGATATGATACAGATGGATTTCGGCAATGTTCATGCGGTGAATTGTCTTTTTACAGATGATAATGACCGCTTGTGGATCGGTACCAACGACAACGGCATCGTTGTTGTCAAAGACGAAAATGTAATTTCTTCCGTACAGAAGAAAGACGGTCTTCTGTCTGATACGATCAGTTCTTTGTGTGAAGATGAAGAGGGCAATATACTGGCAGCAACTTCCAATGGTCTGCAGCAGCTGGAACTGGCTTCTGACGAGAAAGAAATTCACGTCACGGAGGAAATGAGCAGTGTTGAAATGCCCGTCAGTCTTGCCTTTGATGATTCCCATAAAACAGCCGTTACAGACGCAGATGGTTTTCTGACATTATTGCAGAATGATGAAGCAGCAGACGTCAAAGTGCCGGATGATGCATATCAATTTACAGCAGCTGTATTCGGAAAAGATGAACTTCTGTATGCCGGCAGAGATGACGGTCATATCGATGTTTTTGATGTATCCCAGGGCAGTCTTGATCAGGTAAAGGAACTGGATGCAGGCAGATCTGCGGCAGTGAATTCACTGACGTTTGTAGATGACACTTTGTTTGTCTGTACGGAAGAAGGAACAGCATATCTTGACGGAGATTCTTTTGTCTGGGTCAGGGCAGATGATTTCAACGGGGCATCCGGTTCCGTCATTGAAGATTTCCAGGGCAATCTCTGGGTGACTTCTCAGCGTCTGGGCTTATTGGAATTGTACCGGTCGCCGGCAGCTGCGCTTTTTCAATCTTACGGACTAGGAAAAGTCGGCGTCAATTCAGAAATGGAATGGAACGGGCTGCTGTATTTCGGCACCGATGCGGGATTGAAATGTCTGAATCCTCTGACCTGGAAGAGTGTTGATAATGAATTGACACAATCCATTGCCAATGTACCGGTTCAGTGTCTTCTGAAAGATTCAAAGGGAAATTTATGGATATGCACATTCGGAGATGGCATCGTTGTTGTAAAAGCAGACGGGAGTCAGACTGTCATCAATTATGACAATGGCCTTTTCAATGACAAGGTCCGCATGGCAATTGAATTGAAAGACGGCACAATAGCCGCATGCGGAAATGACGGCCTTTCACTTGTGGAAAGCGACGGGACAATTGTTCAATCTCTGGTCAGAGCAACCGGCAATTCGCCTGTTCTGTGTCTGTTGGAAAGAGAAGACGGCACTTTATTAGCAGGCACAGACGGAGACGGCATCAGTGCCATCCGTGATGGAGAGGTCATTGATACATGGACGAAGGAAGACGGACTGCCTTCCGATACTGTCAGAAGACTGAGTGAAAGTCCTGCTTCAGGTAAGATGTATGCAGTTACCAATAACGGCATCTGTCTGGTAAATGAAAATGACGGAAACTATGATTTTTCAGAGATAAAGAATCTTCCGGATGTCAACAGCTACAACGTCAGAATTCTGGATGACGGGATGACGCTGATACCGGGATCAGACGGCGTTTATGTTCTGCAGGAAGAAGATCTCTTCTCTGATAATTCTGAACCGGAATATCTGCTGCTGAACGATGAATGGGGCATATCCACTGCCTTGACAGTTGATGCCTGCAACTACATCGATGATGCCATGAATTTTTATCTTGGTACGACCCAGGGCGTATACATGGTCAATCTGAATGACTATGACAAAAGCCAGCTTGATTACCGGCTCAGGATCAATTCGATCTCAGTTGACGGCACAAAACAGGAAGCTGGTGAAAATGACACTTTCAGAATCGGAAATGATGTCCGGCGTATTTCCATTCAGCCGGAATTGATCAATTACAATGTCACGGATCCTGAAGTTTCCTATTACCTGGAAGGCTATGACAAAGAAACGAGAACGGTCCGTTACAGCCAGCTGCAGGAAATTACCTATACTGGTCTGCCAGGCGGAAAGTATACGCTTCATGTTTCTGTTCTGGATTCTCATCAGCAGAAGCAGGCAGTACTGGAATGTACTTTGATCAAAGACAAAGCCTTGTCAGATTACGGCTGGTTCCGGATCCTGATCCTTTTCATCCTGCTTGCGGCAGTTTCCCTGATTGTCTGGGTGATCAGTACTGTACGTTTTCATCAGAAATTGAAGAAGCAGCAGGAAAAGCAAAAGGAAGAACTGCTGATCAGAGAAAAGCAGGTGGAAACCGCAAATGAAGGCGTCGTTGCAATTGCAAGAGCACTTGATGCCCGTGACCGCTATACCAGCCAGCACTCTGCCCGTGTTTCCGCATATTCAGCTCTCATCGGCAAAGCCATGGGCATGCCGGAAGAAGAATGTGAGAATCTGCGAAAGGTAGCTCTGCTGCATGATATCGGCAAGATCGGCGTACCGGACAGAATTCTGAACAAACCTGGCAAGCTGACGGATGAAGAATATGCAATTATCAAGAAACATGTAGATTACGGCGGCGAGATATTGAAGAACTTTACCGGTCTTGATCATGCCGTAGAAGGCGCCCGGTATCACCATGAGCGCTATGACGGCAAAGGCTATACGCAGGGTCTGAAAGGAGAAGAAATTCCGCTTTACGGAAGAATCATCGGGGTGGCAGATGCTTTTGATGCCATGACGTCCAATCGTGTCTACAGAGGGCATCTTGATATCAATGATGTATTGGCTGAACTGGAAAGGTGCAAAGGCACCCAGTTTGATCCGAAGATTGCGGATATTATGATTCAGCTGGTCAAAGACGGAAAAGTAGATCTGAGTGAATTGTACGCAGACACTGAGAAAAAGAAATCGTAACAATAATGAAAAACAGCACGAGCGGATTCGTGCTGTTTTATATCAGACATGGGAAACGATCAGTTTCATATTTCCATGAATCTGAACATTGGCATTCTGTGCCGGCACAAAGATTGTTTCACCCTGGTGCATATTCAGAGTCGTATCTTTCAGTGACAATGTTCCCTGGCCAGAGAGACAGACGATGCAGCGGAAGGATCCGTCATCAATCGTAATCGTGTCTTCGTTTCTGACTTCATGAATTTCCGATTCAAAGTATTTGCAGGAAGCTAAGACAGTACCTGTACCGGTTTCTTTCTGTTCGACTTCGGCCGGAATGTATTTATGGGTATTCATGACATCCAGGGCTTTGTCGAGATGGAGTTCTCTTTCGTGTCCGTATTTGTCTTTACGTTTGTAGTCGTAAAGACGATAAGTGCAGTTGGAAGATTGCTGGATTTCAGCAATCAGGTTGCCTTTGCCGATGGCATGGACTGTACCGGCAGGGATGAAGAAGACATCACCTGGCTTTGTTTCAAAGAAGTTCAGGTCATCAATGATGGTGCCGTTATTGACATCTGTTCTGACCTGGTCTTTGGTCATGTCCTTGTTGAAGCCGACATACAGACCGGAACCTGGTTCGCAATCCAGTACGTACCACATTTCATTCTTGCCGTATTCATTTTCATTGGCTAATGCATAGTCATCATCCGGATGAACCTGGACGGAAAGATTGTCCTTTGCATCGATCAGCTTGACCAGCATCGGGAAGTTCTGCAAAGAAGAACACTTCCAGCCGCAGGCAACCTGGCCGTATTTATGGATATAGTCCGGGAAATGCATGCCGGCATCATTGGAAGAAAGAACAATACTTGGGCCTGCCTTATGAGCTGACATCATCCATGCTTCGGAGATCACATCATAGTCACAAGGCATCTTCAGAACATCTCTGAGCTTGGTGCCGCCCCAGAGATAATCCTTGTATGCAGCTGCCAGTTTGATCATCGGCAGGGTATCATTTTCCTTTCGTTCTGCTCTGGTAAGGACAGAAGCACCGGAAGCGATATTGCCGGAAGCAGTTTCAATGAAGACGAGGTTTTCTTCTGCCGGGTTGGCAATTTCGTGATCTACTTTCTGCATGATGAAGATGGTATCGCCGGCTGTGTATTCTTTTGAAATATCGTTTAAGGTGATGCGGGCTTTGCCGGAAGTGATCGTAATGGTTTCGCTTCTGTCCGTGTGGTGATGAGAAGGAATGTGGGAACCGCCCGGAATAGTAACCTTTCTGACTCTGCTGTCGGCAGTTTCATCGAGGGTTACATAGCTGCCCCACGGCCGGTAGGAAAGGGAAGAAGTATCCGCAATGTTCTGCAGTTCCTTGCGGGAGCGGATAATATTCTGAATTTCAGCAGACTTTCCTTTTTCGCATATATACAAAGCATCCGGGGTATCGCATACCAGCAGATTCTTCAGACCGCTGCCTACAATGACCTGTTTTGAGTCATTGATGACTTCGGTATTTTCACACTTTTCCAAAACTGTATTCCGCTGGCTCAGATAAGAAGAAGAGAGGTCTTCCGCAGTATCGATCTGTTTCCATGTAAAGTCACAGGCCAGGGCTTTGCGGTGTTCTGTTTTTGCAATGTAGTCCTTTACGAAAGAAAGATCCGGCAGAAAGGAGAGAGATTGCTTTGTGTAGTAGGTCAGGTTGGATTGTGCTCTTGCAATATCATGGTAGCCGTAGTTGACGGTACTGCCTTCAATGTTATAAAGGAAGGCATTTTCATCATGAGTGCCGTTTCTGTAAGTTGCCTGCAGGAGCCGGAATGTTTCCGGATAAAGGGTATTGATTTCAGAAAGGAAAGAACCAGCTGTAAAGAGATACATGCCGAGGTTCCGATAAGGTTCTACAAGCTTCTTTGCCTGTTGTGCATCCGGCTTTTCCGTGAAAGCAGCAAAGGAACCATCTTCCCTGAGCCCGGTAACATACCCATAGGAAGGATGAATTTCCGTTTCCTTCTGGGTAAAGAGAACGGTATTCATCTTGGCGGCATAGTCTTTTGCCTGCAGGATGCTGTTTTTGTATGCATCCTGGACCGAACCATTGGAAATGAGATGATCACATGGAACCATGAAGACATATTCACTCTGGGCCAGAGACATGCATGCAAGTGCTGCTGCATTGAGGATGCCGGCATTTTCTTCCATGGCAATGATCTGATAGGGCGTACCCTGGAAGACTTTCATCTGGTTTTCTGCTATGAATCTGAATTTTGCGTTGGTAAGAATGATGAATTCATCACAGAAAGGAAGATTGCGGGAAACAGTTTCCTGCAGCATACTGTGGTCTTTGTGAATTCTGACAAACTGCTTCGGGGTTTCTGTTCTTGATAAAGGCCACATTCTGGTGCCGAAACCACCGGCGAGAATCAGACACTTCATAAGTTTTCACCGTTGGAAGCGATGACTTTCTTCAGCCAGTAATAAGACTTCTTAGGAACCCGCTTCATATCACGCAGATCATGGTTGCCGCGGTTGACATACACAACGCCATAGCGCTTTTCCATGTCGCCCTGAGAAGAAAGAATATCGATCAAACCCCAGCCCAGGTAGCCGATGACTTCAACTCCATCCTTGTTCATGGTATCTTTCATGGCTTTGATATGGTCTCTGTGGTAATTGATGCGGTAGTCATCCTCAATCATATTCTTTCCATCCCATGTTTCTCTGACACCGATGCCGTTTTCAATCGGGAAGACAGGAATGCGGTAGCGGGAATAGATCTTGTTCATGACATCACGGAAGCCGAGGGGATCAATGGTCCAGCCCCATTCACTTGCCTGAAGATTCGGGTTCTTCGTCATAGCATAGGTGCCGTAAAGGAATGGGGAAGTGCCAGACGGGATCTTTGCATAATCTGCGCAGGTGGACTGGTAGTAGCTGAAAGCTAAATAATCACTTGTGCAGGCAGAGAGAATCTTTCTTTCTTCATCTGTGATTTCAATATCGAAATCCGCATTTTCGAGATACTTTTCAAACATTGGCGAATATCTGCCATAAGCAAAGACATCCAGCAGGTTGTAGTTGTAAAGCTCATCAATGGTCCTGGCAGCTAAGATATCTTCCGGCTTGCAGGTAAGCGGATAGCACTCGGAGTAAGCTAACATGCCGCCGATCTTTGCGTCTGTATTTTCATGGATATAGTCAGCGATTGCCGCATGGCAGACCATGACATTGTGAGTAATCTGGGCCATGTCCTTTTCGCTCTTTTCACTAGTTTCTGCACCGGCAATTGTGAATGCCAGGTCTGTGGAATAGAGGTTCTGTTCATTGAAAGTGATCCAGTATTTTACCTTCGGTGAGAATCTTCTGACGACTTCTTTGCCATAGCGGATGAAAGCTGCCACGGTCTTTTTGCTTAAGAAACCCTTGTATTCTTCTGCCAGGTGAAGCGGCATGTCAAAGTGATAGAGACAGATCATCGGCGTGATGCCTCTTGCGATCAAAGCATCGATGAACTTGTCATAGTAGGCAAAGCCTTCTTCATTGAAAGCCCCGTCGCCGTCTTTGACGACTCTGGACCAGGAAACCTGGAAGCGGTACATATTCATGCCCAGGTCCTTCATCAGGTCCATGTCTTCTTCATAGTGGTGGTAATTATCATTGGCAAAGTGCCAGTCGCTTGTGTTTTCACCAGCCTTGCGGATGTCATAGACGGATAAAGACTTGCCGCCTTCGTTCCATCCTCCTTCTGTCTGCATGCTTGATACACTGTTGCCCCAGAAAAACTTTTCCATGTTTATTGTCCTCCGTTATTTACATTTTCATTATAGGAGTAAAAATACAGATAAAAAGACGCGATATTTACATATAATAGAGATGTATACATATATGTAAAGGAATGGATATGGGATATCGGGAAATCAGTGAAATTTTAAAGGAAGAGATCAATGATGGACGATATGCAGCTTCAGGCAGACTGCCCCAGCAGAAGGAACTATCAGAAAGATTCAAAGTCAGCCGGGTAACGATCCAGAAAGCATTGAATCTGCTTAAGGAACAAGGCCTGATCCTGGCAGGACAGGGAAAAGGAACTTTTCTTTCTTTTCAGGCTGAACAGAGAAATATGCCGGTGGAAGAATACAGAGGCATGAAAACAGAATCACATGGCAGTGTTGACAGCCGGATTGTTTCCTTTGAAGTCCGTTTCGGCCAGGATGAAGAACTAGAAAGATTGTCATTGCCGGAAGAAGCAGTTGTGTATGATATCATCCGTCTTCGTCTGCTGAACGATGAGCCTTATGCCCTGGAATATACCATTATGCCGGTGCAGGTGATTCCCGGCATTACAAAAGAAGTTCTGAATCATTCTGTGTATGAACATATCCGTCATACATTGAAGCTTTCCATTGGGAAAGCAGAGCGTCATATTCATGCGGACAAGCCGGATGCCTTTGATCAGAAGTATCTGAATTGCCGGAAGGATGATCCCGTTCTGGAAGTGGAACAGGTTGTGTATCTGGCTGACGGCAGGCCTTTTGAGTATTCCCAGACGCGTTTTCGTTATGATAAGGCAGGGTTTGCCTATGAATCCAATCCGCAGGGAGGCTGAGCAATTGCTGCTTCACTTATTATTTTTCTGAGATACAGATAGAATCTATATATTGAAGAATATAAAAAAGTGTTTAGAAAGAGAAAGAATCCAGATAATGTGTTCTTCTGACAGGAAGACTGATTTGTTCAGTTTCCTGTCTTCTTTCTTCTTCAAATTAACAAATCAGAAACAATTCAGAAACAATCATTTCCTTTTGAGAGAATACAATGTTTCATGTAGTCAGGAGGAACAGACATGACATTAGAAGAAAGATTACAGCATCATAAGGCAATGGCAGAAAGCTATCATAGTGCCTATACAAAGCAGAGCGTTAAGGACGGCGCAACTTACGACGAATGGAAGTTTGCACCAGACGCAACATACTTCTCCCCGTACTTCGGTGACAACGTCATCGATCTTGCCAAGAATCCGATGAGCGTACAGACAAGTGCAACAATGGAAGCTACTTCCTACAGCGTTACATTGCCGGATTGGAAGCCGCTTTCCTTTGAATCCTGGGCATCTGAAGACGGCTTCGTTATGAAGACACACTTCGGCGGCCACGACAAGGACGGTGTAATGCATGATTTCTATGCATATGGTTTTGTCAAAACAAACGAAAAGGATGAAATTACTCACTGGGAGACACATGTAAGTCCGGAATATAATGATTTCCTGGATTTCACTCTCGGTGTTCACGGCCCATTCAAGCATGGTGCGCATGAATATATGGCAGCTGTTGCTAAGAGACTGGCACAGGCAGGTGTTGATTTATCCAAGCTGAATCTTCATTAATTCCCTCTTGAAGAGCAGCGGTTGTTTCCCCTTGAGGCAGGTTCGTTTCTTTCCTGCCTTTTTTTATTTGTCTGAGAAGTATCAGACACTTTTAACAATTAACAATTCAGAAACACAATCGCAACGTTTCCGCTTTCTTCTTTTCCTACAATGCAGTTGTAATCAATAAAGGAGAGAACATTATGACAAACACAAATGTAGAAAATAAGAACAGAATCTGGCTGGTAACAGGAGCTGCAG
>OMXQ01000042.1 GCA_900315065.1 uncultured Erysipelotrichaceae bacterium
CGATAGATCTCCGCACGGCCTACGAGGAATACCACTATGGCATATTTGCGGAGACTAATTCAGATACCGGGACCAACACTTAGCTCGAACATAGCGATTCCTTTTTCTTTTGTCTTCTGCTTCTTTTCTGACTAATATGCTTCAGAAATCAGCTTTCTTCTCCTCCAGGCCTTCAAGTTTCAGAAGCATCCTTTTCTTCTCTATGCCGCCGGCATAACCTGTAAGACTTCCGTCAGTTCCGACTACCCTGTGACAGGGGATGATGATGGAAATGTGATTATGTCCGACTGCGCTGCCGACTGCCTGGGCTGACATATGCCCTATACCACGGTCTGCTGCTATTTTCTGCGCAATTTTTCCATAGGTTGTCACTTCTCCATATGGAACAGAGAGAAGAATTTTCCAGACTGCTTTCTGGAAATCAGTGCCGATCATATGAAGCGGCGGCAGAAAGTCCGGATTCTTTCCGGAGAAATAGAGATCAAGCCATTGCCTGGTCTGAAAGAGCACCGGCGTTTCCTTTTCCATATGGTTCTGATCCAGATTTTGTGCAAAGTATTTCTGTCCTTCAAACCACAAACCGGTCAGTCCCTGATCGTCTGCCGCAAGCAGGATCTTTCCTAAGGGAGATTGATAAATGAATGTATACTGCATGTTGCTTTTCTCCTGAAAAATCTTTTCCTATGAAATATAAGCGGGATATCAGAAAACAGGCAAAGGTCCGGGTATTTCTGTCTGAATTCTTTCTTTTTACTTAGCCTGCCTGGCTGGATATGCCTGTTTCTTGATTCTGGCCAGATCAAAGGCAGCTCAGGTAAGCGTTACTTCAATGCCCTTTGCCTCAGCATAGGGGACAATAGCACCGTCAATAAAGGGAATTTCTGTCCTTCTTTCGGCACTTGCATCCTGAGCCATGCCTGGATAATGATCCGGCGCATTGACTAAAACTTTACCAATAACCGTGTTCATTCTGCCTTCATCTGTATTGACGCTGTTGGCTGACTTTGTGTCATACAGTTACTCCCTGCCGCAGTACCATTATTGCAATTTTCTTACGCATCCCATTTTCTTTTTATGGATTCAGTATAGTACAAAACAGAATGCATGAAATAAATCTGCGTCACAAAATCTGCTATACTCTGAAACAGAAAGAAGGTGTTTCCATGTATCATACAACCCTTACGGTAGACGGCATGGCATGCGGTGCCTGTGTCATGAAAGTTACCAGTGCCCTGGAAAAAATCGGCGGCATCAATGTCAAAGTCGATCAGCTGAGCAAAGAAGCTTCCTTTGATTCAGAGAAGGATCCCGGTATTACCAATATTGTGCATGCTCTGACAACCATGGACTACCGTCCTCATAACGTTCTGATCAAAAAGGAAGACAAATGAAATATCTCTTTTTTGATATTGACGGAACTCTTGCCTGCGGTACACCAGGCAGACAATACATACCGGAATCTACGAAACTGGCATTGCAGAAATTGAGAGATGCAGGTCACTTTACGGCAATTGCGACCGGCAGAGCCCATGCCATGGCAGTGAATTACATGCACCAGCTGGGTTTTGAAAACATGGTATCGGACGGCGGCTATGGGGTAACCATCAATGATCAGCTGCTTTCCATTACCCCGCTTGACTATGAGCCTGCCTGTCAGCTGGTTGATGAATGCAAGGCAAAGAACTTCATCTGGGCTTTGCAGACAGAAGATTCCGTGATCCGCTATGCGCCTGACAACCGCTTCTATGAATTCACGCATGATGTCTATATGAAAACAAAAGTCGTAGATGGTCTCGATCCGCGTAACTATAAGAATATTTACAAAGTATATGTTGCCTGCTATGCCCCGCACGAAGAAGAACTGGAAACCCTGAAGAAACTGCCTCATTGCCGTTTCCACAAGGAATACCTCTTTGTAGAACCAGCAGACAAGGCTTACGGCATCCGGAAAATCGTCGATCACTTCGGCGGCAGTTACAAGGATGTCATTGTCTTCGGCGATGGTCTCAATGATCTGAGCATGTTCATTGATGACTGGACATGTGTTGCCATGGGCAATGCTGCTGAAACTTTGAAGGAAAAAGCAGATTATATTACCGATGACGTAGACAAGGACGGCATCCTGAATGCATGCCGGCATTTCCATTTATTCTGATTACGAAAAATGCAGAAATACAAATTTTGTCTTCTGCATTTTTTTCTTTGTTAATTTATCTGATTTCTTCTTTTTGATAATCAATCCGGCTGGCAATGCACAAGGATAAAGGGTGTATGCACGGCATCTTCCATGCAGATTCTGAACTTAGCATCATACAAGGCATCCCGGATGCTTTCCGGATCCCTCTTGTCAAACAGACGATCCATGCACAATGCCATAGAGGTCTCATCATCACTTAAGGAAGAAGAAGGATAAGGATTGGCATACACGCAGGTATCCTTCAGATACAAAGCGGCAGTACCGGAACCATCCTGCTTGAGCTTTCTCTTCAATTTATAATTTTCGACATGCCCTGCCTGATTGACAAAGGAAATTCTGGCATTGGTAATTTCTCCGGCAGTCCCTCTGACATTGAAATATTTCCTGCGGATCAAAGACCTGTCCTGAACATCCGTATAATCATAAAAAGCCTGTTTTCCGTTTTCAAATTTCAAGACGGCACTGGTCCTGGTTTCCAGCTTTTTTCTACGGTCCGTTATCAGGCCTTCTCTGGAATCTGTCTCAATGAGTGGTGCAGAATAAGAAAAGGCATGAATATCACAGGGGATTCTTTCACTCTGCAGATAGGAAGTAATCAGATCAAAACCGTGATAATACTGGCCGGCAGAACAAGTCATCTGGCTGACTTCGCCAATGATGCCTGTCTTCAAAACAGATAACCAGGCAGAATGAACCGGCTCATACCGGTATTGTTCTGCGCACTCAATATGTCTGCCCTGATGCAGGGCGTCTTCCACCAGCTTCAGATCAGAAGACGTCATCCCGATCGGTGTTTCAGCTAAAACCGGAATTCCATAGCCTGCCCATTGGACGGATACCTTTGCGATGGATGCCTTGTTCACGGCAACAACCGCAAAATCTGCCCCGTAGGCAAGACAATCATCAATGGAAGTTGTCGTAAAGATATGACACAACTTCCTCATTTTGGCTGCTTTTTCATCAGAGCGGCAATACATCAGAGGAACTTCATACATTTCCGGTAAGCCCAGGGCAATTCTTGCGTAGAATGCTGCCCGGTAGCCGGATCCGATAATCAGAAATTTCCGTTTCATACTTCTTCCTCCGCAATCTTTTTCTTTAATTGTACAGGATATTCTTCGCATGCTGTTTCAATATTGACTTTCTGTCCTTTCCAGGCTGAAAGATACGCCGCATTGGATAACTGCAGCGCATGAATGCCTGCGGTACCGTCTGCCTTTGGCTTTCTTCCTTCTTTTACTGCCTGGGCAAAATCGATCAGGACTTTCTGCTTAGCATCCTTGTCATCATCCGGCATCCGGATTCTTTCTTCCCTGATACCAAGTTCTTTGGCATTCGTGCAGGTTGTCTCTGCACAATAGTCCCGCTGGTCTTCGGAGAACATATGCAGGGTGATTTCATGGCCTTCCATGATCAGAGAACCCTTCGTACCGGCAATCTCAAGTCTCACAAATTCATGCGGCTCACCGGTTGTGAAAAATAAATGCGAACTCATGCGGTCTTTATAGTAAAGATTCATGGATACCTGATCATCCACATTGAAATCATTGTACTTGCCGAATTCTATATCGGCTCTGAGCGCTTCCGGCATACCGAAAAGCCACTGGTATACATCAAGAACGTGCTGAGCCTGGTTGATCAAAAGACCCCCGCCTTCTCCTTTCCAGCTGGACCGCCAGGAACCTGCCTTGTGATAAGCAGGCGTACGGAACATGCTCATGGAAAGATCTGCTCTTTCAATCTTTCCAAGCCTTCCTGTCTCAAGAAGATCTTTGATATATTGGTTTCTTGCAAAGAAACGGTGCTGGAAAATCAGACCATAGGTAATATGTTTTTCTTCTGCCAGACTTTCCATCTCTTCTGCTTCCTTTGCAGTAATCGAAGCAGGCTTTTCACACAGGACATGTTTGCCCTTCTCTGCAGCTGTTTTGAAATACTGAAAATGAGAAGGATGCGGTACTGCAATCAGAACTGCATCAAAAAGATCGCTATGGGAAAAGAGATCATCTTTCCCGACTGTACATACGACATCATTGCCAAGGTCTTCTCTGACCTTTTCAATTGTCTCAGCATGATGCACGCACACGCACGTCAGCGTCATGTCCGGAATGAGATTGTCATATATCATGCGTGCATATTTCGCACCCATGTTTCCGTAACCGATCGATGCAATTCTCATACCTTCTCCTTTCGGGCATATACGATAAGATCCCTTGTGCCTGTTACAGGATCTTCATAGTTCAATATAAAGCGGATGATTTCAAAACCGTTTGTTTCAAGAAGTCTTTTTTATTTCTTCCGGATCCAATGCACCATAGCTGAATTCTCTGTCCAGCATTTCTCCAGTTACAGAAGACCTTTTATTTCCTGCAGTAAAGAGAAAATACCCGCCTGGTTTCAGTAATTCTGCAGCTTTGGGATAGATTTCAGCTTGCCTTGGTTCATCAATGTGAAACAGGGAATCAAAGCCGATCAAAGCATCATATTTTTCTTCTGTTTTCCAATTGAGAAAATCTGCGTGATGTACTTCCATTGCCGGTACATTCTTTTTTGCAAGATCTGCCATCTTTTCAGAAAGATCAATCCCGGTTACCTGAAAGCCTGCCTGGATCAGATAGGAATCAATTGGTTTTCCGCTGCCGCAGCCGATATCGAGAATATGTCCGTCCTTCTTCACAAGTTCTGCACATTTCTGAATGCAGGGATCTACCGGATGAGAAGAACGGATCCTGTCCCATTCTTCTGCAATGGCATCATAGCTGTTTTCATTCAGGCTTTTTTCCATGATGATTTCCTTGTATTCAGTATACTATTTCTTTTCAATTCAATAAAAGCATGCATATAATAAGCGCAAAAAAGAGAGGAAACAGACTATGGGCACCTGGGTTCTGAAAAGCTTCATTGAATTAACGACTGAAGAATTGTATGACATTCTTGCACTTAGGGCAGAAATATTTGTAGTTGAACAGAATTGTCCCTATCAGGATCCTGACGGCAAGGATAAAAAAGCCATGCATATGTATTATAAAGAAGGAGACACGATCATCTCCTATGTAAGAATTCTTCCCGCCGGTGTTTCCTATCAGGAGCCTTCGATCGGTCGCTTTGTCGTAAAGGCATCAGAAAGAAGAAAAGGCTATGGGAGAGTTATTTTCACCAGAGCCATTGATTACATTACAACTTTCTGGAAAGCAGATGCCATCCGAATTTCCGGTCAGGCTTATCTGAGGAACTTTTATGAAAGTCTGGGGTTTGTCGTTCAGAAAGACGGGTATCTTGAAGATGGCATTCCTCATTTTGAAATGCTGAGAACGACTAAAAAAACCAGCTGATTCTGACTACCAGTCTGGTCATTTTTTCTGGTCGTTAATTGAATTACCGATTTTCATTGAGAAGATATTTCCTGATCGCATCACCGCACCCGTCATGGTTATTATCGCCGGTGATGACATCCGCAATGCTTTTCACGGATTCATTTGCGTTTTGCATGGCAATACCCAGTCCTGCTGTTTTCAAAGCAGGAATATCATTATCCGCATCTCCTATCGCAATGATCTGATCCAGATCGAGATTGAGACACTCTGCCAATTCCTTCAGACCGGTTCCTTTCGTGACATTCTGCGGACTGATTTCAAGTGAAGCTGTTTCTGCATAAACCATCTCTGCGCTTAAACCTGCAAGTCTGTCATGCGTACGCACACAGGCTTCTTTGTCCGCATGATGCAGAAGGATCTTTTCCATATCATCCATGTTTTCTTTCACAAGATCAGTGACACTTCCGACAAGTGTTGCAGCTTCATGATACAAAGGAGAATATACGCCAAGCAGATAATGATCCATTCTTTCAAGATCGGCGGCATTGAT
Organism: uncultured Erysipelotrichaceae bacterium; assembly: GCA_900315065.1. Taxonomy (GTDB): domain Bacteria; phylum Bacillota_I; class Bacilli_A; order Erysipelotrichales; family Erysipelotrichaceae; genus Bulleidia. Next base: position 6,062 of record OMXQ01000042.1, read on the forward strand.
GTATGACAGGCTGTGCATCATGACATGCGGCATGATGTCCTCCTTTTCAATCACAGGCAGCACTTTCGATACAACCTGAGCAGGAATGGTGTGTCTTGCAAGCACCTTATTGTTTTTCAGATCATATACCAATGCGCCGCTTTCCAGAACTGCATATGGCACAAGCGAAAGAAGAGAAGCATAAGGTTTCAGTTCGGCAAGGGGCTTGCCGGTACATAGAGCGATGCTTTTTCCTTCAGAAAGAGCTCTTTGCATTGCCGCCATTGTTTCCGGCAGAATTTTCTTGTCTGATGTAAGTAAGGTTCCATCCATATCCACTGCGGCAAGCTGATACATCATCCATTCTCCTTTTCTTTCTGAGACTGTTGTACATTGTATCAGTCTCTGTCCTTTCCTGCATGAAAAAGGCCAGTCCATATGACTGGTCTTCGTTGTATTTCTTTGAATTCTGTATTTATGCTTCTTTCCGGATGGAACGGACATAAGAATTCCGATAGAAGGCAAAGAGAAGATAAGCGGTCATAAAGCACCAGATGATCGGTTCACACCAGACAACGGCATCATACTGAAATACCGGGATCAGCAGCCACACGAAGATGATCTTGCCCGCTAATTCAATGACCGATGAGAACAAAGGCATAATCTTGGAACCAACGCCCTGAAGGGCAAATCTTGTCTGCATCAATATGCCCAATACTGCATAGAAAGGACCGACGATCCGTAACATCTTTGCGCCGTTATTCACAATGACCGGATTGGAAGAACCGGAAATCCATCTGACCAGGACCGGTGCAGCCGGCCACAAGATCAATGTAACCAGAGCAGCCGCGATGACATCATAGAGATAAGCAGCGTGCATGGCTTTGAGGATACGTTTTCCTTGTCCTGCGCCTTTGTTCTGAGCGATAAAGGAAGCTACTGCCATACCCATAGAAATAAACGGCAGGTTGCATATTGCATAAATCTTTCTTGCGGAAACATGACCGGCAATGATCTCTGTGCCCAGACCATTGATGCCGGACTGCAGAATAATGGAACCGATCGAAACAATGGATCCCATTAAAGCCATGGAGAAACCCTGGCCGGCAAGATCCATATACAGATCCTTATCAATCTGGAAATGTTTTCTGGAAGGAATCAGAATCTTTGTCTTCTTTACCATGTAAATAATGCATAGAACTGCTGAAACACCCTGGGCAATGACCGTTGCAATGGCCGCTCCGGCAACCCCCATATGGAAAGATGTAATGAAGAGAATATCCAGAAAGATATTCAATAATGAGGAAATGATCAAAAATACCAGAGGCATGATGGAATTGCCGATCGCCCGTAACATCGCTGAACACAAGTTGTATGTAAACATGACTACTAAGCCGATCTCAATCCAGAACATATAAGAATAGGACTCATCAATGATCTCTGCCGGCGTATGAATCAATACCAGCAATGGTTTCATGATCACTAAGAACAATACCGTCATAACGATACACGTCAATAAACCTAAGACAATAGAGCCGGCAACAGACTTCTTCATCGTATCCTCATCCTGAGAACCATAGCTTCTTCCACAGACAATTGAAAACCCGGTGCCAAGACTATAGGAGAAACCTACCATCATTTCAAAAACAGCCGCACAGGCACCGATCGCTGCCAGTGAGCTTTCCCCTAAATAATTGCCGACAATAGCAGTATCTACTGCATTGTACAGCTGCTGAAAAATATTGGAGACCGCTACTGGAATCATAAAGACAATCAGTGACTTCAGAATTGGCCCGTGCAGCAGATCTACATTTCCTTTTGTTTTTTCCATATAAAAAAATCTCCTGTAACGATTGTAGCAGAAGCTAAAAAGAAAGCTGTTTCAGAATTGAAAACAGCTCACTTATCTTCACGTATTTCAGCAGGTTCGGAAAGAGAAACAATATCCCCTTCTTTGATCTGCACCGTTTTTCCCGTTTCCGGCTCATCCAGCACAATATCATAATAAGGCGTCGTATGATCACGAAGCGTTCCCCACGGATACACATTGCGGATTGTTCCATGACACGCATTGCCGTCCAGCATAAAGGTTACTTTATCCTGTTTCTTGTAAACCGGACTGCCTGGTACGGAAACGGAACTTCTGACCGGCTTTCCCAATTCAATAATTTTGGCAAAAACAACGGAGATATTATCACTCAGATCACGATCGATATGATAATGACCGGTATACCAGTGCTTGTACTTCACTTTCATGCGAAGAGCTTCCAGATATTCCGTCAATGGATCAAACGGGAATTTTCCTTCCGTAACGATATCCTGCAAAGTGGAAGGCAGACAATGGGTAATGATGTAATCAACCTGGTTATCTGCTTTTTTCAGATTCTCTGTCGCATGATCATATTCTGCCTGGCTCGGCAATTCTTCTTCCCACCAGTATTTGCCGATGATGCCGGTGTTGTGATCGATATGGGGACCTCTGTCATGGCTTCTTGCCCCGCCTAAGGCAAAGATGGTATTGCCCTCGATGGTATAGATTTCACCCCGCTTGAGATGATAAAGATTAGGCCGGATGACGTTGACTCTGCCGCCGAATCTTTCTTCTTCAGGATATGCATTAAGTCTTGGAAAACACTCATGATTGCCATCTGCAAAGACGGTTGTATAAGGACGGTCATTGAACCAGTCCAGCCACTGGGCTTCCTTCCTGTCTTCTTTCTTATAGTTCCAGACAAAACCGAAATCACCGCAGATAATCAGGGTATCTCCCTTCTTCAACATGCTGGTGTTCTTCGGATTCAGCAATTTGCGGACATCAGAACCGCCGTGCGTATCTCCTGTCACATAAATCATATGGGAATTCCTCTTCTGTTACTACTTATTATAGAGACTCACACTTTCTTTTTCCATAAAGCGCTTTCAAAGATTCAGAAGATCTTATTTCTCTTCTTCGCCGGCATAAAGAATGAAAATACCGGCAGAATGATATAGGCAATTGCGGCAAACTGCGGCACAAACCAGGAAAGAACCAGCAGAACTGCAATCAACATCCATATTCTTGCCAGACGAATTGAAAACAGACGCACAATCAGGCCCCGGTAATGGACAAATTTCCGCCGCAAAGCAGAAAAACGCAGAAACTCCTGAGCCAGCACCGTCAGGAAATACACAATGCCGAAACAGATGGACGCGTCCCTGCTCTGCACATTCATAATCCACTTGGTCGTAACCGGAATCAGAGCCATCACGGCAAGATACACAAAATCTGCGACAACCGTCAGATGATCTGCATCACTCATGGATTGAAAAATACCTTTGGAATCATACCAGAAATCCGCAATGATAAAGAAACTTGCCGCAAAAACAAGAATAGACCATACGAAAGTACCGATTTCAGCGGAAGAAGAAGGATACGGGATCTCAAGCATCATAACCGTAATGAAAATGGCTATGATGCCGTCATTCAAAGTGGAAAGATGGGAAACCATGGAAACTTTCAATTTTTCTTCATTTTCTTCACTTCTCTGCCTGGCGTGATCCAGCTTGGCGCATTCTTCATCACTCAGATTTTCAAATAGTCTTTGTCTGATCATACAGGTCACCCGGAATTGTTCTGCTTTTTCCATTATAGCACCTGGCTTTGTCATACATGCATACTGAAAAAACGGACTTGTTCGTCCGTTTCCAGATGATTCAGATGGCAATTTCCTGCATGCCCTTCAAAGCGGAAAGACGATGGGAAATCGACAGAACAGTTCTGCCTTCCCCTGCCTTCTGCAAAACCTGCAGAATTTCATTTTCCGTTGCCGCATCCAGATTGGCAGTGATTTCATCCAGCAGAAGAATCTGGGGATCTTTGACGACGGCCCGGGCAATGGATAATAACTGAGTCTGTCCTTTGGAGAAAAGATCCGGCGAATACGGGGTATCCAGTCCTTTTTCAAAAGAACTGACGGTTTCCTTCAGCCCGACCGTTTCAAGCGCTTTGGCAAGCATAGCATCATCAACCGTCGGATCATCCAACGTAATCTGTTCTCTTACAGTTCCATTAACAGGCGTGAAGATCTGCTCCACATAGCCGAAAAGATCTCTCTTTTCCTTGTCATCTATATAAGCAGCTTCCCTGCCTTCAATCCTGACGCTTCCTTCTTCCGGTCTGTACATGCCCATGATGAGCTTGAAGATGGTACTCTTGCCGGCACCTGTTCTGCCCGTCAGGGTAACTGCACCACCCTTGGGAATAGAGAAGGAAAGCCCATGCAGAACTTCTTTGCCTGGTTCATAGGAGAAATGGACATCCTGCAGAACAATGGCATCTGCATCAGGATCTGCATTTTCATGCTTAGGCTGCCATCTTTCTTCTTCCACCAGGAAAGCATTGATTCTTTTGAGACCTGCTCCGGCTGACTGCACCGTCTGGATTTCCATCCCGATGGTTTCAAGCGGGCCGAAAATCTGGGCAATATAATTCAATACAGCTGCTGCTGTACCAACCGACATGCCGAAGAAAGAAAGCACTGCCGGAGAATTGGAAGCGGAGAAGATCATCACAAAGGCAACGATAGCGGCATTGGTAATCAGAATGACTGGCGAATAGATGGAATCATAGAAGTTTGTCTGTTCAATCGCCTGAAAACTTTTGAGAACTGCTTTGTCATAGACTCTCTTCATAAAGCCTTCTGCATGAAGATTATGAATGGTACGGATATTGGCAATCGAAGAAGGAATCACGCTGCTTTCTTCTGCTACTGCCTGTCTGTTTTTCAACTGAGCAAGCAGAGTCTGTTTCTGAACGTGTCTTGTATAAGCATAGATAAACGGCAATACAACCAGCAATACCAAAGCAAGTCCCTTGTTTTTCAGAAACAGGATCCAGAAAATACCGATCATGCGGCAGGCATCCGCAAACATGGAAATAATGCCTTCCGTAAATAATTCTTCAATCGTATCGACATCATTGACGAACCGGGAAGCTTCTGCCCCTGCTTCGTGCTTTGCATAATACGCTGCCGGCAATGTATTCAGCTTGTGACACATGAGCTGCCGCATGCCGTAGGAAATCTTCTGTCCGTAGATCGTTAACATGCCTTCCCGGCCGGTATTCATGACTTCATTCAGAACGAAAGCACCCAGATACATAGCCGCAAGATAAAACGGTACTGCTTCTTTGGCAGCCATCAGGTTGACAATTCTTTCCAATACTAACGGCGGCAGTAAAGACAAGGCAATCGAGCCGATTGTAAAAACAAGCACCAGAAGAGTTGTCCATGGATAACCGGCAATGATCTTTCCCATTTCTTTCAGGACGATGTGTTTATTCTGTTTCATGATCTGCCTCCGGGGAAACATTGCTCAGTGCAAATACTTCTGCATACTGTTTGTTTTCTTTTAATAAAGCCTCATGCGTAGATGTTAAGGCAGTTCCGTTTTCAAACCAGACGACCTGATCGCATTGCGGAAACAAAGCCAGCCGATGGGAAATCAGAATAACAATACTGTCTTTGCATAAATTTCTCAGATTGGCAAAAACTTCTTTTTCAGTCTTTACATCCAATGCCGAGAAAGGATCATCCAGTACCATGACAGACTTCTGATGAACCAGTGTTCTTGCCAGAGCCAGTCTTTCCATCTGGCCGCCTGACAAGCCGCTTCCCTTGTCACCGATCTTCGTATCCATTCCTGCCTGCATGTTTTCCACTTCCTGATCCAGGCACACCGCTTTCAAAGCTTTTTCTGCTTTCTCTTCATCACTTTCCCCTAAAAGAATGTTGTCTTTGATCGAAAGCGGGAAGAGTTCATACTCATGGCCGAGATATGCAATCGTACCGTTTCTTTCTGCTTCTGAAAGTTCCTTCCATTCTTTCCCATCGACTTTGAGATTGCCTGTATACGTGAATTCGGAAAGGAAAACTTTGCCGAAAGTAGACTTGCCTGAAGCAATCACACCGGAAACACCGATAATCTCTCCTTTATGGAAATCAAAATTCAGATGGGAGAAAATCGGCTTGTCTGCTTCATAGCCGGCAGATAAATTCTCTGCAATAAGTATATCTGCAGGCAGGGCCTTTTCTTTGTATTCTTCTGTTTCTTCCTGCAGGAAAGGCTTGATTCTGCCCCAGGAAACTTCTGCCTTATGAACAGCATTGAACAACTTGGCTGCTTTGCCGCTCTTGACTGCCAGTTTCAGGAAACAATTCAGGAAGGTTGTAAAAGCCGCAATATTCCAGACCGTCCAGCCGGTTCCGCTGACATTTTTCGCACCGAAATAAACAATCACAACGACCGAACACAAAGAGATCATCTCATAAACAGGATTAGTCGCCGAAACAAGAATATCGGCTTTGATGGCATTGGTCCTGTATTGATACAGAACTTTGTCAAACTTTTCATTCTGGATGTCTTCGACGCCCGCCAATCTGTAGGTCATCGCATTGCCCACTCTGTCCAGAGCAGCATCTGACAAGTCCCCTGCACTTTCCTTGTAAGCACTGTTTGCTTTGACGACAATTTTCTTCATTCTTTCGGCTATGTAATAAGAAACCGGCGGGAAGATCATAGACAACAAAGCCAGCTTCCAGTCATAGATAAACAAAGTGACACAATAGGCAATCATGGCAACCCCGGTATCAAAGATCTCGGTTGTAAACTTGCGCATGCCTTCGGCACAGGCATCCGTATCAGCGATGGTCCTGGTCATCAGACTGCCGGCCTTTTCTTCATGAAGTTCATTGCGGGAGCGGTGAATGAAATTGTTGTAGACGACATGCTTCATATCACGGCTGATCGCATTAGCAAACTTTCTGACATACAGACGCTTGAGAAAACGGCTGCCCTGCACAAGCAGAACCGTACCAAGATAAATCAGACCGAGATGGAACATATCCATCCAGACAGAAGTGCCGTTGAAAATATCCAGCAGGCACTGGACCAGCTTTCCTTCCAGCATTGCCACAACCGGCAGGCCGATGTTATAAATAAGACCTGTTGCTGTAACGACACTCAATGCCTTCCAGTTTGACCTGAAATAAGTCAGAATGGAATCCGGACGTGAAATGTGACGGAAATCATCTGTCATACAGACCTCTTTTCTTCTCTGGTTTTCTGAATGCGTTCCTGCATATGGGGAAAACCGGCTTTGCTTTCGTTTTTGCACTTGTGATAAAGTACGTCGAGAATTCCTGCAAAAGCTTCTTTGTCTTCTTCGTCAAGATCCTCTAAAAGCCAGGTATAGAAGGCAGCTTCCACTTCGACTTTGGAAATCTTCAGCTTTTCTGCTTTCGCCGTTGCATAGATCAGCTGGCTGCGGCCGTCTTCCGGATTGCTTTCTCTTCTGATATATCCCTTGGCTTCCAGATTATTGACTTCTCTTGCACAGGCACCTTTATCAATGCCGAGAATCCGGCAGATATCAGACTGTGTCGTACCGGGATTTTTCCGGATGACATGAATGACATCAAATTCACCGGTGCCGATGCCGTCTGCTCTTAAAGTACGGACTGTAAATTTTCCTGTTTCACGGGCAATTTTTGTAATTTCACGTTTTGTGATATCCATTTCTGCCTCCTGAATAGATGATGGTTCAACTAAATAGATGATATATCATCTGATTTGTGAGTCAATCCGTATTTCCGGAAAGAAAAACACCTGCATGCATTGCAGCAGCAGGTGGTGCAGAATCACATCATTTTTTTCTTATTGAAGTTGATCAGACAGCCGTCAAGCAGGATCTCTTTTTCATCAGCGGTAAGATCACCAAGTGATACGCTCAGCTTTTCCACGTGATCCGATACTGCATACGCTTCAGGAGGTGCTCCCTTTTCTACTGCATCTCTGACATTTCTGATGTATACGTAAGTGCCTTTGGCAAGCTTATCTCCTTCTTCGGTTACAAACGGGAGAATGCCCCAGTTGATGCAGTTGGAACGATATCGCTTGGTCGCATATTCCTTTGCGAAGTTTGCCCCGCCGCCAAGAACTCTCTGACAGGAAGCTGCCTGTTCTCTTGCGGAACCGTCACCTGGTTTTCTTGCATAAACTGCCGAAACGATATTGGCATCCTTTCTGACTTCTACCTTAGCAGCAGAGAGAAGATCATAAATCTTTGCGACTTCTGTACTGTCACTGGTCAAAGCAGCTGTATTTTTCGCTTCCTGTACATAAGCAGGATCTCTTCTTGACAAAGTAAATTCAGCCAGACGCAGAGGATTGGAACGATAGGAAGAAGTTTCACCAGACGGAATCAGTTCATCAGTTGTCGTAACCGGATCATCGATATGGGAAACCACCTTCACCAGAAGATCCTGGGACAATTCCTTCTGTTCCGGCCAGTCTTTGATATTAGGACCGAAGTGAAGCGGATAAGAAGGATCTGCTTTGCCGAACCCATTGTAGACTCTCTTTTCATAGATGGACCCGTCAAACTTCATCGGCTCAACCGTATCGTCGTAATCCACATCTGTCGCTGCCGTCAATCTGCCCTGATTGGCAGCTGTAGCAGCAATGGATCTTGCGTCCATCAAAGCAACCCCGGCAATCTGTCCTTCGCCCGGTTTGGAGCCTTCTCTGTTCGGGAAGTTTCTGGTTGTATGACGGATGGATAATTCCCCGTTGGCAGGCGTGTCTCCTGCGCCAAAACAAGGCCCGCAGAATGCTTCTCTGAAAATTGCACCAGCAGAAACCAGCTTTGCGACAGTCCCGTTTTCACTCAATGCCTTATAGACAGGCATGGAATCCGGATACACGGAAAGACGGAATTCCCCGTTGCCCGTATCAGCGTTTTCAAGAATGGAAGCAGCCGCCGTGACATTTTCATAAGTTCCGCCGGAACAGCCGGCAATCACACCCTGATCAACCAGGATGGAACCATCAGCCTGCACCTTGGATACCAGATCCATGGTTACTTTGCCATTGAGCTGCTTATTGGCTCTTGTCTGTGCTTCCTGCAGATATTTTTTCGGATCTTTCAATAATTCATGAATCGGAAGAGCATAACTTGGATGCATCGGCAGCGCAATCATAGATTCAACCGTACCAAGATCCAATTCAATGCAGCGGTCATAATAAGCCCCGTCTGTGACAGAAAGCTTCTTATAAGCTTCTTTTCTGCCTCTTTCTTCAAACCAGGCTTCCGTCTTTTCATCGGTTTCCCAGATGGAAGACCAGCAGGTTGTTTCCGTCGTCATGACATCGATGCCGTTGCGGAAATCCTGAGACATCGTATGAATGCCAGGACCTGCAAATTCCATGACTCTGTTTTTGGCAAAGCCGGATGCATACGTTGCACCGACTAATGCCAGAGCAACATCATGCGGACCGATGCCATGCTTTATGTGACCTGTCAGGTAAACCAGAACGACTTCCGGCTTCTTCATATCATAGGTCTGGGAAAGAAGCTGCTTGGCAAGCTCACCGCCGCCTTCGCCAACCCCCATAGTGCCTAAAGCACCATATCTTGTATGGGAATCGGAACCTAAGATCATTCTGCCGCAGGCACTCATCATTTCCCGGTTGTAAGAATGAATAACAGCCATGTTCGGCGGTACATAGACGCCGCCGTATTTATGAGCAGCACTCAATGCAAAGCGATGATCATCTTCATTGATGGTGCCCCCGACTGCACAAAGCGTATTATGACAATTGGTCAATACATAAGGAACCGGAAATTTCTTCAGACCGGAAGCACGCGCTGTCTGGATAATACCGACATAGGTAATATCATGAGAAGTCAGGGAATCAAACTTCAGGTGCATGACCTCTTCATCCGTCTTTGTATCATGAGCTGCCATAATCCCGGCAGCCATGGTCAGGTTTCTGTTTTTCTTATCTTCCGGTTTTGCGTCTCTGATTTTCCCTTTTTCAAGAACGACCGGATTTTCATGCATGATCATAATTTTTCCAGCACCGCCTTTGTAAATTCCTTCGTACCGGCTTTGCCGCCGATATCTGCAGTTGTGTGTTTCCCTTCCGCAATTACATCAAACAAAGCACTTCTCAGCTTTTCAGCCTTATCAGCCATGTCGTGGTCTTTCAATAACATGGCAAAACTCAATAATAAAGCAGTTGGATTTGCCTTGTCCTGATGGGCAATATCCGGTGCACTGCCATGCACTGCTTCATAAATTACAGTCTTGTCACCGATATTGGCGCTTGGCGCAAAGCCAAGCCCGCCGACTAAGCCTGCACAAAGATCAGAAATAATGTCTCCATATAGATTTGGTGCCACCAGAACATCAAACTGAGCCGGATCAGTGACCAGCTTCATGCACAAGGCATCGATAATGACATCCTTTGCCTCAATATCCGGATAGTCCTTAGCGACCTGCCGGAAAGTATCCAGGAAAAGACCGTCCGTCAGTTTCATAATGTTGGCTTTGTGCACCGCCGTTACCAGTTTCCGATTGTGTTTCCTCGCATATTCAAAAGCGAAACGGGCAATGCGCTCACTGGCTGCTTTTGTAATCAGCTTGATGCCGTGAGCAGTATCCTTGTCATACATATATTCAATGCCCTTGTACAGGTCTTCCGTATTTTCTCTGACGATGACAAGATCCACATTTTCATATCTGCACGGCACACCGGCAATGGACTTTACCGGCCGTAAGTTAGCATATGTATTGAAATGCTGACGCAGCTGCACATTGATGGAGCGGAAGCCTTTGCCGATCGGGGTAGCAGTCGGTCCTTTCAGAGCGACGCCTGTTTCTGCAATTGCCTCGAGCAATCCGTCTTCAAACAATTTTCCGCTTTCCTCATAATAACCGGCTCCAGCCTTGAATTCTTTCCATTCAATGCCGGTTTCCAGTTTTTCAGAAACTTCCTTAACGCTTGCGGCGATTTCCGGTCCGATGCCGTCGCCTGCCAATAAAACAGCTTTCATATCTTTATCTCCGTTCTGCGGTTTATTTTACAACCACCCTGTTTGAAATGAAATACACTTTCAGCTTTACATTGAAAAGATTTACATTAAAATGAAAAAATAGGAGGCTTTGATCATGATCTATCCTGAGGTACCTTATCTTTCACCGGAAGTATTGAAAAAACTCTGTGATGAATATCTTGAACATAATTTTATCGACCCTGAAGTCAGTGAAAAACTCGGCGTCAAAAGAGGATTGAGAAACCCTGACGGCACTGGCGTTCTGGCTGGTCTTACCAATATCTGTGATGTCATCGGCTATACAAGAAAAGACGACGGCACGATTGTCCCATCTGAAGGCAGACTGATTTACCGGGGCATCAATCTGGAAACCCTGGTCAATGAAGCAATTACCAAAGACCGCTTCATGTTTGAAGAAGTCGTCTGGTTATTGTTATTCGGTTCCCTGCCGGATCAGGAGCAGCTCTCTTCTTTCCAGGCTCTGCTGGAATCTCATCGTGAATTGCCGGACGGGTTTGCGGAAACCATGATTCTTTCAGCCCCGTCCCCGAATATCATGAACAAGATGGCCCGTTCCGTCCTTGCCATGTATTCCTATGATGACAACCCGGATGATGTTTCATTGCCGAAATTGATGAAGCAGTCCATCAACCTGATAGCAGAACTTCCGACCATGATGGTCTATGCCTATCAGACCAAGAAACATACCTATGATCATGGTTCTCTTTACTTCCATTATCCGAAAAAAGGCCTCAGCACAGCTGAACATATTCTGGCAACTTATCGTCCTGACCAGTCATTCACGCATGAAGAAGCCAAGTTACTGGATCTTTGCATGATTGTGCATGCAGACCACGGCGGCGGCAACAACTCTGCATTTACTTCCCGTGTCCTTTCGTCTACCGGTACCGATACCTATTCTGCAATCGCAGCTGCGATCCTTTCTTTGAAAGGTCCGAAACACGGCGGTGCCAACCTGAAAGTCATGCGTCAGCTTGATGATATCTGCGCCCATGTAAAGAGCACAGATGAAGAAGCAGTCAGAGAATACCTCAGAAAAATTATCAGAAAGGAAGCAGGCGATGGTTCAGGTCTGATTTACGGCATCGGCCATGCCGTCTATACTCTCTCCGATCCACGTGCCCAGATCCTCAAGAAATATTCCAAAGACCTGGCTTATGAAAAGGGACTGGGCGAACAATACAACATGCTGTGCATGATTGAAAAATATGCCCCGCTTGTCTTCCGTGAAGAAAAAGGCGGAAAGAAAAATCTTTGTGCAAACGTTGACCTTTTCTCCGGTCTGATCTACCGGATTCTCGGTATTGATTCCGATCTCTTTACGCCGATCTTTGCGATTTCAAGAGTTGCCGGCTGGTGCGCCCACCGCATGGAAGAAATTGAATTTGCCAATCGTATTATCCGTCCTGCCTATAAATACATCGGTTCTGATCAGCCTTATATTCCCCTGGAAGAGAGAGGAAAATCAGAAAAAGACTGACAACATTACAGCATGCATGAGGATGTGCAGATGCACATCCTTTTTTATGCATGCATGAAAAAGACAGAAAGCTGTTCTGCTCTCTGCCTTTCTCTTCTGTTTATGATTATCAATCAGCCTTTTGTACAATCTTCCACCCAGCTGATGAAATTGGAAGTGGAATCGCCGGAACGCTCTGCCATTGTATGGCCTTGTCCCCATACAGTCGCAAAGTCAACGGAAGAAACATCTGAATCATTCTGCAAAGCCAGTACCAGATTGACTTCTGTTGTCAAAGCAGTATCACTCTGGCAGATGCCTGTACGGATGCGCCAGTATTTTGCGACTGTGGAAGTCTGATACCCTTCGCTGCTTTCCAGCAGGTAATACAAAGGTGTGTACATATTGACTCTGGTTTCTACATCTGTACCAAGTGAGTCTGTCTTTGCCAGATCTTCTTCATATGCAGAAGCATAGGAGCTGCCCTGCTGCTTGAGGATAGAAGCCAGTAAAGAATCAAAGTGGGCACCATTGCCGTCGCCATAGCCGAACAAAGTATTTTCACCCTGGCCCCCGTCCAGCTGATCAAAGGCACCCAGCTGCTTGGAAGCTGTCTTCATCGCCTTGACAAAGTCAGCAATGGAAGTGATCGCCGCTGTATTTGTGGATGCGTCATATGTGACCCATGTACCATCTGCATTCAGGGCATCGATATAGTCCTGGGCTGTTTCATATGTTCCCGATAAACTCAGAGAAGAGGAAGAAGAACCGGTTCTGGAAATGTTGTCATTGGCAGAAGCATTGTTCATATCCGGCATATTGCCCTCCGGTGCATTTCCCTGCGGGCCGTTTCCATCCGGCTTTTCACCACCTGGAGCACCCTGTCTGCCATTGCCAGGCCCGCCGGCCTCATTGGAAGAAGAAGCATCATACGGGAAGGAAGTATCGGAAAGGAAGTTGTTCAGACTTTCTTCAATGACAGACTTGAGATACTCATAATAGGTACCAGCCTGATAAATTCCATCAGAACTTTCCTCCAAAGTCAATGTATTGCCGTTTTTATCTGTAAAGCCTGCTTCATTTACCCATTGTGCATACGCTTCCGCCAGTGCATCAGAGATAGATTGTTCCTCATCACTCAGACCTGTTCTTGTCGTACCAAGCATCCATTCATAAGATTCATCCGCAGTATCGAGACCTGTAATCGGACACCAGTCCATGGAACCTGCAACTGCATCAGAAACACCTGAAACAGCCCCGATTGCTTCAAGATAAGGCGTATAGAGATCACTGTCACCGGAAGCACCGATGATTGCGGACTGTGCGCCGCCGCCTGACATGCCGAAGACAAAGATGGAATCTGTATCGCCTGCGATTGTACCGCTGTTATAGCGGATGTAGCGGATGGCTGCCTTGGCATCCGTCACGCCGGCAGGAGCACCCTGATCTCTGCCTCGCATGCCCGCATGAACATAAACGAAACCAGCATTGGTATAAGAAGAAACATCGGTATATTCCGTCAAAGCATCCTGGGCAGAATAGCCTGGCGTATTGACCGGGAATACAATCGGTGCACTTTCTGCCGTATAGCCGTTGATTTCTGCCTCACTCAAAGTACATGTATATGTCCCGTCACCGTTGCTTTCCGCATTGAAATAATCACCCGGTACAAAGACTGCCAGCGTTTCATATGAAGCATCTGCCGGATCGGCACAATAACTGATGCCGGTCTGGTAATACACATTGTCATCACTGTTGTAGAGCCATTTGCTCATGTCAATTTTATCCAATGTTGTTGAAACGGCAGATGTATCTGAATCCGCCTGGGAAGAAGAGGAAGCGGTCTGTTTTTCTGCAGATGTACCGCAGGCACTTAAACCTGTCACTGCAGCCAGGGCCAACGCCATTGCCCTGAGGTTGAATTTCTTCATACCATTCCTCCTTATTTGCATTCTTATTATTCATTCAGCAGCTGAGGTTACCGTGTCGTCAATCTGAAGTTTCTGTGAAAAAAAATCTCCTGAACACAGGAGAAATTTCATTCAGTTAATGAAAGAAACAGGCAATGACCAGAGCCGGCAGAAGATTTGCCACTCTGACTTTCTTGCCGAAAAGAAGATTCAGACCAACACAGAAGATCAGAATATTGCCGACATAAGAAAGATTTGCCATAGCCTGATCTGTAATCAGACCGGCAATCAGGAAAGAAAGAATTGTCACGCTTCCCTGCAGAAGACCAACCGGAACAGCGGAAAAGATGCACCCTTTGCCGGCAGAAGCGGTCATGACCATGATAATCACCATGTCCAGAACTGCCTTGGCAAAAAGAATCGAATGATTGGCATGGATGCCGTCTTCAATACTGCCGACGATTGCCATTGCCCCGATGCATACCGTTAAGGACGCATTGACAAAATCTGCCACAAACCGGGTGTCTTTCGCATTGCCGCTTCTGACCTTGAGCCAGTTTCCGAATTGTTCCATGCGGGCATCAATGTCAATGATCTCCCCGATCACGCCGCCGATTGCCAATGAAAAGATCACCATCATTTCACCCTGGGTTGCAATGGTGCCCTCTTTGACCACCAGCATATGCGATAAAGTACCGCCGATGCCGAGAAACATGACGGCAATTGCCATTGAAACATTAAGCGTTTCCTGTATTTTTCTGGAAATTTTACTTCCGAAGATCAGGCCGGTCAGACCGCCGATGACAATTGCGCAGACATTGACGATCGTACCAAGACCCGGAATATTCAAAGTCAACATAAAAAAATCCCCCGCTGATTTGGAACGATTATAACACTCAGTGCAATAAAAAACATTCCCGGAGATCCCGGGAATATTTTGACTATCCAAAAATGGTTGGGGAAAATGATTCCTCAAAATTTACATAGGGAAATGTTCAAGGAGGAGAATGAACAGCTTTCCAGTACTATGGGGTGCT
>OMXQ01000086.1 GCA_900315065.1 uncultured Erysipelotrichaceae bacterium
GATTACCTGAGATTATTTATCAACCCCAGGATTTCTTACATAAACTCTTGACGTTCGTATTTTGTGTGTTTATTTCCTGTTCAGTTTTCAAAGAGCTTTCGCTTGACTTCTCTTGAAGTCAGCTTGATTAATTTACCATTTCTCATTTATCATGTCAACAACTTTTTACAAGACTTTTTCATGAGACTTTTGGCTGCTGTCTTAGTGACAGCGCTGTATATATTATTCAGTTCTTCCCGCTTTTGCAAGAACTATTTCTTCTTTTTGTTTCCTGTTATTTATGAGACCCCTTACATCTTTGCTGGGTTTGCATACATGTATATGATTTTTCTGCATAATCATGCATGCACACCCTTTCCAGGCTTCAGTGCCGTCTTGGTCAGAACATAAATTGTTTCTGCCAGTTCTTCCGGAGATTCCCTACGTTCTTTTCTGAGCCATTTCATAACTACACTGAGCAGGCCAGTCAGAGCAAATTCTTTTTTATATTCAAACGAAACTTCGAGACCTGTTCCTCTCCATAATTCCTGATTGCCGGCAATTTCATTTACTTTTTCCAGAAATGCTTCACGGTCAGCGCGATAAAGAGCCAGAGTGATCATACGGTTCTGTTCCATATACCGGTTTGTTTCAACCAGATATTTTTTGTAATTCCATTCATGCATCAGCAGTCTCTGTGCCTGTTCCTCCAGTGGTATGAAATACTCTTTTTTTACTTCATTATATAAAGTAAAGATATCTGTATAGTGAGCATAGAAGGTACTTCTGTTAATATCCGCCTTTTCGCAAATCTCTTTTACCGAGATTTTATCAAGACTCGTTGTCTGCAGGCATTCTGCCAGACTGGTTCTGATTCTTTCTTTTGAATGTGCAATTCTTCTATCTTCTTTCATAAGCTACATATCCCGCATAATCTGTTGGTTAATATACAAATTATCCAATATTAATGGGTGTTATCCAACACTTCTGAATGATATTATGTTTGCAACAATGATGTCAAGGTATTTTTACATTGATCATCATTGGATGATAAGGAGAAGAAAAAATATTATGGCTGATTCAAATTTCGTTCAGAAGACTTCCGACTTCTTTAAGAAGAATGCTCTGGGAAGACTCATCGTCGCAGTTGTCACTTTGATTCTTGGTATCTTCACTTTACTCAATCCGGCTATACCTCTGGAAGGTTATGTACTCTTCCTGGCTGTTGCACTTCTGCTGATTGGCGCTGTTTATATTCTCGCTTCCTTCAGCGGCCTGAAGAACAGTGAATCCAAGGGTGCAGCTATGGTTTCCATCGTATTCGGCGTTGTTGTCATTGTTCTGGCTCTTGTCATTTTCGCTTCCAAGGCAACAATTGCCAAGTATCTCCCTGTATTCTACGGCTTCACACTGATGCTGGGCGGCATTTCCGTTGCTTACAATGCATTCAGGCAGAAGGCAATCAACACTCTCTGGAAGGTTAATTTAGCTGTCGGCGTTGTCGTTGCAGTACTTGGTGTCTTTATTCTTGCTAATCCTGGTTTTGCTGGCAAAACACTGGGCATCTGGTTCGGTCTCGGCCTTGCTCTGCGCGGTGCTGCTGGTATCCTCGAATTCGTCAAAACAAAATAATCAGGTCCCTCTATGCTTTTTGAGCAATTAAGCAAAATCAAGCGCAATGCTGTCATGACCGTCATTGTACTGGTCACGATCGGCATTCTGCTTCTGGCAATCCCGGTTGAAAATACAACTGTATTTGAAACTGTAGCCGGCTTTGCACTTCTGATTTTATGTTGTGTCAGAATCTTTGAATTCATCGGCGGCAAAGGCTATCTGATTGACTATATACGTCTTGGGATAGCTTTACTGGCAGGCGTAGTTGGTCTTCTGATTCTGCTGTCCCATGAATTCTTTATCACCTTATTGTCATTG
The DNA here is from genome assembly GCA_900315065.1 of uncultured Erysipelotrichaceae bacterium. GTDB lineage: Bacteria > Bacillota_I > Bacilli_A > Erysipelotrichales > Erysipelotrichaceae > Bulleidia. The sequence continues at coordinate 1,912 of OMXQ01000086.1, forward strand.
ATCTCTTCTCTTCTGCCGATCGTGATGGGAATATACGGCATCTTCCATGCGTATATCTTCGTCAGACGTTCCGGCCGGAAGGGATGGATGATTCTTGCCGCATTATCCTTTGTCATGATCATCTTTGGTTTGTTCCTGCTCACCAATCCATTTTCATTTGACTATGCAGGCCGCATGAAAGTAAACGGCGGTATTCTGATTTATTCTTCTATTCTTGAGGCTCTCAGCCTCATCTGGATCCTGCCGGCAGGAAGAAAGGATAAAGACAATGGCTGATCAGACAACTAAGAAACAGAAAGGACGTACAGCAGAAATTCTGAGCGTCCTTGCAAGACACAACTTCTATTCGGCAGGCTTCACACCAGAAGAACTCCGCACTACTCTGGAAGACCTTGGTCCTTTCTATGTAAAACTGGGTCAGATTCTTTCCAGCCGTACAGATATTCTGCCGGATTCCTATTGCAAAGAACTGGAAAAGCTCCGTTCCAATGTCCGTCCATTACCGGCTTCTGATGCCCGTCGGGTCATCGAAGAAGAAACCGGCAAAAAGATTGAAGACATCTATTCGGAATTCAGGGATGAACCGCTCGGTTCTGCTTCCATTGCTCAGGCGCACTTCGGTATCCTCAAAGACGGTACCAAAGTTGTTACCAAAGTACAAAGACCAGGTGTCGCTGACATGGTCCGCAAGGACTTTGCCTTATTGAAGAAACTTGCCTCTGTCGCAAACATTGTCCAGGAAGGAGATGACGGTGAATCCGTCGACCTCTTATCCATTCTGGAAGAATTGGAAAAAGTATCCGAAGAAGAACTCGACTTCCGCGTTGAAGCTCAGCATACCAGAGACTTCCGTGAGAAGTGCATTGAAGATGATAATGTTATCACCTGTCCGAAGATCATTGATGAACTCACCACAGAAAGAATTCTGACCATGACCTTCGTCGACGGGTATTCCATTGCAAAGAAAGAAAAAGTTGACGCTGACGGCTATGAGCGGCTCCCGATCGCAAGAGCCATCATCGGAAACTACCTCCACCAGGTACTGGATGTAGGAATCTTCCATGGCGACCCGCACCAGGGCAATATCATGATCACTCATGGGGTTCCGTGCTGGATTGACTTCGGCATGATCGGCACCATCAATGAATCCCAGATTGCATGCATGGAAAAACTCATCACTTCCCTGGTACAGAAAGATGTACAGGGTGTTACAGACGCTGCCTTGTCTATTGGCAAAGCCCCTGCCAATCTTGACAAATCTGCCTTCAGTGAAGATGTTGAAGCAATGATCATGCCTCTGCTTTCCACAGGAAGTCTGAAGAACCTTGACATCGGCGGTATCATGACGGACATGACTAACATCATGAACAACTACCACATCAGGATGCCTTCTGACTATACGATGCTGGTTCGTTCTCTGGTCACGATTGAAGGTGTTCTGGAAGAATTCTGTCCGGAACTGGATATCTTCGATGAACTCTCCAGGAAGATGATGGAAAGAGCCCAGGCAAGATTCAACATGGATCAGGTTATTGAAGAAATGACTGCCAAGGTTACCTCTTCCGCAGCCCAGACCGTCCGTCTTGTAAAATCTGTTCTGGATATTCTCAAAGCTCTCTCCATGGGCAAGCTCAAGGTTAACATTGCTCTGACTGGTTATGAAAATGCCGTTTCTGATTTAAAGAGACTGGTGATCAATATCATTCTTGCAATATTTGCCTGTGTATTGTTCTCTGGTTCCTGCACCCTTGCGACAACCAATATGGTGCCGCAGGCATATGGGGTTCCGGTTCTTGCCTTAGCTGGTTTTGTGATCTCTATTTCCCTCGCAATTGTCACAATCCACCGGCTGACCGGAAATAAATAATTTCTTACATCTGTATCTAAATGAAAGGCATCCGTCTGTTCACCAATTCAATATGACGACAGGTGCCTTTTTTCATTCTTTGTTTTGCTGTACTCTTACTTCTTCACAACAATCTGATACTTCTTGCGGAAAGCATCAATGGTTTTTTTTCCTTCAACAGAAACAGGCTTGATCCATTTACCGGAATACAGATGCTTCTGCATGATGATATAACGAACCGGCTCATCACAATAACACAAAGCAAATACAACCAGGAAAGGCCAATGGAACACATCATTAGCTAAATGAATTGCCGGCTGCACCATGGCAAACATGAAGGTGATTTCCAATATAGAACCGAAAGCAGAATCACCGGCAGCCCGGAAGGTATCATTTTGTGTCCAGTTGCCCATACGCAGGAAACACACTGCCGCATAGATCAATAACATACCTGTTGCTGTTTCATAAGACTGTCCTGACAAGCCCATGGTATGAAGCAGAGGATTATGAATCAGAATCAATACGCCTGCAATCAATACGATTGTAATGGAACAGATATAAATCAGACGGATGCCTCTCGACCAGGCTTCTTCGTGATCACCGTCACCTACACGCTGGCCGACCAGAATAGAGGATGCATTTGAGAATCCGGAGAAGAAGGAAATGATAATTCCTTCCAGGGTTCTGAATACTGCCGTTGCCGCAATTGCATATGCAGCCTGATGTCCCAATACAATATTGATCATCATATTGCCGACACCAATCAATGCTTCATTGGCAATGATCGGTGCACACTTGACCAGATATTCCTTTACCAGATCCTTCGTCCATCTGAAATGCCTGGTAATTTCAAGAACAAACGGAATCTTTGTGACCTTTGCGGCAATGACAATAAACAATACATTGACGATACCTGCCAGAACGGTACCAACAGCAGCACCGCGGATGCCCATCGGGGCAAACCCGAACTTGCCGAAGATCAATATGTAATTGCAGACAAAATTGGTCAATACAGAAGCGATACCTGCATACAAAGGCAGCTTTACATGATCGGTTGTTCTCAATAAACACGATTGTGCCATTGCCAGTACCTGCAATGGATATGACAAACCGACAATCCGCAGATACTGCACACCCAATGCCTGAATCTCTGCATTGTTTGTATACAAAGCCATGACAGCTTCCGGCTGAAACAAAGCCATGCAGGTAAAGATAACGCCGGTGATAGACATAAAGAACAAGGTTATGCCGTATGATTTACAGATACCTTCTTTATTGCCAGCACCATAATACTGGGCAAAGAACATCATGCCGCCGCCCGCAAATCCCCAATAACCAGAGAACAAGAGTGAGGAAAACTGCGCACACAAGCCGGCTGCACCAACTGTTGTTTCGCCAAGGCGCGCAAGCATGATGGTATCCACCATGGATCCGGTTGTGGTTAATAAATTCTGCAAGGCAATCGGGAAGGCAATTGCCGCAATCAATTTCAATAACAATGACAATGATGTTTTTGTCTGTATTTTCTTCATTTTTCCTGTATTTTCTTCATTTCTTATAATTCATGGAAAATTGGTTTCGTATGATCAAAAGTATTGAATGTTTCAAAACCAATCTCATTCTTCAGAATATCATGGGCTTCCTGCATATGATCAGCCAGATACTTTGTGCTGTGTGCATCAGACCCGATCGTCAGGATCGTTCCGCCCAGATCTTTATATAGCTTTAATATTTTACGGCACGGCTGGGTGTCTTTCAATCCATAGTGCCAGGAAGAAGTATTCAGCTCAATTCCCTTGCCGTCAAGAATGGCAAGCTTCAGAATTGCGGCAATGATGTCTTCTTCTTTTTCAAAAGGATATACACCAGCCGGATCATATCTTGCCAATAAATCCAGATGTGCCAGGACAGAATAGTTCTTGAATTGCTGCATGACTTTATAAATTTCCTGATAGTACAGGTCATTGTATTCTTTCTGGCTTCTGCCCTTCTGGAATTTCTGGTTCCAGAATTCCTTATTATCTACCTGGTGCATGCTCAGCAGCGTAAAGTCCAGCTGGTCTTCATACTTTGCATAGAGCTTTTCAAAATCATCAATGGTAATGGTCTGAATACCGAATTCAAGACCTTTCTTAATGGTGATCTTATCCTTGTACTTCTTCTGCATTTCATCAAGCTTTGCAAAGTATTTCGGATAATCGACATTCGCGCATGGATCACCCTTGCTGCCGGTGTTCATCGGATCCGGCTCTCTCCAGACAATACCTCTTGGATCATCCCAGTCTCTCTTGATGCCGTAATCCACATGATCCGTAAAACACATTTCAGCCAAACCAAGTTCGATGCCTCTTTCAATCTGGTTTTCCATTGGTTCCAAGGAATCATCGGAAAATTCACAATGAAGATGATAATCTGCCAGCATATTTATTTACCTCTGCTTTCTTTTCTCAATCTGAGCAATACTTCACGACCGATTGCATTCAGGCCGTTATTGATATAGGTATTCACATCTGCTATTTCAATCAGGGAAGGTTTGTTTTCATCCGGGATCTGATCCATTGATAATTCCCGGTTATGGAAAAATTCAGAATGATATCCGATCACCTGCGGATTCAATACAGCTGTTACTGACTGAATCATTTTTATCATTGTATTCACAGGGTCAGGATCATTTTCTTCCCCTTCAGGAATATCTGGAAGATACCGCAATTCACCAGCCGCATGTGACATGCCGTTGTAAAGCTTGCCGTTAATCATTATGCCGCAGCCAAAGTATTCTACTTCCGGCTGAAGAATCAAAGCCAGGTTGTCTGCTTCAGGCATCAGGTGATATAAACCAATACAAGCCGCATTGGTATCATTTTCTATACACCACGCTATTCCAAACTCATCACTCACTGCCTTACCCAGATCTGCGCCTTCCAGATTTCTGACATCACAGATCTGAATCTTTCCGTTTACGGAAACCCCAGGAATACTGATACAGATCACATCTGGTCTTCCGCTGATGGCAAAGAATGTTTTCATGCATGATATGCATTCAGAAAGGGAACCTTCTTTTCCGATAACTTTCCGGTGAGAAGTTAATTCTCCAGAAAGATTAATCATGGAAAAGAGATACGTACAATGATCAGACTTGCGCAGAATGATCATGCGGCAGATCATTCCCGCTTCCGGATTCAGCTGATAATGCTTGGAAGGCCTGCCTCCTGTTGATTCCCCTTCACCCAGGTAAACGATTTCTTTATCTGTTAACAGGTATTTTAATGTATTTGTACAGGCAGCTAAAGACAAACCTGTTTCCTGGCTTAGTTCATTCTTGGTCCAGGATTTATCATTTCTGTAGAAGCATTCCCGTACACTCTGTATGTTTTCTGATTTCAATTCTGTTGTTCTTGTCATAGTTTCGTCACACTATGTCGTAACTATATCATAGAAACTGATATTTACAATGAATATTGCAAAAAAAAGGTTCCTTATTGAGGAACTCTGTTATTGATTAATATTTCTGATTCATTTCTCTGAGCTGCTCATTAAGATTTGCTATTGTCTTAATGAGCTGATTAATATTATCCTGCAGCTGCAGGAATATAGTAATCAGAACTTCTTTAGGCAGCTTATTCAGTTCTTCATCAGTGAGTTTGTCGTAATCCATATTCTATGTATATAGGAAAATAAGGATCATTTCAAGGCCAGAATAAACTTTGCTGAGGAAAAGACAAATAAAAAAGGCACAGGATAAACTGTACCTTTTAAGTAAACCTGGCAGCGAGCTTGATTCACCGTTAGGCTATTTTCGCCGCTGGAGTGCTTGAC
>OMXQ01000019.1 GCA_900315065.1 uncultured Erysipelotrichaceae bacterium
AAAACCTGGCAATAAAAGAAGAATCCCTTCCTTCAGAATAAGTTATCCACAGCTTTTTTCTCAATAAAATTAATGCAATTTGTCTCTCACAGAACGAGATATTTTATAAATCTACTTTATTCGGTGAATAGTAACCATATCATGGATTTGTACTTGTCAAGACTTAACCGGATTTTCAAATATGATAGAATGATGTAGCGCGAAAGGAGTTTCAACATAATGAATGATGAAATTATTAAGGCAATTGCGACAGAATTGAAGATCACAACTGCCCAGGTGGAAAATACGCTTTCCATGTTGCAGGAAGGCAATACAGTTCCTTTTATTGCCCGTTATCGTAAGGAACAGACAAAGGGCCTTGATGAAGAAAAGATTCTCTTCATCCAGAAGAAATACGACTATCAGCTCAAATTGGCAGAGCGTAAGGAAAATGTCCTCAAGCTGATTGCTGAACAGGGCAAGCTGACAGATGAAATTAAGAAGTCGGTTGCGGATGCCGTCAAGCTTTCTGAAGTAGAAGACATTTACAGACCATATGCCCAGAAGAAAAAGACCAGAGCAGCTGCCGCCATCAAGCTTGGCTTACAGCCTCTGGCTGACTGGATGCTGGCATTGCCGGAAGAAGGTTCTCTGGAAGAAGCTGCCGCAAAGTTTGTCAATGAAAATGTCAAGGACACAGCTGCCGCAATTCAGGGTGCCAAGGATATCATTGCCGAAGTTGTTTCTGATAATGCTAAGCAGAGATGGGCATTCAAGGACACCATCGTCAAGACAGGTTCTTTGAAGTGCGAAAAGAAGAAGGATGCCAAGGATGAAAACGGCGTCTATGAAATGTACTACGACCGCACGGAAAAGATCACTTCTTTAGCAGATCACAGAATCATGGCTATCGACAGAGCAGAAAAGGAAAAGGTCATTACAGTATCTTTTGTCTTTGATGAAGAAGGCCTGAAGGCAGAAGCTCTGAAGAATCTGATTCATGAACACAAGACCGTTGTCGAAGATGCTTTGAAAGAAGCTGCAGATGATGGCTGCACGCGTCTTCTTTTCCCTTCCATTGAAAGAGAAATCCGTTCTGAATTGAGCGAAAGAGCGCAGAACAAGTCCATTGAAATCTTCTCCATGAATCTGGAAAAGCTGTTGTTGCAGGCACCGCTGAAAGGCAGAGTCGTGCTTGGTTTTGATCCTGGTTTCTACAACGGCTGCAAGCTTGCCGTCATCGATTCTACCGGCAAGATGTTGACCGTAGACAAGGTTTATCCTTTCCGGGGCAAGGAAGATGAAACTGCCATTGCCAATGCCAAGAAGAAAGTTCTGGCATTGATTAAAAAGTATGGTGTTCAGATCATTGCCATCGGCAACGGTACAGCTTCCCGTGAATCTGAAAAATTGTGCGCAGAACTGATCGCAGAAAACAATCTGGATGTTCAGTATGCCATCGTTTCTGAAGCAGGTGCTTCCGTATGGTCTGCCCAGGAAGAAGCGCGTGAAGAATTCCCGGATATGGCAGTTGAAGAAAGATCTGCTGTTTCCATCGGCCGTCGTTTACTTGATCCGCTTGCCGAATTGATCAAGATTGATCCGAAGTCCATCGGGGTCGGCCAGTACCAGCATGACCTTCCTCAGAAGGCTTTGTCAGACAGACTGGATGAAGTTGTCATGACCTGTGTCAACAGAACTGGTGCTGATCTGAATACAGCTTCCATTGATCTGTTAACCCATATTTCCGGTCTGAACAAGGGTATTGCAAAGGAAATTATCAACTACCGGAATGAAAACGGCAGATTCACAGACAGAAAACAGTTATTGAAAGTCAAGAAACTGGGCCCTAAGGCATTTGAACAATGTGCAGGCTTCTTAAGAATTGTCGGCGGGGATGAACCATTGGATGAAACAAGCATCCATCCGGAATCCTACGATGCTGCAAGGTCCGTGATGAAGGCATGCGGAATTACGGAACTTGGTCAGAAGGACGCTGCCTTCCCGGAAGAACAGGTAAAGGATCTTGGCATTGATTCCTATACGCTTCATGATATTGAAGAGGCAATTCGTCAGCCGCTGCGTGATTATCGTGATCAGTTTGACGGCGCTTTGTTAAAGTCAAATGTTCTTGAAATTTCTGATCTGCATGTAGGCGATGAATTGTCCGGTACAGTCAGAAACGTTGTTGACTTCGGCGCTTTCGTTGATATCGGTCTTCATGAAGACGGCCTGGTTCATATTTCCCATATGTCCATGAACCGTATCAAGCATCCAAGTGAAGTTGTTTCCGTTGGTGATATTGTCAAGGTATGGGTATTCGGCATTGATGAAAACAGAGGCCGTGTACAATTGTCCTTATTGCCGCTGGATCAGCTTGAGCAGAGAGATGCCCAGCAGAAGTACAGAAAGAGCGCAAAGGACAGAAAGAAGTACAATAAGAAACCGGAAAAGAAGCAGGTTACCATGGATGATGCTATGGCAAGACTGATGGCCCGCTTCGGCAAGAACTGATTCCTGCAAAAAATGAAGATACATCTGACTTTGGAAAACGAAGAAAGATGTATCTTTTTTCGTGATTTGCCGGTATACTAGCTGAGACATTTACGCAATGTCCAGACCGGAAAAAAATAATGAAATAAATGAAGGTATTATGGAAGAGGAAACACGTACAAAAGAAATACAGAACGAAACTTCCACGCCGTTAGCAGATGCATTGACAGGAATCCTCAAAGACACCGCTGATTTTGATGAAAATCAGGTGGATGTCCTGCTGCAGAAGTATGGTATGGAAGACTGAAAAGAAGAAAAACAGATCAATAACAAGCCTGCAGAAATGCAGGTTTTATTATGAAATTGGCAGACTTTTCTTTTCTTATGTGAAGATATAAGCAGGAAAGGAAATCAGGCCGTCTGCCATTGCCCTCCCTCTGGTTTTCTTTCCTTTTGAAAAAATAAAAAAAGAAGAATAATTCTTGGAAGGTAAAGTTATGGAGTGGGTTGTATTTGTTGTAGTGTCTCTTGTCGCAATGATTCTGCTTACTGTATTGGCATGTATGGACGCCGCTGCCCGAGCTGACCAGGAAAATCACACATACTAAAAAAATGTCCCTTTTCAGGAACATTCATAAGGATCTGATCAGATCCGGCAGAGCCTGCTCGAAGTTGACACCATAGGTATTATGGTTATCTTCCTGCAGAGTTAATTCAATGGACCTGCTTACAAACTGACAGGCAAGTTTCAATGAAGCTTCAAAAGACTTTCCTCTGACCAGGGCACCAATAAAACAGGAAGCCCATAAGTCACCAGTTCCATGGAAGCTTTCTTTCTGTTTCTTTGCGGAAACATAGGTATAGGTATCTGTATCTCTGTTGTATGCATAAGCACCTGTTTCTGTGTCATTGAAACTGATGCCGGTAAGAATGGCGGTGTGACAGCCGATTCTGGTCAGATCTTTCAAAATTTTTCTGACCATTTCCTCATCCGGTTTTTCCTGATAAGGAATCTTTAACATGAAACATGCTTCGGAAAGATTTGGACAGATGATATCTGCTTCTGCACAGAAATTCCGCATCTCATCTACGAATTCGTTCGTAAAGCCGGCATAGAGCTTCCCATTGTCTGCCATGCAGGGATCCACCAGAACCGGACCCTTGCGGAAACGGAAAATCAGCTCTCTGGCCAGATCCATCTGCCGCAGAGAACCAAGATAGCCTGTATAAATGGCATCGAAAGAAAAATGATTTTCTTCCCAATGGTCAAGAATGACTTCGATCTGATCACTCAGATCACAGAAAGTCGGATTCCGGAACATGGTGTGGGTGGAAAGAACGGCCGTCGGCAATACGGCAGTTTCAATTCCCATCGCTGATATCACCGGCAGGGCTGCTGTTAAAGAGCACTTGCCTACACAGGATATATCCTGCATTGTAACGATCTTTTTCATATAAACTCCTGAGTACGTATTCATTCTACTGTATTTGCAGTGGTTTCGTACTGCCCAAATCTGTATAATGAACAAGAAGGTTGCGAATATGACAGAATTCAAATGGATGCAGGATCATTGCATCGTCCGGCCGCTGTCCGAAAAGGATGTAAAGTGTTTTTGTGAGCTTTACGAAGAGCCGCTTTCTCGGGAAAAGGCCTTGTGGATGATCCGCTATCTGAATCATAAAGAGAATATAGATATATTCTGCATCTGTGATGAAACAAACCAGGCTGCCGGCCTGATTGAACTCTATCACCCGGAAAAAAACGGAGCCAGGGAAATCGGCTATCGGATGATGGCAGAAAGACAAAAAGAAGGCCTTTGTAAAAAAGGTGTCTCTATTCTTGTTTCCCATATGAAAGATATGGGTATTCCTTATCTCTATGCCAGAGCAGATCTCAATAATCCGGCTTCCTGTCATATTCTGGAAACAAGCGGCTTCCGCAAATTAATGGAAGTCAGCGGAACCAATTATTACAAGAAGGTAAGCATATGAAAATCAAAATCATCCTGCCGGGACAGAAGCCTTTTGTCATGGAAATTGAAAAAGGACTGCGGGCAGAAGAAGTATTAACAAAACTGCCGGAAAAACCGGCTCATCAGATCTATGGCTGCAACATTGACGGCTATGCAGAAAATCTGAATTTTGTGATTGAAGAAGAATGCACATTGCGTTTTCTCGACATCACGGATCCTTATGGCAACATGGCCATGCAGAGCAGTCTTGTTCTGCTTTATCTCAAGGCAGTTCACGACATTCTTGGCAAAGAAATCAAAGTGTCCATTGCCAATTCCTTATCCAAAGGCGTCTTTACAATCATTCACGGCAGTCCGGTTTCTGAAGAAACAACCCGCAAAATTGAAAACCGCATGCAGGAACTGGTAAAGAAAAACCTGCCGATCTCAGAAAAGGAAGGAAACCGCAGACAGATTCTGCAATGGCTGAAACAGAAGAACAGGGCTGAAGAACTTTCTTTATACGAAAGTGCTCCGGATATTTCCGGGGGAATGATCTGTGCGCTGGAAGAGGAAGAAGACCTGCTTTATTACCATGCGGTTCCGAAAACGGGCTATCTGAATTTATTTGAATTGAAGAAATACAGAAACGGGATCCTGCTGAGATTCCCGCATCCTTCAAGTCCTGATCTCGTTCTTCCTTTTGAAGAACAAAGACTTCTTTATGAAGCTTTTTCTGAAGAAAATCATTGGGAAAAACTCTGCGGCATATCACTTGCCAGAGACCTGAACCAGGCAATCGAAAAAGGCCAGGAAAAGGAACTCATTGCTTTATCAGAAGCATTGCACGAAAAGAAGATTGCGGAAATCGCTGAGATGATTCATCACCGGGGCAAACGGATTATTCTGATTGCCGGTCCTTCTTCTTCCGGCAAGACCTCTTTTGCAAAAAGACTCTGCATTCAGCTGAGGGTCATTGGGCTGAAGCCTTTGTATCTTGGCACAGATGACTATTTCATTGATCGCAAAGATCTGCCTGTCGGACCAGACGGGAAGAAAGATCTGGAAAGCCTGCACGCAGTAGATATCAATCTCTTTACCAGTCAGATGAATGATCTGCTGGCAGGAAAGAAAGTGGATCTTCCAACTTTTGAATTTGTCCAGGGCATCAAGGAATACGGCAAGCGCATTACTTCCATTGAAGCAGGTCAGCCGATTGTCATTGAAGGCATTCATGCTTTGAATCCTGCTTTGACGGAAGATATTCCGGAAGATGTCAAATTCCGTATTTATATTTCTCCTTTGACGCAGCTGAATCTGGATGAACACCACAGAGTACCGACGACTGATGCAAGAATGTTGCGCAGATTAGTACGTGACTATCGGACCAGAGGCAGAAGCGCAGCTGAAACCATCGATGACTGGCCTTCGGTAAGAGCAGGGGAAGAAGTCAATATCTTCCCATACAACAGCCAGGCAGATGTCTTTTTCAACTCTCAGGCTATTTATGAACTGGCGGTATTGAAGAAATATGCGGAACCATTGTTGAAGGGCATCAAAGTCAGCCAGCCGGAATACTCGGAAGCACAGCGGATGCTGGAATTTCTGTCATTTTTTGTGCCGCTGAAAGATGAGTCCTGCATTGCCAATAATTCCATTGTGCGTGAATTTATCGGCGGCAGCGTTCTTGTCAGTTAGTAAAAGAAAACATCGCTGTTTATAATAACGGCGATGTTTTTTCAAAGAATCATTTTACGGATGATCTCTTCATATCTGAATTGAAAATACGCACCGATTGCAGCCCCGGCTGTATTGGTGATGATATCGGTCACATCAAAAGTCCGCCAGGTTGAAATCAGAGGCTGGATGAATTCCATTGCAAAGCTCAGCAGGAAATCAGCCAGGATGGTCTTCCATACCTTTCCTTTTTTCTTCTGCTGCCATAAATAGCCGAAGGGAATAAAAAGAAGAATGTTGCCGAAGATTTCATACCAGGGATGACCGTAGTGTCTGATCAGATCAATGAAAGGAATGAAGTTGTAGTTATGAATATGATCTGTGAACAACATTCTCAAGCCGCTCAGGACTGGTGATAAAGTCATTAAAATAATCAGACAGATGGAACAATAAAGAAATTTATTCTGCCGGTGCTTTGGAATCACTATATATAACAGGGCCATCAATAAAAGGTCCCAGATTGTGTTTCTGGAAAAATACATCATCCCTATTTTAGCAGAATTCATTTCTTTGTCACTCTGCCGCGTTCCATACTGTTTGTGATCAATCTGTTTATTATGTGCTTTAAGCAAAACTGCATAAAATATGAAAACGGTTACACGCAAGAATCGGAAGCCAGATGATTGACTTTCTTTTTTTACATCGTAGACTAGGAATCGGGTTATCTGACCCGGCAGGGAGGTATGCGTCTTGAACTTTCTGAACACATTCAAAATCATGGCAACTGTTGTGTCTGCCATTATTTCCATCCTGTATCTTTATCAGATGGTCTATATGATTTATTCTTTCTTCCACAGAAAGGTTCCGGCTTTACCGGAAGCGCAGAAGAATCACAAATATGCAATTCTCATCAGTGCAAGAAATGAAGAAGCAGTCATTCATGAATTGCTGAATTCTCTGAATGCACAGACCTATCCGCGTGACAAATATACGATTTTCCTTTGCGCAGATAACTGTACGGACCATACGGCCGATGCGGCAAGAAAACTCGGTGCGGTTGTCTATGAAAGGCAGAACAAGCAGGAAGTAGGCAAGGGCTATGCCCTGAACTTCATGTATCATCACATCGTGGATGATTATGGTCTTGGTGCATTTGAAGCTTTCATTGTCTTTGATGCGGATAATATCGTTGATCAGAACTTCCTGCGTGAAGTAAACAAAACGTTTGATACCGGAAAGTATGATGCTTTGACAACGTATCGTAATTCCAAGAACTTCGGCACCAACTGGATTTCAGCGGCATATTCCATCTGGTTTATGCATGAAGCCAGACACCTGAATTATCCGCGTATGATGATGGGTGCCCAGTGCATGATTTCCGGTACCGGTTTCCTGGTATCCGATAAAGTCATGCAGATGAACGACGGCTGGCCTTTCTATCTGATGACAGAAGATATCCAGTTCTCCGTTGTTTCTACTTTGCATCATCTGAAGATCGGCTATTGTGATACAGCCATTCTTTATGATGAACAGCCGACAACCATGTCCCAGTCCTGGCGGCAGAGATTGCGCTGGGCCAAGGGTTTCTACCAGATTGACGGCAGATACCTGGGTGCTTTAGCCAAAGGCTTCTTCCATAACAAGGGAAAACGGCTTGGTTTCTATGATGTATTGTTAACAGTATTGCCGTGTTCCTTATTGACAGTCATTATCCTCGGTTTTGCCTTATGGCTGTTCGGGGCAGGTGCGGTTATGCCTTATTTTGTAAGACTGGTTTTCTGGCATGAATTGCTCGGTTTCCTTGGTATCATGATTCTCAATATGTGGGCAGGTCTCATGGCTATGGCAGCTCTTACTGTCTATATGGAATGGAACCGGATCCATACTGACAACTGGACCAAGATCAAGTACATCTGGCTTTTCCCTTTGTATTTGCTGACGTATATTCCGATTTCCGTACAGGCAATGTTTGTCAAGGTAAAGTGGACGCCGATTCAGCACTATACAACAGCTCAGCTGGAAGCGGCCAGAACAAGATAAATCATTCGGGCACTGTGAAAGCAGTGTCTTTTTAATAAACTTTCCGGTAAAATTTATTTATGACAAAAACAAAGAAACTTGTACTGACTGCTTTATTTATTTCCATCGGCATTGTGCTGCCGCAGATGCTGGCACCGGTTCCTTCCGTAAGAGCCATGTTGTCGCCAATGCATATTCCGGCTTTGTTGTGCGGGCTGATTGCAGGTCCTTCTGCAGGTCTGGTGACAGGACTTGTAGTTCCGCTGCTTTCCCATCTGATCTTCGGCATGCCGATGGCAGGCATGTTACCGGGAATGGTCATAGAACTTGGAACATATGGACTTGCAGCAGGACTTGCGATGAAGATGAAAAAGATTTCTTTCCTGCCGAGAGTGTATGTTTCCCTGATCCTGGCAATGCTTGCCGGAAGAATCACAGCAGGTCTGGTAAATGCCTTTGTGATTCAGGTTGGTAAATATTCCATGCAGACATGGATTGTGTCCTACTTTATCGGTACGGCACCGGCTATGGTAATTCAGATCATTGTGATTCCGCTTCTGGTTATGGCACTGGTCAAAGCGCATCTGATTCAGAAATAAGAAAAAATGAAAACGAGAGGCAGATGCCTCTTTTCTTTCGGGAAAAATAAAAAAGGGAAATCTGAATTCATCAGTTTCCCGATACTTTGACACAATCACCCCGGCTGACTTTGATCTGATAGCCTGTGGATGAAACTCTGCGTTCCATACAGTTGGCACAAAGAGAAGCACTCTCATCGGTACAGATCTTGCCGTTATACAACATATATTTATCACGGACGCCGGTTGGAGAAAGATTCGGCATGATCACATTGGCACCAGCCAGTAAGCCCATTTCCCTGCCCTGAGGATGAATGGTTCCAAGTGCAGTCGTTGCCGGCAATAATACCTGCGGCATAGACAAGCGTAAGATTGCCAGCAGGTGAAGCGTATCCTTCAAAGTGCCTGCCGGCTGATCACGGAAAGGGGTATCCTTGTGTGGAATAAAAGGACCGATGCCTGCCATTTCCGGCTGGAAACCGTGCATGAATTCAATGTCTTCAACGAGATTATCGATCGTCTGGTAAGGAGAACCAATCATCATCCCGCAGCCGACCTGATATCCCAAATCATGCAGATCATAGAGACACTGGACACGATGGGCAATGGACAATTCTGCTGGATGCAGCTTGCTGTAATGAGCCGGATTGATCGTTTCATGCCGGAGCAGATAACGATCAGCACCTGCTTCTTTCCATAAAGCATAGGTTTCTTTTTCTTTTTCACCAACGCTTAAGGTAATTGCACAATCCGGATACTTTTCTTTGATAGCTCTTACGATTTCAGCCATTCTTTCATCGGTAAAATACGGATCTTCCCCACCCTGCAGGACAAAGGTACGATAGCCCATTTCATAACCTGTTTTGCAGCAGGCAAGAATATCATCCAGGCTCAGACGATATCTTTCAGCTTTTTCATTGCCTCTGCGGATGCCGCAGTAGTAGCAGTTATTTTTGCAGTTATTGGTAAATTCAATCAGCCCGCGCAGGTAGACATCCTTGCCATAGTACTTTTCCCGTACTTCTCTGGCATTTTTATAGAGAACTTTTGCTTCTTCATCACTAATGGTGGAGATCAAAGCTGCCATATCTTCATGCGGAAGCTTTGTTGTGCGTCTGAGTTCTTCGATTCTTTCAAGGTTATTCATATGGTTTCAGTATACTATCTTTTCTGATCAGGGAAAGAAATATGCCATCCGGAGAAAAGAAACGTACATTTGCTATACATTTTTACTTCAGCAATAAGTCTGGACAGAATTGATAATCATAAAAAAATGCTCAAAAACCTTTTTGTTAAGAGGCTTTCAAGCATTCTTTGTATGGTCGGGATGACGGGATTCGAACCCACGACCTCTTCGTCCCGAACGAAGCGCTCTACCAAGCTGAGCCACATCCCGATTCAGCTCATTGATTATAACGCAGCGTTTTTGAAATTGCCATAGTTTTTTAGATTATTTGTCAGTGCGTAGAACAGGTGTAAATATGCTATGATTTTTCAAAGGGGAAAGTGTTTATATGAATCACAAGAACAGATTATCATTCAAAGCGGTTGTTTTTTCCATCGTGATCGGTTTATTGATCGGCTGCGGCGGAGGCTGGCTGCTTACTAAAAGAATTCCAAAACCTTCAGAAGCATCTGCTTCTGAAAGTACAGAACCAGAAGAGACACCAACACCTGCACCGGAAGTATACGATGCCTCTTTGTTTATGACCGGTGATACGGTTATGCATAGACCTCTGGTCTATGAAGCCCGCCAGGCAGACGGTTCTTATGATTTCAGTCATCTGCTGGGCAGGGTGATTCCTTATGCACAGAAATATGATCTTCGCTACTACAACCAGGAAACGATTCTGGGTGGTGATGAAAGAGCCATTCAGGGCTATCCTACATTCAATACGCCGCAGGCTTTCGGAGATTACATGGTAAGCAATGGATTCAATCTGGTTTCCAACGCGACCAATCATTCACTTGACCAGGGCGTTGATGGTGCTTTGAATTCCATTAATTACTGGAAGCAGCAGGAAGCTGAGGGTGTTCATACTGCCGGCATGTATGCGTCTGCAGAAGAACAGGCAGCTGTGCCTGTTTATGAAGTCAACGGAATTACGTATTCTTTCTTTTCATGGACTTACGGTATGAACGGATTCCAGAATCCGGATGATATGCCGTATCTGGTCAATTGCTTTGACGGCAGAGAAGATGAAATGTGCAATCAGATCAGGGCAGCTAAAGAAAAAGCGGATGTTGTGATTGTGGCAGTGCATTGGGGAACGGAATATCAGTTCTCACCAGATGAAACCCAGACAGCGCTTGCCCAGAGACTGGCAGATGCCGGGGCAGATATCATTATCGGCAATCATCCTCATGCCATCCAGCCGATTCAATGGCTCAATGATCATAAGACCATCTGTTTCTATGCATTAGGCAACTTATGTGCCGCTCAGTATTTTCCGTCTACCATTGAAATGATGGCAGCGCTGAATATTCATAAGACTGTCGACCAGGGCAGAACAACCATTGAAATTCAGAACGTCAAAGCAGATCTCATGTATCAATACTACAAGGGTGAATGGTACGGATTTGAAGTTATCCCGTTTGCAGATATGACCGATGATACGTATCTTGACAACCATCAGGCAGTTTACGATGAATACAAGAGTATTATCACTGAACTTGAACCAACGATTCAGATCGGCGGCATGTGATGAAGATTTCTATCCTGACAATGTTTACAGAGATGGTACAGGGTCTCTATGAAGCACCTGTTATCAAACATGCGCTGGAAAAAAATATGCTGCAGATTCAGGTGGTGGATATCCGTGATTTTGCGGATGGAAGCTATCGTCATATAGACGATTCTCCATATGGGGGAGGAGCAGGCATGATTCTCAGGTGCGAGCCTGTATATGGTGCTTTGCGGAGCGTTTCCGCTTGTGATCGTCATGTTGTTCTGATGTCAGCGGCAGGGACTCCTTATACCCAGAAGAAAGCCAGGGAATTTTCTGCCATGGAAAATCTGGTTCTGATCTGCGGTCATTATGAAGGCGTGGATGCGAGAATTTATGATGTCTGTGATGAATTGATCTCGCTTGGTGATTTTATCTGTACCGGCGGTGAATTTCCGGCTTTGTTAGTGGTTGATTCCATTGCCCGTTTACTGGACGGTGTCATCAAAAAGGAAAGTACAGAAGAGGAATCTTTTGAAAATGGTCTTCTGGAATATGATCAATATACAAAACCGGCTGTCTTTGAAGGCAAAGAAGTCCCGGCTGTATTAAGATCCGGAGATCATGCAAAGATCAGGGAATGGAAACACCAGTCTTCGCTTGAAAACACAAAAAAATACAGGCCAGACCTGTATGAAAAATATATGGCAGAAAAGAGGCAGAAAGATGATTGAAAAAGCATTGCTGGCAGCTACAGCAGGCGTCTGCGGCGCTTTGATCGGAGGCACACCGACTTTTATCATGACCGGGTTTGCCGGTATTCTTGCGGCTGTATTGGAAGCGGCAGGTGTGGATGGTGGTTTCTACAACGAAACGGTAATGAATGTATTCTTCCTGCCGGCGATTCTGTTCAATGGTTCGGTTGCGGCAACTGCTTATGCGGCCCGAAAGTATCCGATCAACGGATGGGAATCCTGGCGGTCCTTGTTATTTACCAATGATCCTATGGTTTATCTGGCTGGGGCATTGGGCGGCTTTGGCGGTTATTGGGTCTTTTCTCTTGCAGGGTATCTTGGCATTCCGTGTGATACCGGTGCCCTGACTGTATTGACGATCGGGCTGTTCTGCCGGCTGTGTCTTTCTACGGGAAGAAAATATAATCCGGAAGGAAGAACTTTATTGGCAAGATTGCCTGGCAAAGTATGGCTCAGCCATATCATCATGGCCGGGTGCGTGTCTTTTGCGACCGGGTGGTTTGCTTTGAAGACAGGCTATTATACAATTGCTTTTTCGATCTCGGCTTTGTCATTGATCTTCCTGATCATTGATCCGGGTTTTCCGGTCACCCATCATATTACAATTACGGCAGGTTATGCTGCTATGGCAACGGGCAATATCTGGGCATCATTGGTCTTTGGCATCATTGCCGAATTGTTGTGCTATTCCTTTACGATTCTTTTCAATGACAAGTGTTCCACCCATCTGGATCCGCCTGCCTTTGCGATTTTTGTCTGTTCCTTGTGTCTCTTCGTTTTCTTCAGATAAACAAATCCAGTACAAAATATACGACAACACAGACGCCTGCCACTACCGGCAGGCTTTTCCATTTTATGGCAGAGAAGATGCCTGCAGCCAGTGTCACAATGCCGACAAATGGATTGGCATTGGTTTCCACAATGGCAGGAAACGTCATGACTGCCAGCGTTGCATACGGAACATAATAAAGAAAACTGCGGATAAAGTGTGACTGGATGGGCTTGCGGATCAATACCAGCGGCAGAAAACGGATGAGATAAATAACGGCAAAGGAAATCAGAATGTACGTAAGATTGCTCATAATTCTTTCTCCTTGATCGGATGCAGAATTGCGGCAATAGAAGCTAATATGACAGTAAGAAGGATGATCCGGGTGCCGTTATTGACCGGTACGAATGCCTCCATAAGGGCACTTGTGATAAAGCCTGCAATAACAAGGACCGCGATGACTCTGTCTTTGCCAGCTGGTGGAATGATGATTGCTAAGAACATGCCGTAAAGAGAAACGGAAAGAGCCGCCGTTACATTTTCCGGAAAAATCTGACCTGACAGAATACCGATGCATGTGCCAAGCGACCAGAAAACAATCGGCAATACATAAGAAGGCAGGGTATACCTGGGATTTAATTTGCCTGAGCGGATCGAAGAAATCGCAAACAATTCATCCGTTACTGCAAAAGCAATAGCTGCCCGCATGGCGGTGCTGGTCTTTTCATCAATCTTCTGTGACAAGGAAGCAGACATGAGGAAATAGCGGATGTTGGTAATAAAAGCAACCGCAGCCGTTTCCAATACCGTACCGTGATCCGCAATGACCTGAATCAAAGCATATTGGCCGGCACTTGCCAAGTTGGTCGCAGACATCAGGGTTCCTTCGGCTGCGTTGATGCCGGCGCTTTTCATATTGATGCCAAGGGCAAAGGATACCGCAAAGTAGCCCAGGGCAATCGGGATGGAATCCCGGATTCCTTCTTTGATTTCTTTCATGATTTCCTCTTCTTTGTCTGTATTTTTACATATTCCTGTTTATCAGTAAAACAAATGATTATAATAACAGCATAAGGAATTCTGATATATGTCAAAGTACAGCGTATTTGTCAAAGTCATCAGTTTATCTTCTTTTTCCAAAACAGCCGAAGAACTGGGTTATTCTCAATCTGCCGTTTCCCAGGCAGTTCTGTCTCTGGAAAAGGAATTAGGAACTACATTGATCAAACGGGACAGATCAGGCATCTCTTTGACCAGAGATGGAAGAGAATACTATCCTTACATTGAATCTGTCGCAGCTGCGGAAGCACGCCTGGCAAACAAGCAGAAAGAAATGGCAGGTTTTGAAAACCAGACCATCCGGATCGGAGCTTTTACCAGCATTACCAGAAATGTCCTGCCTTCTCTGATGCAGAGTTTCAAGAAAAAATATCCTGGTGTCAGTTTTCTGCTGCGGCAGGGAGACTATGATGACATTGCCCAGTGGATTCACAAAGGGGAAGTAGACTTCGGCTTTATCAGTGACGAAAAAGGCGAAGGATTGAAACACGAAGTATTATTCACCGATACGATGAAAGCAGTCCTGCCCAAAGGCCATCCTCTTTCCCGTAAGAAAGTTGTTTCTTTGGCTGATTTGTGCAATGATGATTTCATTCTTCTGGATGAGGGAGAATATTCAACGCCTCTGAGGGCTTTTGCCAAAGCCGGCCTGGTTCCGAAAACAGCCTATAAGATTTATGATGACTATTCGATCCTGGCGATGATTCAGCAGGGCATGGGAATTTCCATTCTCTATACATTGGTCGTACAGGGCTATGAAGACAAAGTAGTATTGAAACCGATCAGAGAAGGCATTGAAAGAAGAATTGCCCTTGTTTATGAAGCAGAAGGTACCATGCCGGCTTCTTCCAGAGAATTTATGGATCTGATCAGAAACAAAATGAAGGCAGGAAACAGATGAGAAATAACAGAAATACAGAAAGAAGACTGGCCTTGCTTTGCGGATTGGCCGCATTGATTGGTCTTTTATTGGCAATTCGTGTCTTTGACGGGAATTTTGCCTGGAAAGCAATCGGGATGATGGAAGTATGGAGCGGTCTGGATGCTTTGGTTTATTACTGGTTTACTGCCAAATGGATCAAAGCCGGCAGAGACGGCCTGATTTCCAGCCGATGGTATTTTATCGTGATGGTTCATTGTTTCCTTGCGGCTATATTGGGACTTCTTTACATGGGCCCTGCTTACAAGGTCTATGACAACACCCAGCAATTGGGAATTCTGGTATTGATTCTTGCCCTGCCATTACTGATGTTGTTTCAGTATTTTGCCGGTCCCCGTCATATTTTCCGCAAACGGATGATCAAATTGACAATGGGAATTACTTTATTATATCTGCTGGTCCTGTTTGCTTTGGGAGATATGGGTCATCCTCTCGGGATCGGAACCATGGTTGTTCCATATCCGTATCTGAACTATGCCCAGTTAGGATGGGGCATTGTTTCCGTGAATCTTGTCGTGATTGTGATTATCGAGTATATCTTATGCAGAATCATGATTGCGATTGACAGATCCGGCAGAAATGAAATAAACAGCAGAAAAGGAGGCAGAAGATGATCAGGCCCATTGTGAAAGATACCATGTTTCTTTCCCGTAAGAGCGTACCGGCAAAGAAAGGCGATGAAAGAGATGCTCTGGATCTGATTGATACCTTGCGGTCCAAAGCAGATATCTGCGTCGGCATGGCAGCCAATATGATCGGCATTGATAAAAGAATCATTGCGGTGAATTTAAATGGTCTGACTATCTGTATGTATAATCCGGTTCTTTCCAATCTGAAAAAGCCCTATGTCCATGAAGAAGGGTGTCTTTCCCTGAACGGTACAAGGTCTGTAAAAAGATATGGGGAAGTGGATGTAACTTTCTTTGATCTGAACTGGAAAAAAAGAAGGATGCACCTGAGCGGTTTCAATGCGGCAATTGTCCAGCATGAATGCGACCATCTCGAAGGCATCCTTATTTGACTTTTCAGCTTTTATAATTATACAATTTCTGGTCCTTCAATAACAGTCTGTTAATTGTGAAATATTTGTCTAGACTATAAGTATCAGAAGATAGTGTGACCAACAGGCGGTTCAGCTGGGATATCAAACCAGACGAAGGACGCAAAGCGTACATTATCCGTATCGAAGAGCTCTGCAAAGTGTGCGGGGCTCTTTTTATAAGGGAGAATATGATATAATCGGTTCATGCAGAATTCTGCATAAAGGATTATGTATGAACCACAACGTAAGCAAAATTACAGACGGCGCCATGATGACTGCGATTGTCGGCGTCTTTCTTCTCATTGACAGACTCACCGGCGGTTTCCTGAGCGGAAGCGTCATGTTTGTGCTGCCGCTGCCGATGGTCTTCTTCGGGGTCAAGTACGGCTGGAAGGATAGTTTCATGGTTGCTTTTGCCATGACTGTGATCGCTTTTATTCTCTCTTCCCCGGCTGGTGCAGTGACAATGCTTGCCGAAGCGATGATCGGCATGGTCTTTGGCTGCGGTATTAAAAACGGTACCGAGACAAAGAAGCTTTATATTGAAACCATTATGGCAGCCGTGCTGGTAGATGTATTGACCATGATTGTTTTCGGTGCTTTCTTCGGCTATGACATGGCAGAAGAAGCCAGGGAACTCAAGACTGCTTTTTCAAGTGCATTTGATCAGGCCGGCGTAAGTGCAGATTCCGCTATGATTGACAATATGCTCAAAGCAGTGATTCCTGCTTCTGTCATCTTTACCGGCATCATGGAAGGAGCAGTGACCATTCTGCTTTCCCGCATGTTATTGAAGAGATTGAGAATTGCAGTTCCCAAATCCACGCCGTTCTTATTGTACATGCCGCCTAAGTGGACGGGCTATGTCGGAATCTTTGGTTTTGTCGTATTGACTTTTCTGCTGAACAAACCGCTTGAAAATGAAGCATTGAATACCGGACTTGAGGCACTAGGTGTCATGGCTATGATGTATCTTGGCTTCTACGGAGCCATCTGTGTCATGATTCTGATGCGGAAATATCTCCATGCCGGCAGATTTGCCATGGTCATCGGTGCCCTCTTAAGTGTTTTCATGGGCGGCTGGGTTGTCCCGCTTCTGGGATATTTCTATATCACGACAGATCTCCATCAGAGATTGCTGAAAGGAGGCTCCAATGCGTCAGAAAATCAATAAGATGCACAGGTGGGCTTATGTGCTGATCGCACTTCAGGCAGCAGTTCTTTTTGTCCTGAATCAGGTTGCCCGCATCGATGTATTTTCCGGTATTGCGGCACTTGTGATTGAAGCAATTGTGCTTTTCTACATTTTTGAAAATTTCCAGGATCTTTCCCAGGAACACGATGAAGGCATTCGTTCTGTATTGGGGAAAACCCAGGCAGAAGCCTTTATCGAAGGCGGCATCGGCATGGTCATCTATGATGATAATTATGTCATTACCTGGATGAGTGAATTGTTCAAGGAAAGATCGATCAACCGGATCGGGCATAAAGTCCTGACCTGGATTCCGGAAGCAGATGATCTGCTTTCAGGATCCAGTGAGGAAACGACAGTTGTATTGGACGACAGAACATACCGGATTCATCGTAATGAAGATGAACCTGTGCTCTTCTTCCAGGATATTACCGATCTTTCCAACTACCGGACAAAATATGCAGACGGCAAGGTTGTCATCGGTCTGGCTTCTTTTGATAACTACGACGAAGCTACCCAGTACGCAGATGAAGGGGATATCGCTGCCATCAATGCGACTGTGCGTGCTCCATTGCCTGAATATTGCACAGCTCACGGGATTTTCTTCAAGCGGCTTGGCAATTCAAGATATCTGCTTGTCCTGAATGAAAAGATCTACAGTGAAATTGCCGCAGATCGTTTCTCTATATTGAACACAGTGCGTAAAGCTGCCCAGAAGCTGGATGTCACCATTACCTTGTCCATGGCTTTTGCAAGAGGCGATGCTTCTTTCCAGGAGCTTGACCAGATGGTTTCCAACCTGATGGACTTAGCGCAGACGCGGGGCGGCGACCAGGTGGCAGTCCAGGAAGCAGGCGGCGACGTCAAGTATTTCGGCGGGTCCACCGAAGCAGCCGAAAAGAGAAGCCGGGTCAGAGTCAGAGTCATGTCTCATGCTTTGCGGGATCTCATCATGAAGAGTTCCAATGTCATCATCTGCGGTCACAGAATGTCTGACTTCGATTGTGTCGGCTCTGCCATCTGTTTGTCCAGAATGGTGGAATCTTTGCACAAGCCTTGTTCCATCATTGCCCTGACGGGCGGTATTGAAGAAAAGCTCAGCAAGGCCTTAAAAGAAAATGCAGATAAGTTCAAAGAAGAAGTGAATTTCGTTACCGAAAGCGAAGCTTTGAACCAGCTGGGTGATAAGACCCTGGTTATTATGACAGACCATCACAATATCCAGCAATCCAATGGGTCAAGAGTGCTTGAGCAGGCAAAGAAAGTTGTCGTTATTGATCATCACCGCCGGTCCACCGATATGGGGGTCAAGCCGGTGCTTGTGTATATTGAAGCCGGGGCAAGTTCAACGTGTGAGCTGGTAACGGAAATGATTCCGTATGTATCCAGTTCCATGGATTTGTCGGAACTGGACGCAACTTTGATGTTTACCGGCATGATTGTCGATACCCAGAGGTGGAGAGTCAGAACCGGTGCCCGTACTTTCGATGCCGCCAGAGTATTGAAGGAAAACGGGGCAGACCCGTCTGCTGCTTACGGATGGCTGAAGGATTCTTTTGATGAATTTGCCCTCAAGGCAGAAGTTGCGGTCAATTCGGAAAGATATGATCACGGCATTGTCATTGCCAATGTCAAAAACAAAGTACTGACGCGTTCACTGATGAGTCAGGTAGCTGATACATTGCTTGGCGTGGAAGGCGTGGAAGCTGCCTTTGTCCTGGCAATTGACGGCAATAACCAGAGTTGTATTTCTGCCCGGTCCAACGGTAAAATCAATGTTCAGGTAATTATGGAAGCCATGCACGGCGGCGGTCATATGACAGCGGCAGCTATGCAGAGGTCCAAATGTGATATGGACGGATTGAAGAATGAACTTCTTGCCGTCATCGATGAATATTTCAAGGAGGAAGCAGATGAAAGTAATTCTTAAAGAAGATGTAAAGAAAGTCGGAAAACGCGGCGAAGTCGTCAATGTATCAGACGGATACGGCCGCAATTATCTGATTGCCAGAAATCTTGCAGTTCCGCAGACCGAAAGATCTATGGAAATTCTCGGTGAAATGAAAGCCGAAGAAGCCAGGGAAGAAGAAAAGAAAGCAGCTGAAGCAAAAGAAACTGCAAAGCAGCTGGAAAAGCTGACGCTGAACTTCCATGTCAAGAGCGGTGAAGGCGGCAGAGTATTCGGCTCCGTATCTACCAAGCAGATTGTTGAAGAACTGCGCAAGCAGGGCATCCGTGTTGACAAGCGCAAGTTCATTGATACCTACCCGGTTGCTTCCTTAGGGACAACCAAGGTCAGAGTTGAACTCTATAAAGGCATCATCGGCACCATCAATGTTCACCTGATCGGGAGCGATTCCTGATGCCTGCCAAAGAACTTCCTTCTGCTCTGGAAGCAGAAGCGAGTCTGCTGGGTACCATGCTTGTATACCCGAATGCATGTCGTCTGGCCGTGGAAGAAGGCATGGTGGAAGATGATTTCTTTTCCGAAAGACACAAGAAAATCTACCGGGCCTGTTTCCAGCTTTATCAGGAAGGCAAAGAAGTAGATCTGACTACAGTCCTTACAAGACTCAAAGATCTGAATCTTGTCGAGCAGACGGGCGGCTTGTCATATCTCACGGATCTGACCAATGCGGCAGTTACTTCTGCCAATACAAAGTCCTATGTCAAATTGATCAAGGACAAGGCAATTATGCGGCAGATGATCATGGCAGCCGAAGAAGTTGCCAATGAGGGTTTTGAAGGCCAGACCGATATCGATGATTATCTGGACAGTGCTGAGAAGAAAATTCTTGATGTTTCCCGCAACCGCAAGGCCGGGGAATTCAGGACTTCTCCCCAGTTGATGGATGAAGTTCTTGACCAGATTCACAGATTATCCGAATCCGACGGCAATATTACCGGCCTCAAGACAGGTTTCCGGGATCTGGATGACCGCATGCATGGTCTGCAGAGAGGCGACATGATTGTTCTTGCGGCCAGACCTGCCATGGGCAAGACGGCAGTTGCATTGAATATTGCCATGAACGTTGCCGGTTACCAGAAAGACGGAGCAGTTGCCATCTTCTCGCTTGAAATGGGAGCAGGCCAGCTGGCTTCGCGTTTGTTATCAGCGCGTTCCCACGTACCTGCAGATGCTTTGAAAACCGGCAGATTGACCAATGAACAATGGAATATGGTCAACGAAGCTGCCGGTGAATTGAAAACTTCCAAAATCTTCATTGATGACCAGCCCGGCATCAAGGTTCCTGAAATTTTCTCCAAGTGCAGAAGACTTCAGGCAGAACAGGGATTGAACCTGGTCATGATCGATTATATTCAGCTCATTACCGGAACCGGGCAGAGAAACGGGGAAAACAGACAGCAGGAAGTTTCTGATATTTCCCGTTCTCTCAAAGGGCTTGCGCGTGAATTGAATGTGCCGGTCCTGGCTTTGTCACAATTGTCGCGTTCGGTAGAACAGCGTGAAAACAAGCAGCCGATGTTGTCAGACTTACGTGAATCCGGTGCCATTGAGCAGGATGCGGATATTGTCATGATGCTTTACAGACCTGCCTATTATGATGAAAAGCTCCGTGATGAAGCACAGCAGAATGGTACCGAAAGACTGGAGATCAACATCGCCAAGTTCAGAAACGGTGCCACTGGTAAAATCAATCTGGCTTTTGAAGGTGCAACCAATGCCCTTTATAATATAGAAAATCACCAGAGTGAAAACGGATAAGGAATCAGAACATGGTAAAAAGAATTTTGATCACATTGGGATGTTTCATAGCTGCCATATTGGTCACTTCCCTGAGCCATGTTCTTTTTGACGATGGTTCTTTTCCACTTTCTCTTTCCTGCGGAAAGTTTGATCAGAAAATCATTGCGGTGAATACGAAGGAAGAAGAAGTGAACCGCCTGTACGCAGATGGTGTTTTCCTGGGAAATATCACCAGCATGGATAAGCTCAATAATCATCTCAAAGAAGTATACAAAGACAAGTATGAAGATGATTTTCCGGGATCCGGCGTCCACCTGGGCAGAAATACCTATGTTGTATCGGAACCGGGTTATTTTTCCTATTCGGATGTCGATGATCAATTATTGCAGTATCTCGATGACAATGAGGATTATACATTGGAAACCAATGCTGTTATTTTCTCGGATGATTCCGGTGAGTATGCGGAAATCTATGTCACTGATACAAAGCTTTATGAAGAAGCTATGAATGAGTATCTTTCTTTCTTTATCGACGGCACAAAATCTCTGGCTGCGCTGGAAAAGAATCAGGATCAGAGTACTTTGACAGACTATGGGTCCAAAGATGTTTCCCTGACGGTTTCCCAGAAGATTTCCTATCAGAAAAAGAATGCTTCTCCCTCTGAAATCAGACGCACCAGAGAAGAAATTCTGAATTATCTTGAGTATGGCGATACGACTGAAAAGGAATATTACACCGTGCAGAAATATGACACGGTGGCTGGTGTCGGCGCAAAGAATCACGGCTTGTCCGCAAACCAGGTCATGAATATCAACCGGGATCAGATTTCTTCTGTAGATCAGGTACTCAAAGAAGGGGAGCAGCTTTGCGTTACCTATTTCCGTTCTCCGATTGATGTTGTCGTCAGCCGGCAGGCATTGAGAAAAGAAGCTGTGTATTTCAAGACTGAGTATCAGGAAGATGAAACCATGCTGGTCAATACCAGTCAGGTTGTCCAGGATGGAATCAACGGCAGCCGCAATGCCCTTTATAATGAAAAATGGGTCAACGGCATTCTGGTTTCCGGTTCTCTGAAATCTTCGATTGATATCCAGCAGCCGGTAAAGGAAATTGTGAAAATCGGAACCATGCAGCCGAAAGATGTCGGGACCGGTTCTTTCCGCTATCCGGTTGATAATGCCTATATTACATGTCCGTGGGGCTGCTACTACAACCACACCGGTACGGATTTCATCAACCAGTATGAAAGATGGGGCAATGCCATTGCAGCGGATAACGGGGTTGTCAAAGAGATCAGCTATAATTCTGTTTCCGGCAATTATATCAAGATCGATCACAACAACGGATATGTGACTTACTACGGCCATCTGCGTGAGCCTTCGCCTTTGAAAGTCGGAGATGTTGTGCAGAAGGGCGATGTCATCGGCAGGATCGGCATGACGGGTTTTGCGACCGGTCCGCATGTGCATTTCTATATTGAAGAAAACGGCCAGAAGGAAAATGCGTGTGAAGTCAGTATTTTCCCAAGCTGCAAGGAAATCGGAGGTGACTGACAATGGAATTTTATCTGCTGGCCTCCGGGTCTAAGGGAAATTGCTTTTTGTTAAAGGATGCAGGAACAGTGATTCAGATCGACTGCGGTTCGACCAGGAAGTATCTGAAGGAGTGTTTTGCAAAGCTGGGCCATTCGATAGAAGAAACCGATGCTTTGTTAATTACCCATGATCATTCGGATCATATTTCCCAATTGAGAACTTTCCGTGAATTGCCAATCTATTCGCCAGTCGAGCTGCCGGATGTGGATACCTTCCGGGTAAGACCTCTGCAGGAATTCTTTATTGAAAAAATCAAAGTGACACCATTGGCCTTGTCCCATGATGCCCTTAATACAACCGGATATATCTTAGATGACGGGAGTGAGAAACTGACCTACATCACGGATACCGGCTATGTGAATGAGAGATATTTTGATCTGATCCGGGGATCGGATTATATCGTGCTGGAATGCAACCACGATCCGGATACTTTGATGCAGACAGGCAGACCCTATTATGTCAAGCAGAGAATCATCGGTGAAGAGGGTCATTTGTGCAATGAGGATTGTGCAGAAGTCCTGGATCAGGTTATCACCCCTAATACGAAGATGGTTATCCTGGCTCATATTTCCCAGGAAGGCAATACAAGACAACTGGCTTTGAAAACAGTCTGCACCAGATTGAAAGACAATCCCAATGTCAGCGATCTGGTAGTTGCGGCAGCCGGTCAGTATGAAATTGCCGGTAAAGGAGAAAGCGATGAAGAAATTATTTGCGGCAGCGTCAGCTATCATTTTGATCTGGAACATCTGGCTCAGCGTTCGTCTTCATGAAGTCACGAAAATCTCCGGACAGGGCGGCCAGACGGTTGTGAAGAATGTTGTCAACAGCTATACGACTGATCTGACAACGATGATTGAACAGGCGCAGGAATCCATGGTAATGGTAGCCGGAAAAGATGATTCTGCCAGAAGTACAAGAAGCGGTTTTATCTTTTCAGTCGATCCTGTGAGGATTGTGACGGCAGGCGACATGTTTGCCAAGGCAGACCAGACAGATATCACCTTTGACAACGGCATCCATGTTCAGGGAAATCTGATCGGTTTTGATGAGGATACAAAAATTGCCGTCTATGAATGCAAGCCTGATTTCAATGTCGAAGCTCTGCAGCCAGGGGATAGTTCCCTGGTTTCCGCGGGCGAAAATGTAGCAGCACTTGGGGCCAGAAGGGAAAGCGGCAGTGCCATGGTATCCGAAGGTGTTGTGTCTGAAATCGGCCAGTATCGTTCTTCTTCATCATCTGCCTGGTATGAGGAAGTGCTGGAAACAGATGCCAGCGTGACAAGCCAGAACAGCGGCGGTGCTTTGCTTAACAGAAGCGGGGAAGTACTTGGTGTACTGATTCCCTCTCCTTCCGGTGCTCAGAATGAAGAAGGCTATGCATTGGCCGTCAATGAAGTCCGCAATATCTATAATGCTTTTGTCAATGACGGAACCCTCACAAGAGGATCCCTGCAGGCATGCACGCGGCCGGTCCGTTTCATGCCTGCATATGAAAAGAGTGCCCTTGGTCTGCCGCTGGATCTGACAAACGGCGTCAGAGTTATTTCCCTGCTGGAAGAAAGTGAAGACGGCTTGCGGGCAGGGGATGTCATCACGAAGATCGATGACAAGAAACTGACCGATAACGAAGATCTGCGGAACCGGCTTTATATGCACAAGCCGGGTGATACCATCAAGGTCGATGTGCTGCGTGATGGAGAAGAAGTATCCCTGAGTGTGGTGCTGAAGTAATATGATCAGATTATTAGCCTGCGGCAAGGTAAAAGAAAAATGGATGCAGGGCGGCATCGATGAATATCTCAAACGGATCAAAGCATACGACAGGATTGAAATTGTCGAAGTTCAGGATGAAAAAGCACCCCAGAGCAATTCTGATGCTGAAAATGAACAGGTCAAAGACAAGGAAGGGGAGCGCCTTTTAGCAAGAATCAGAGACGATGAGTATGTGATCCTGCTGGATCTTGCCGGCAAGCCCATGGATTCGGTGCAGCTGGCAGAAAAAATTGAAAGTCTATATTCTACCGGTAAGAGCAGAATTGATTTTGTGATCGGCGGCAGCTTAGGCGTTTCCAAAGCTCTGATTGAAAGAGCTGATCAGCGGTGGATGATCTCGGTCAATACCTTCCCGCATCAATTGTGCCGGGTCATTGTTCTGGAACAGATTTACCGTGCTTTCCGGATTATGCATCATGAACCCTATCATAAATAGCCTGTCCGCACATACTCATTAAAAGGACAGGATGCCATTTTTAGTGAATATTAAGGTGTAAGCGCTTGTAAGAAAACAGGGCCTGCGTTAAAATAATCTCAGTCAATGTTACAGGAGGTAATATTCTAATATGAAGCAGATTTCAGTCACAGTCATTGACCCAGTTGGATTACATGCACGTCCTGCTACAGTAGCAGTCAATGCTGCAAGCAAGTTTAAGAGTGAAGTTAAGGTTTCTTATAAGGGCCGTACAGTAAACATGAAGTCCATCATGGGCGTTATGTCCCTTGGCATTCCTACACAGTCCGAGATCACAGTTTCCTGTGAAGGCGAAGACGAAGATGTAGCAGTCAAGACAATTGAAGATGTACTTCGCGCTCAGAAAGTTATTGCTTAAGTAAGTCTGGAAAATAAAGGAGGAACATTCTGCGTTTTTCCTTTTTTTCTTCTTTGCAAGGTATAACATCAGTCAATACTGGAAAGGATAATTATTAAATCTTATGACATATAAGGATGAGTACACGAGATGGCTCAACGCTGATCTTCTCGATGTAGATCTGAATACGGAACTGCGCAATATCCAGGGCGATGAAGAAGCCGTCAAGGATCGTTTCGCAGTCGCTTTGAAGTTCGGTACTGCAGGTTTAAGAGGAACTTTGGGTGCCGGCACCAACAGAATGAATATCTGGGTTGTGCGTCAGGCTACCCAGGGTGTCGCTGACTGGGTAAAGACCCAGGGCGGTACACAGTCTGTTGCAATTTCCTATGATTCCCGTCTGAAGGGCTGGAATTTTGCCAGAGATGCAGCTGGTGTCCTGGCTGCTAACGGCATTCATGTTTATATCTATGATGAACTGATGCCGGTGCCTGCTCTTTCTTTCGCTACCCGTTTTTACAAGTGCAATGCCGGTATTATGATCACAGCTTCTCATAACCCTGCTCAGTACAACGGCTACAAGGCTTATGGACCAGACGGCTGCCAGATGACAGATGACGCTGCCGCAGTAGTTTATGCCTCCATCCAGAAGACAGATGTATTGACCGGGGCAAAGTATATGAGCTTTGCAGAAGCTGTTTCAAAGGGCCTGGTTGAGTTTGTTTCCAATGAATGCAAGGAAGCCTTGTATACCGAAATTGAAAAGAGACAGGTCAGACCAGGTCTTTGCAGGACTGCCGGCCTGAAGCTTGTCTATTCTCCATTGAATGGTACAGGTCTTGTACCGGTAACCAGAGTTCTCAAGGATATCGGTATCTCTGATATTACCATTGTACCGGAGCAGGAATATCCGAATGGTTATTTCACAACCTGTTCTTATCCTAACCCGGAACAGAAGGCTGCTTTGCAGAAGGGACTGGATCTGGCCGTCAAGACAGGTGCTGATCTGATGCTGGCAACTGACCCGGATGCTGACAGAGTCGGTATTGCCATGAGATGTCCGGATGGTTCTTATGAATTGGTAACCGGCAACGAAATGGGTGTTCTCCTGCTCGATTACATCTGCGCAGGCAGAATTGAAAAGGGCACCATGCCGAAGAATCCGGTTGCTGTAGAATCTATCGTTTCAACCCCGCTTGCCGGAAAAGTTGCCGAACACTATGGCGTTGAATTAAGACATACACTGACCGGTTTCAAGTGGATCGGCGATCAGATTGCAAAGCTGGAAGCAGCGGGCGAAGTTGATCGTTTCATCTTCGGCTTTGAAGAATCCTATGGTTATCTTGCCGGACCATATGTTCGTGACAAGGATGCTGTCATCGGTTCTATGTTAATTTGTGAAATGGCTGCTTATTATCGTTCCATCGGTTCTTCCATCAAGCAGAGACTGGAAGAAATCTACAAGGAATACGGCCGTTATCTCAACCAGGTTGACAGCTTTGAATTCCCTGGTCTGTCCGGTATGGACAAGATGGCTGGTATCATGGCTGGTCTGAGAAAAGATGCGCCGAAGGAATTTGCCGGTCATAAGGTTGTCAAGGTCACTGACTATGAAGACACAGCTTCCACAGGTCTGCCGAAGGCTAACGTATTGAGATATGATCTGGAAGATGGTGCTGTTGTGATCGTCAGACCTTCCGGAACTGAGCCGAAGATCAAGACATACTTCACTACCAAGGGTAAGGATCTTGCTGAAGCACAGGCTGAAAAGGATGCTCTTGCCGAAGCAATCAAGCCGATTCTTGCTTAATTCGTTTCATCACTGCATTGGAGGTTTCTCCAGTGCAGTTTTTTTCTTCTTTTTCTCATTCTTCTCATTCTTCTTTTTTCTTTTCTTCACTTTTCAAGTATGCAGGCAGGTCTTTTTTCCGTATAAAACAGGATTTGGTAATATGCATTTGAACATGTTCATATCTCTCCCTTATTTCTTGATCAACACAACGAATTTCCATCAGATTATGTGAAATATATGTATAATAGGATACAGATTTCGGGGGATTGGAGGAAAATATGAATCAGGTCGATCTTGTGTCTTCGTTTCATCAGGGACATTGTCTTGACGCCTATCATTTTTTCGGCGTACATCCGGATGAGAAGGGGTATGTTTTCAGAGTTTATGCCCCGCATGCAGGAAACGTCTGTCTGATCGGTGATTTCACCGGCTGGTACGACAATCCGATTCCGATGGAAAGAACAGAGTTCACGGGTATCTGGCAGGTACACGTGGACAATGCAAAGCAATGGGATTGCTACAAGTATCATATCCTGACAGATAAAGGGTGGATTGATAAGGCAGATCCATATGCTTTCTATGCAGAAACGCGTCCCGGCACTGCTTCCAAAATTGTTGATCTTTCACTGATCCGCTATACAGATCAGAAGTGGATGGAAAAAAGAAGCAGAAATTCTGACAAGCCGATGAATATTTATGAAGTGTATGCCGGCGGCTGGAAACACGCGGGAGAATTTCCTTATTCTTATGCAGAATTGGAAAAGGAATTAATTCCTTATGTAAAGAAAATGGGTTTTACCCATATTGAGATGATGCCGCTGAATGAATATCCCTTTGACGGCTCCTGGGGCTATCAGGCTTCGGGTTATTATGCCGTTACTTCCAGATATGGCAATCCTTATGAATATGCGTCTTTCGTCAATGCCTGCCACAAAGCGGGAATCGGCGTCATCATGGACATGGTGCCGGTGCATTTTGTCAAAGATACATTCGGATTGGCTTATTTTGACGGCAGTCCTTTGTATGAATATGCAAAAGATGAAGATGCCCAGTCGCAATGGGGCACTTTGAATTTCAATTTATGGAGTGAGGAGGTACGGTCCTTCCTGATTTCAGCCGCTGCCTTCTGGTGCGATGTGTATCACATGGACGGCATCCGCATGGATGCTGTATCCAACCTGATTTACTGGGGCGGAAACAGCAGCCGCGGTACCAATGAAGGTGCTTTGTATTTCATCAAAAGGCTGAATTATCTGCTGCATCAGAAATTTCCGTCCTTAATGATGATTGCCGA
The DNA here is from genome assembly GCA_900315065.1 of uncultured Erysipelotrichaceae bacterium. Taxonomy (GTDB): domain Bacteria; phylum Bacillota_I; class Bacilli_A; order Erysipelotrichales; family Erysipelotrichaceae; genus Bulleidia. The sequence goes on from OMXQ01000019.1 coordinate 28,100, forward strand.
AGATTCTTCCGATTATCCGAAAGTAACATGGGATACGGAAGAAGGCGGACTTGGTTTTGATTACAAATGGGATTTAGGCTGGATGAATGATACGTTGAAGTATTATGCCACCGATCCTTTATTCAGAATCTGGGATCATCATAAAATTACATTTTCAATGCATTATTTCAATAGTGAAAGATTTCTGCTTCCTTTGTCACATGACGAAAATGTTCATGGCAAAAAGACCATCGTGGACCGCATGTGGGGAAGCTATGAAGAAAAGTTTGCCCAGGTCAGAAACCTGTATGCATACATGTATGCGCATCCGGGCAAGAAGCTGAATTTCATGGGCAATGAAATTGCTTCTTTCCGGGAGTTTGATGAAAAGAAGGAACTGGACTGGTTCCTGCTGGATTATCCCATGCATGATGCCTTTCATAAGTTCTTTGCAAAACTGAATGAGATCTACGGCGATCATCCGTGTCTGTGGGAAAAGGATTATGATCCGGCTGGCTTCAGATGGATTGATGCGGATAACGCCAAGCAGAGTGTTTTTTCATTTTATCGGCAGAACAAAGATGAAGTAATTGTTGTTGTGCTCAATTGTACTGGGGCGGAGTATCCTGTTTTCGGGGTGGGCGTTCCATATAAGGGAGAATATGAAGAGCTTCTGAATACAGATAGTGTTTGTTTTGGTGGAAAAGACCGTATTAATTATGGTAAACTGTCCGCTGTTAAAGGTGAATGGGACCAGTACCTGCCGATCCGGCTGGCACCATGGAGCGCTGTTTATCTGATCCACAGAAAAAAGGGAGAGAGCTAAGAAAATGTTTAAGAACAAAAGTGAATTCAAAAAGGAATTTATCCGCAGATTAGTTGAAAGCTACGGCTGTGATGTTGAAGATACGCATCCGACAGAAAAATATGTTGCTTTGGCAAAGATGGTACGTGATTATACCAACGTCAACTGGAAGGACACCAAGGCTGAAGAAAAGAAGACAGGGGCCAAGAGTGTTTATTATTTCTCCATCGAGTTCCTGTTAGGAAGAATGTTAACCAGCAACCTGAAGAATCTTGGCATCTATGACATGGTTGTCGAAGGATTGAAGGAACTGGGCATTGATTATGATGATCTGGCTCAGCTGGAACTGGATCCGGGTCTGGGCAACGGCGGCTTGGGACGTCTGGCTGCCTGCTTCATGGATTCCGGTGCTTCTTTAGGCTATCCGATCAACGGCAACTGCATCCGTTACAAGTCCGGTTTGTTCAAGCAGTATATCAATTATGAAGGTGAACAGGTTGAAGTTCCTGATTACTGGCTGAGATACGGCAATCCGTGGGAAATCAGAAAGCCGAAGCATGCAGTAGAGGTCAATTTCTACGGCCGTATTGAAACTTCCTATGATGAAAAGGGTGACATGCATTTCCAGCACCTGGATCCGATCAAGATTGTCGCTGTTCCTTATGACATGGCGCTGATCGGTGCCGATACCAAGACTACCAATACGCTTCGTTTGTGGTCGGCTGAACCTAGTGAAGAATCCGGTACTGCCAATACTTCCGAATATCTGACAATGGTGCAGAATATCTGCCAGCAGCTTTATCCGGATGATTCTACAGACGATGGCAAGTATCTGCGTCTGATGCAGGAATATTTCTTTGTTTCTGCCGGCATCAATTCCATTATCAGATCTCATCTGAAGCAGTATATGACGCTGGATAATCTTGGCGACAAGGTTTCCATCCAGATGAATGATACCCATCCTGTATTGGCTATTCCGGAACTCATGAGAGTACTCATGGATGAATTTGGATACAGCTGGGACAAAGCAAGCGAAATTACCGAAAAGACAGTTTCCTATACCAACCATACTGTCATGGCAGAAGCTCTGGAAAAGTGGAACGTCGGTTTCGTATCCAACCTGCTGCCTAGAATTTACATGATCATTCAGGAATTCGACAGAAGATGGAGAGCATATTGTGCTGAACACTGCAACGGTGACTTTGATATGATCAACCGGGTTGCCATCATCCGTGACAACCAGGTTCATATGGCAAATCTTGCAGTTGTGGGTTCACATGCGGTCAATGGTGTTGCAGCTTTGCATACGGAAATTCTGAAGAATGATGTTTTCCGTGATTTCTATCAGCTGTTCCCGGAGAAGTTCTCCAACAAGACAAACGGCATTACGCCGAGAAGATGGATGTTGTATTCCAATCCGCAGCTGGCTCATCTGCTGGACAAGACCATCGGTACTGCTTATCACAAGGACTTCAACAAGTTTGAAGATCTGATGAAGTATGTCGATGACCGCAAGGTTCAGGAAGAATTCCTTCAGGTCAAGCAGGAACGCAAGGAAATTCTGGCAAAGTTTATCAAGAACCAGACCAACATCGATATCGATACTGATGCCATCTTTGATACTCAGGCCAAGAGACTGCATGCATACAAGAGACAGCTTCTCAACATCATGCAGGTAATCTACCGGTATCAGAGAATCAAGGCTGATCCGAATTATACAATGCCGAAGCACGTTTATCTTTTCTCTGCCAAGGCAGCTTCTTCCTATTCCTTCGCCAAGAAGGTTATCAAGCTGATCAATTGTGTAGCCAAGGTCGTCAATAGCGATCCGGATGTCAGAGACATGATCAAGGTTGTCTTCATTCCTAACTACAGCGTTTCCGTTTCTGAGGTTCTGATGCCTGGCACCGATGTATCTGAACAGATTTCTACGGCTGGCAAGGAAGCTTCCGGCACCGGCAATATGAAGTTCATGATGAATGGTGCAGTTACGCTTGGTACATTGGATGGTGCCAATGTGGAAATCGACGAGAGAGTCGGCAGAGACAATGATGTCATCTTCGGCAAGACAGTCGATGAAATCAACCAGATGAAATATACATATCGTGCCCGTGATTATTACGAGCAGGATCAGAGAATCAGAAGCGTACTTGATACGTTGACAAGTGCGACCTGGTCTGAGGATCCTAATGATTTCCTGCCGATCTTCAATGAATTGATGGTCAGGAATGATGAATTCTTCGTCCTGGCTGATTTTGAAAGCTATGTGGAAGCACAGGAAAGAGTGGAAGCTTTGTATCAGGACAGACACAATTGGGCAAAGATGTGTCTGGTCAATATTGCCCAGAGCGGCTATTTCTCTTCCGATCGTACAATCGAAGAGTATGTCCGTGATATCTGGCACGTTAAGAAACTGGATCTTTGATTTCTGATTGAAGGGAATACTTATGGCAATGATGTTTGCATACCTGGATGATTTCGGCAAAATCACTTTGTGGATCAACCGGAACTTCTATGGCGGACGCAGTGATGCCTTCTATCTGCTGCAGCCGGATGGAAAGAGCACCGCACTTATGATCACCGGCGTGGAGGATCATGAGACACAGATCAAATATGTATTGACAGCACCGGCAGATCTTTCTTTCGGGGTTGATTATCAGGTCCGTGAATCTCATGGTCTGATTGTGCCTTTGATTGTGCGTCTGATTGTGCAGACTCAGCAGTTCAATGAGGAATTCTACTATGACGGCAATGATCTGGGAGCTGTGTATCACCGCCTTCATACGGACTTTGCCTTGTGGGCACCGACAGCAGTTGACGTTGTTCTCAGATTGCATCAGGAAGGCAGAGAATATGCATATCCGATGGAGAGAAACCGCAAAGGCGTCTGGAGAGTCAGAGTCACGGGAGATCTTTCCCATGCATCTTATGTCTATCTGATCAAGCGCAATGGCGTTTACGTGGAGAGTCTGGATCCTTATGCCTTGTCGTTGACTGGCAACAGCAGAGAAAGTGCGGTGATTGATCTTTCGGTTCTGGAAAGAGTGCCTTTTGTCCAGACCCGGGGACTGGTATCCGGTACCGATGCGGTTATTTATGAAGCCAGTGTGCGCGATATGACCTCCAATCCTATAACCGGGACTTTGGAACACGCAACTTTCAATGCTTTGTGTGAGACCGGCACCAGGTTTCATAATGTGCCGACGGGTCTGGATTATCTGGCCTCGCTTGGCGTGAGTCATATCCAGCTGATGCCGGTGCTTGATTTCAGAACGGTGGATGAGTTCAATCCGTCTCTGAATTACAACTGGGGCTATGATCCGGTTCATTATCTGGCATTGGATGGGTCTTTCTCTTCCAATCCGAATGATCCGTATTCCCGCATGGTTGAATTCCGGAAACTGGTCGCAGCCATGCATAAGCAGGGCCTGCGTGTCAATATGGATGTTGTCTTCAATCATCTTTATGATGTCGATTCTTCCTGTTACAACTGCACGGTTCCGTATTATTATTTCCGTTACAATGAATCGGGTTTCCTGTCCAATGGTTCCTATTGCGGCAATGACTTTGCGTCCAACCAGCCGATGGGCAGAAAATATCTGGATCATGTGATTGCAACATTGATGAAGATCTATGACGTGGATGGTTTCCGTTTTGACTTAATGGGCGTGCTGGATGTGACGACCATGAATTGTCTTCATGAAACTGCTTTGTCCATCAAGAAAGATGCCATGATCTATGGTGAAGGGTGGGATATGCCTACCCAGCTGGAATGGTCAAAGAAAGCCTGCATTGTCAATCAGAACAAGATGCCGGACATCGGTCATTTCAATGATTACTTCCGTGATGAAATCAAAGGCAGAACCAGTGATGATCAGAAGTATGAAAAAGGCTATGCGACCGGAGATCTCAACAAGGCATTTGCAGTATTGAGTGCATTGAGTGCCAATGTTCTCAATGATCCGTATTTCATGCGCTTTACAACCCCAAATCAGTCCATCAACGGGATTGAAACACACGATAATGCGACTTTGTGGGACAAGATGCACTTCTGCTGCGGCAATGAAGACAGGAATACCAGAAGAAAAAGACAGAAGCTGATGATCGGCATGACTCTGGTATCCCAGGGAATTCCTTTCCTGCATGCAGGGATTGAATTCTGCGGTACCAAGAATGACAACGGCAATTCCTACAATGCGCCGGATTCCATCAACCAGATGAATTGGGAGAGAGCGGAATACAACGCTGATGTCATTGACTATACAAAGCGTGCCATTGCCTTGCGTAAGAAATATCAGGCTTTCCGTCTGAAAGATACCCAGGTCATCGCCCAGTGCGTGAGATTGTCGGTTGCCGAAGGCGGTGTCATCTTCTATGACATTGACTATACCGATCCGGTTACCAGTACTTCCATTGTCAGAGTCATCATCAATCCTTCCTTCGATGACAAGTATTATCAGTTTGAACCAGGCTGGAAGATCGTCTTTGATGAAAACGGCAATGAAAGCAGCGCAGACGGGGAACATGTTACGGTACCGGGTCTGACCATGTTTGTATTAACAAGAGAGCAGTCTTAATAAAGCTGCTTTCTTTTTTCTGTCATTTTTCTTTTCTTCACCTGTCGTTCACTTATCCGCGGTACAATCATCTGCGGAGGATTAGAAGATGAGTTTTTTCGGTGATTTGTTTAATGAAGATCTCCGCCATTACCATGATGCAGAAAAGATGCAGAAAAAGGTACTGGCTCTGGAGGATGCATATAAAAACAAGAGTGATGAGGAACTGAAGGCAAAGACAGAAGAATTCAGAACGCTTCTGAAAAACGGAAAGAAGCTGAATGATATTCTGCCGGATGCTTTTGCGACCGCAAGAGAAGCAGCCCGCAGAGTCATCGGCCAGTTCCCGTATCCGGTACAGGTATTAGGCGGTGTTTTGCTAAGTGACGGCGACATTGCCGAGATGAAGACTGGTGAAGGTAAAACCCTGACAGCAGTCATGCCGATTTATCTCCATGCATTAAGCGGAGAAGGTGCGCATGTTGTAACTGTCAACGAATATCTGGCGGCGCGTGATGCAAAGTGGATGGGAGACATTTATCGTTTCCTTGGTTTATCGGTCGGCTGCAATCTTCATGATATGACGACTGCCCGGAAAAAGGCAGCTTATGCATGTGATATTACCTATACAACCAACTCTGAGCTTGGTTTTGATTATCTGAGAGATCACATGGTTCATAATCTTTCTGACGAGGTGCAGAGAAAGCTTCACTATGCTTTGGTTGATGAAGTTGATTCCATCCTGATTGATGAGGCAAGAACGCCTTTGATTATTTCCGGTCCGGGTCCTTCTTTAGCAGACCAGTATCTGCAGGCTGACAAGTTTGCCAAGTCTCTTTCCAAGGATGACTATGTCATTGATGAAGAAGACAGGTCCATTTCATTAACAGATGCAGGTATTCATAAAGCTGATGCTTTCTACTCCGTTGTCAATATTTATGACGGTGAGCATCCGGAGATGGTTCATGACGTACAGAATGCCCTGCGGGCAAATTACATCATGAAGAAGGATGTGGAATATGTCGTCGGCGATGATGAAATCATTCTGGTCGATGCCTTTACCGGCAGAAAGATGGAAGGCAGAGAATTCTCGGATGGTCTTCATCAGGCAATCCAGGCCAAGGAAGGCGTCGGCATCAAGCAGGAAACCATGACCCTGGCAACCATTACCTATCAGAACTTATTCCGTCTCTATGATTCCTTAAGCGGCATGAGCGGTACTGCCAAAAGTGAAGAAGAGGAATTCCTCGATACTTACAACATGCGCTGCTATGAAGTGCCTACCAACAAGCCTGTCATCCGTAAGGATGAACCGGATGAAATCTTCGTTACCAGGCATGAAAAGTATGAAAAGCTCATTGAGGATGTCCTGAAGATTCATGAAACCGGTCAGCCGGTATTGATTGGTACTGTTTCAGTTGCGGTCAATGAACTGATTTCCGGCATGTTGAAGGAAAAGGGAATTGGGCATGAAGTGCTGAATGCCAGAAATGATGCAGATGAAGCTGGTATTATCGCGCGTGCCGGCCAGAAGGGTGCAGTTACAGTTGCCACGAATATGGCAGGTCGTGGTACCGATATCCAGTTGGGCGAAGGTGTTGACAAGCTGGGTGGTCTTGCAGTTCTTGGTTCAGAAAGACATGAGGCAAAGCGGATTGATGATCAGCTGCGCGGTCGTTCCGGCCGTCAGGGAGATCCAGGTTTATCCAGGTTCTATGTCTCCATGGAAGATGATCTTATTACCCAGTATGCGACAGAAGAAGCCAAAGCTTCCATTGCGGCATGGTGCAAGAAACATGGCAATGTTGATAAAATGCGTGAGCTGGTCGACAGGATTCAGGAAAGAGCAGTCGGTCTTCATTATGATGCCAGAAAGAGAACTTTGTCTTTCGATAATGTGCTCATGCAGCAGAGAAACGCTGTGTATTCCATGCGTGATCAGGTCTTAGGCATGGAGAACATCCATTCCCTGATTGAAAAGCTGCTGGTGGAAGATCTGAAGGAATCCGAAGCACTTCCGAAAGCGGATCTGAAGGAACACCTGCATATGTATCATATTGATCTCAAAGAAGGTGAAAAGAAGAGAACCTTCGTGGAAGATACAATGAAGGAAGCTCTTGCCAGATATACAGAGCAGAATGAAAATACGGATCCGATCATCAAGGATTTCACGGAAAAGGAAATTTTCCTGCATGTACTGGATACTGCCTGGCAGCATCATGTGGATGTTATGGAACACCTGAAGCAGAGTATTCTGCTCAGAGGCTATGCATCAAAGAAACCGGAAGAAGCTTATACAGAAGAAGGCTTTGAGCGGTATGAAAATATGATGCGCAATGTGCGTGAAGTAACATTGCTCAATCTGTGGGCAATGAAGCTGCCAAAGGTTGAACAAGAAGCAGAAGCAGAAAAGGAAGTTCCTGCACAGGCTGAATAATAATATTCATAACAAGAAAATGCAGAAAGCGGCTGTTCTGAAAAGGACAGCTTTTTCTGTGAAGGAATTTATTCTTCTTTATTTTTACGCTCTTTTCTAGCTAAGTGTTGGCGTTGTACCTTGGAACGTACAGCCCTTCTCTGACCTTCAGCTATACTCACATATGTAAATGAGGTAAGCGTA
>OMXQ01000020.1 GCA_900315065.1 uncultured Erysipelotrichaceae bacterium
ACGCTTACCTCATTTACATATGTGAGTATAGCTGAAGGTCAGAGAAGGGCTGTACGTTCCAAGGTACAACGCCAACACTTAGCTAGAAAAGAGCGATTTATTATTTCTGTTTCTCAATTATCTTCCAGAAAGCTTCTATCTGTTTCCCGACAGAGTCAATGGAACAGAAGGTTCTCTGTTTCCATTCAGGCGGAAACATATTCTGATAGCGGTAGGAAGAAAGGCGTTTGTCTGCCAATAGAAGAACACCGGTATCTTCTTCCGTGCGGATGAGTCTGCCGGCTGCCTGCAGGATCTTTGCCATGCCCGGATACGTATAGGCATAGGCAAATCCCATCCCGCCGTTTTCATCAAAGTAGGTCTGCAGGACATTGGACTGGTTGGAAATCTGCGGAATACCGGTGCCGATGACCATGACACCGACCAGCTGTTCTTTTTCGAGATTGATGCCTTCAGAAAAGACAGATCCAAGTACGGCTAAGCCGCACAGGCTTTTTCCTTCTTCTCTTTTTTCCGCAAAAGCTTCCAGATAGTCTTCTTTGTCTGCTTCCCGCATGCCTTTTTCCTGTTTCAATAGTTCCAGATTTTCACTTTCCTTCAGATAATATGAAACCTGATCCATAAAGAGGAAAGAAGGGAAGAAGACAAGATAATTGCCGCTATGAGAAGCACACATTTCCTTTATATAAGCAGCGCAGCGCTGATACATGGCTTCGCTTCTTGCCTGATACAAAGAAGTCAGGTCACTGGTTATCAGGATCTGTCTTCTGCTTTCATCAAAGACGGATTGGGCGTAGGCAGTCAGGTCATCTTCTTCTGCACACAATAATTTCCGGTAGTAATCCATCGGCAGCAAAGTTGCGGAAAAGAAGATTGATGCTTTTGTTTTCTTCAGCGTTTCTTTCAGGTCTTTGGAAGGATCTGCACAGAAAATATGAATGACATAGTCCTTGTCATCATTGCTTTCTTCATAATTGAGATAATGAGACCCGCTTCTTTCGTATGCATTGAGGAACCTGCGGATATCAAAATAGAGCTGGCGCAGGTTTTCATTGATTTCTTCTTTTTCTTTCGGATCAGAGAAGTATTCTTCCATAGCACCGTTGAATTCTTTGAGCAAAGTGCAGAAAGAGCCAAGGTCCTCTGCTTTGCGCCATTTGCCGTCAGTTTCAGAAAGATAGTCTTCTTTTCTTTTCTTCAGATACCGGAGCAGGGCATTGCATACCTTCAGGATATAGGAAGCAGAAGACAATGCCTTCAGGTCTTTCTTTGCCTGTACAAAGGCAGATTCAGAAAGGACAGCCGAGAACATGTTTCTGGCTCTGTCCGGTAAGTTATGTGCTTCATCAATGAGCAGGACTGTATCAGAAATGCCTTCTCCATAGACGAATCTTTGTAGATGGACGGAAGGATCAAAGACATAGTTGTAATCACAGATCACCCCGTCGCAGAAATCAGAAATATCCAGAGAGAATTCAAAAGGACATACCTGATGCTTTTCTGCCAGGAACTGCACCAGGTTTCTGTCAAAGGTCTGGTAGTTGGAAAGGGCCTCATACAAGGCATCATTGATCCGGTCATAGTGGCCTTTTGCATAAGGACACTGGTCAGGCCGACAGTGGTTTGCCCGGCTGTCTTCACGCGAGGATAAAGGACAGATTCTGGACTTTGCCGTAAGGACAAGCGTCGAAAAATACAGGCCGTGGGCATGAAGAATATTGAAAGCGTCTTCCGCTGCTTTTCTGGTGATGGTCTTGGCAGTCAGGTAGTAAAGATGATCTGCTTTGGAAAGGCCGATGGCTTTCAGAGTCGGAAAGATGACTGCCAGGGTTTTGCCGGAACCGGTTGGTGCCTGCAGGTAGAGTTTCTTTCCTGCTTCAATTGTTCTGTATACATAAGCTGCCGTTCTTCTCTGGCCTTTGCGGTACTCATACGGGAAAGTCAGTTCCTGGAGGGAATGATTTCTCTTTTCAAGATGGGTGATGATCAGAACTGCCCATTTTCTGTATTCTTCCAGCAGCGCAAAAAACCATTCTTCCAGAGCGGCAAACGTATATTGTTTGTGGAAATACATTCGCTCCTGTGTGTCGAGCGAGATATAGGTCAGCTGGACAGTAACCTTCTGACCAGGATCACTCATTTCGTGTTTTCTCAGATACAGATAGGCATAGGACTTTGCCTGCGCAAGATGAACCGGCACCGGTTCTTCCAGCTTGGTGACATCGTAGTACATGCCTTTGATTTCCTCGATGGTAACGGCTTCTTTCGTATCGAGGACACCATCGGCTCTGCCTTCAATCTGCAATGCAAAGTCAAAAGGAGAAGTGCTTTCTGCAGGACACTTGTGACGCAAGGCATCAATGTCATATTTTCCTTCCGGAAAATAGAAAGTATCAGTCAGGGTAACTTCTGCTTCGTAAGTTTCATTTTTTTCCGTCTGTTCACCCTGGATCATACGGTGAAGGCGGGAGCCTTCCTGCATGGCATTCAATGCATTGCCCAGAGAAGAAGTAGAATCAATGTCGCCTTCGCGCATTAAAAACTCAACCAGAGACCGGACGGAAATATGAATTGCATGCAGTTCACTCATAAACCTGCCTCCCTGAGTTTTTTCTTAAGATTTGCTTCGGTAGGATCCGTGTCATAGTTCCAGATGATCAGAGTAACATTGTTGTCTTTGCAGGCCTGGGCTTTTTTCTGGTCCAGTTCCTGTCGTTTTGCCAAAGCTTCTTGGCCGCCGAAAAAGTCAACCGGCTGGTAGTGCTGAACACCCTGGTATTCAATTGCCGCAGAAAGAGAAGGAATATAGATATCCAGGCTTTGCAGCTGCAGCCAGTCCGGCCGGTATTGGTACAAAGTATCGGGATAGAGTCTTCTGGCAGCTAAGAACAGAGACAATTCGTGTTTCCACTTTGGATGCAGAATACCTTCTGCCGTCAGTTTGGAACGGATTTCCATTCTTCTCAGGCGCCAGTCACATCTGAAGTGATCCTTTGTTTCGTAAGCATCGATGTCATCATACCACCAGCCGAAAAGGGGCATGATATCAATTGCCAGCGCATGAAAAAATTCCAGTTCGTCTTTGAACCAGCCCATGGCAAGAATGTGATCGATTTCTCTTCTGACCCGCAGTATTTTGGCAGGATTATGGTGCCATGACAAGCCGCCCTGGTATTTTGTCAATCGGTCCGGCAGCCATGGTGATCTGAGTACGGTGTCTTTGTAGCAGAGGTGGTCCAGGTAGTAGGGCAGGGTATTGCCGTAGATCTTATAGCCGCCGAAGATTTCATTGGCATCAGCGGTATAGATGATATGGTGCAGCAGCAGAATGTCTTCCATGTTTTCTTTGGAAAAAACAGCCATGTACTGGATTTCATCCTGGTCAGGAAACAGATTGTTGAGTACAACGATGCGCTTTGCCTTCCGGCACACTTCCTGAACAATAAAATACTGATAAGCATAGCTTTGCGGATAGATAAAAGCAGTTTCTTTGTCCGAATCAATCTCAGCAAACTGAGACATGAAAGCAGAAACAAGCGGATTGGTGTGAATCGGATCATGGGCAAGAAGCAGCTCCATGGTCTTTTTCCGATAGGGCAGGTCTGACCAGGATAACTGGACGAAGAACTTCTCATAGCCTTTCAATAAAAACTCAGCCCGGTCTTCATCAGAAAGGTCTTTCTGAAAAGATTCATGGTCAGAAAGAATACTGTCCAAAGTTGTAAATATAGTCATGTCTCTGACCCTGAGATTGCCTGCCCAGAGTTTGTTGAGACGGGTATAGTCCATATCATTGACGGGATCTGGTTTTAGATGCACTGCCGGTTTCATAGAAAACATTGTAGCCAAAACCAAAATAAAAAGGGATACAAATCCCCAACAATCTTATTATTGCAGAAAAAAAATCGAAATAAAAGACTTTAAACAAAGAAAATGTGCCCTATTATAAGGGTGTAAAAAGAAGTACCAATAAAAAAGAAAGAAGCAGAAAGAAATGCTTCAAAGGAGGCATTCACATGAGGTACATCAGAGCAGTTTGTTAACGCAGGTGAGGAGCCTGCATAAAAACAGTTTGTCCCGAAAGAAAACAGGCAAGGTTATCAAGGCGGCGCAGAAATGTTTCAGCAGTTTCTGGTGAAAGCAGAAATGAAGAAATAACATTTATTGCAAAGCGAAGGATTGCGGATCCGATCAGATGAAAAAGAAAAGGATAATGATTTACAACATCTGAAGGGATAGGAAAACAATCCGGCATTCAACTTATCAATCCGTTCAATCAGATTCCGGATCATCGGAATAAAACAAATCAATGTCATAGTAAATCCTGAAATATCAAGAAAATCATTGAATGAAAAAAACGGATGAGAATGTTATATAACCCGATGTAATACTCTCAATAGTAAGCAGAAACAGGAAGAAGATACTCGCCATATCCCTGTAAAAAGGTTGAAGATCTGAAGTTATATGAAATCAGGATAACAAAGCAGAGATTGAGAAAAATACATTGAAAAAATACTGAGTTTCATAAGAACATAAACAAAGGAAGTTTCCTGAGGGGAGACTTCCTTTTTATGATGCTGTCATAGTTGAATAAGCAGCCTCTGCTTCCTGGTACCACTTGTGCATTTCTTCCTGCAGACAAGCAGGGGAAAGCACCAGCGCTTCGGCACCAAAGCGGGAAAAATAGAAACGGGCTTGCAAAGACGTGCAGGCAAAGTCACGGACATGGTCATCTTCAGAATGAATCCTGATGCATTTCGGACGTAAATTCATCTGGGAAGAGAGTTTCTTCAAACCTTTGTCCGTAAAACGCACGGTAATGGTTACCGGATAGCCGCCGGTAAACTGGACGCCGTCTTCCATCAGGATTTTGTCGATTTCCTTTGTTTCTGCTTTGGTAAAAGAACCGTCAGTATCCTGTCTGATCACGGCTTTATCGATTCTGCTTAAGCGCAATGAATAGATCTTTCCGTCAATTTTCGGAAAATCCGGAGCAATCGCTTTGGCAATGACATAAGAATAGGTTGATAAAGGATCTGATGCAATTTTATAAATCTTCATCAGATACTTCCTGCCGAAAGAATGAAAGATGCAGACGGCATTGCCTTCCTTTGCAGCTTGTAACAAAGTATCCAGAACATCTTTGCAATAATACTTCTCACGCTCAAGATAAGGCAGCCGGCAGAATTCTTCAATCAGGGCATCCAGGTATTTCTTAATGCCTTTTGGATAATACAATTCTTCATGAGTGGAAGCATCACTTGTTAAAAGAAAAAGATTTGCTTTGGAAAGGCGGAAAAGAACTGACGATTTCGCTTCCTGATAAACAGGCAGAGCACTGGTCAGCTTTTCACATTCTGCTGCAATCAGTTTGTCCATGACTTCACTGTACTCTGGCCCAAGGGAATTCATCAAAGAAGTCTGGCAGGCATTGAGCTGTACAGACAAGGAAGCTTTGGCAGAAAGGGAATAGCCGGCAATGATTCTGTTCAGCAAGGTAGCAGTACCGATGCCCAGGTTTGCCTGGTCTTCCTGCAGAGTATTCATCGCAAAAGAAGTCAGAGAAATGCGGACTTTGTTTTCAGAATTGATGTCAGTAAAAAGAGACATAGGTCCTCCTTTACAAATGAAAAATGAAATCATTGTTCCACAAATGGTAACATAAAATAAAATATATCAAATGAAATAACAGTTATATTATGCAACATACATAATAAAAATGGTAACAGAAATATTTTTTATGGTTCCTATGAAACGCACAGGCCCTGATTTATCATAATCGTGTCAGATGAGGAAATTCTTCCGCTTCTGATCAGAACCGGCAGACAGCCATGTGTACTTTCCCTTCAGCAGGGGGCATGGGCGCGGCTGGTCAGTCACCAGGGATGAGCGTACAAGGATACTTATACGCAAGTCCTCCTGAGCTGCAGGAATGCAGCGAAAGGGAAGCGTTGATTCGCAACTGGTGCATGGCTGCGGCACACAGGGTGTTCGAGCAAAGGCAGACAGGCGTCAGGTATGAACAAGAGGGAACCATTTCCCGCCTGGCAGGTACGGGGCGGTGCCCGTATAGCTGACAGGTATACCATAAATCATATGAGTCGTGAAACCGGCCAAAGCCGGCGTATAACTGATTCCTGTGTCTGAATAGCCCAAACGACTATATAAACAGGAGTATTCATAAAACTGAATGCCGGGTGAAAGGTGGAGGTCTCAATCCTCCCGCAGTTCTTTCGTGTCTCAGGACACGATCGGAAGAGAAGTTTGCAAAAGACGTTTTGCAGGCTCAGTCTCTTCTGCTGCGTTGCTGAAAATGCGGAAACACCTGCAGTGTACGGCGAATAAAAACCGGTCTGCCGGTTCTGACCAGAAACGGAATCTCATCTGATGCAATTCAATGAAAAATATTTAACACGCATTTAACAATGCCTGCCGGCGTATTTAACAATCCTTCTTCATACTAATCGTAGAAGGAGGATAAAAAATATGATGCGGGCAGAATTGGAAAATCCTTATTTCATCCGTGAAAGACAAAATAATCAGAAGGTAATCCTCGTTCACCTGAGTACAATTGCAATATTGACCGTCATGGAAACGATCCTTTATCTTCTGACGCCTTAAGTACAGAAGAAAAAAATAAGATACAACGCAGGAACAGGACATGCATGCATAATACAGCAACCTGATCTGTTCCTGTTTTTTTATTTACAAACTTAAAATTTTTACAAAATCCGCATTATAATAAAAACAGACATGAGAGCTGGAACATGCATTATGCACAAGAGGAGGAATTATGAACCACGCTCAATATAATCTGAAGTCTGTCGCTCTTTACGCACTCGTTCTTATTCTGACGTATTATTTAACACCGAATGTGATTGAAACGGTCGGTGACGGGGCAGTCGTATTGCTTTTCATCATACCATTGGTCATCCTGATGTCTGCTTTTGCCTTCGGCAGAATGGACGGCGTCAATCTTGTGATTTCCCTCATTACCGGTTTGTTATTTATTCCGACCATTTACATTTTCTATCATGGCGCAGGGTGGGTATATGTGCCGGCTTATGCATTGATTGCTTTGATTGGCGATATAACGGGTACATATGTTTACAATACCGGCAGGCTGCAGTTCAATAAACCGCATCGTGCCTGAGAAAAATTCATGATTTAATAAAGAGGAACCGGAAAACAAAGCCGGTTCCTTTTCAGTGAAGAAACAAGTTTCATAAAGAAACGGGAAGTGCAGAAAAAATACAACAAGTCGGCAATAAAAGAAGACCGTCTTTCCAGAAAGTGTTGTAGAGTAAATGCGATATAGACAAAGAGGTAATCGTTTATGGACAAGACGCAAATCGAACGCATTCAGAAATTATCCGATCTCTTCGGTGTTTCCGGTTTTGAAGATGATGTTTCTGCTTATGTCAGAAGCCAGCTGCCGGAGTATGCACCGGCAGAAGATCATATGCGCAATGTACGGTGTGAAAAGGAACCTGGATCTGACAAGCCGAGAGTCATGCTGGACGCTCATCTTGATGAAGTAGGCCTGATCGTGCAGGCAATCAGACCGGATGGAACAATGAGATTCTTACGGATCGGCGGTATGACGCCTTCTTCTTTACCGGCAAATTCTTTCCTGATTAAGACAGATGATGGTAAGCTGGTACCGGCAGTTGTCGCTGCCAAGCCTCCGCATTTTATGAGCCAGGCAGATAAAAACAAGCCGCTGGACGTCGCTGACATGATTCTTGACTGCGGTTCTGCAAGCAGGGAAGAAACAGAAGCCTTAGGGATTCATATCGGGTCTCCGGCTGTGCCTGAAGTGACATGTACCTATGACGAAAAGAGAGATCTTTTCTATGGCAAGGCTTTTGATTGCCGAATCGGTGTGGCAGCTGAGATTGAAACTTTGAAGAGATTAAAGGAAGAAGAGCTTCCTTGTGCGCTTTCTGCTTCTTTCTCAGCCCAGGAAGAAGTTGGTGAAAGAGGCGTCAGAGCCAATGCGAATGCGCTGAAGCCGGATGTCATGATCTGCTTTGAAGGATGCCCGGCAGATGACACATTCTCAGAAGACTATATGATTCAGGCAGCTTTAGGCAAAGGACCGATGTTAAGACACATGGATGTTTCCATGATTACCAATCATCGTTTCCAGAAGTTTGCCCTGGATACGGCAAGAGAACTTGGTATTCCGGTTCAGGAATCCGTCAGAAGCGGCGGCGGTACAAACGGGGCAGCTGTGAATCTTACCTTCGGTACACCGGCGATTGTCATCGGTGTTCCGGTTCGTTACATCCATTCTTCCAACTGTTTTACAAAGTATTGTGATTATGAAGCAGCTGTAGAACTTGCCTGTGCTCTTGCAAAGAGATTGACAAGGGAAGTTGTTGATTCTCTCTGATCAATGGAAACAAGCTCCGGGAAACCGGAGTTTTTATTATGGAAAAAAGCCTTACAATTAAGTAAAGAAACACAGCACAAATAACAGAAAACAGAGGAGACCATCATGAAATCCATCGATCATCACTATAACATTGAAGACCTTCGTTTCGGTTTTGTCACAGAACTCTATTATGCATATACTGGTGAGAAGCTCCCGTCCCAGTTAGCCTTGCTGGATACATGGTTTCCTTCTTTGTTTATGACACTGACAGAAAGTGAAGAAAAGATCCCGGCTGAATTTGATGAAAGGTTCTTCATGATCAAGGCTGTGCGATATAAAGGCAAACTATATGCCGGGGGCAGCAGGGATATTTCACAATTGCTGGGAAGGCTCATTGGTACCGCAAAAGGCAGCCAGGAAAAGCAAAGAAAAAATGCAGAACTATTGCGCATGCATGTTTCAGGCTTTCTTGTGACAGACATGGATGCGATGGAAAAAATCCTGGAGAACAATGATGCATTATTGAGAAACATCCCGGATGAAAAGATCACAGACTTCGCAGAAGATCTCATTGATTCTTTGTTTTACCTGGCAGAAAAGCGGGAGAAGATGACGCCGGAAGACAAATTGCATGAGCCGCAGCCTATGTATGATGAGACCTTTGACAACATTCTCTATAATGCCGGTTATCAGCTGCACCTGAATACCTGGAAAGGACTGGTCAAGGCATGGACATGGCTGTTAATCGGAAGCTTATTGAGAAATGAAAGCGGCCGGGTAACAAGATACTTTGATACAGGTTTTGTGCCGGCTGGCAGGCAGCAATCAGAAAATAATACGATTTCAGACAAGCTGAATTTTCTTTTCTTTCCGGAACAATATGAATCTGTCTATTATGGTGACATGCATGGTGAAAAGTATCCCGGCATTGAGTGGACATGCGACAAGTGCGGTGCTCATCTCAATGACCAGGAAGGCTTTACGGACCAGAAGGGTACCTGGCAATGTACAAACTGCGGTTATATAAACAAAATATCCATGGATGAGATTTATGATTCCGAAGAAGATTACAAAAACGGGATCGGAAAAGTAAACAAAGAAGACATGGAACGAGCCATAAAAGAAAGAAAAGAAGAGATCAGAAAACAGGAGGAGAAAGGGAAAAACGAGAACAGGAATAACAAAGATCATTCATAATGTCTGCACTTGTATCTGCAGGAAATTTTTTTCATGAGATTTTGTTTCAGTCTGTGCAACATGCATGTAAACGCTTGCATTAATTTTCAGAAGGTAGATAATGAAGAAAAGAGGTGAGTTTTTATGAATCTTGGTATTTCAATTTATTCAGGTCAGGATGAAAAACTGACCGCCCGCATGATCCGCAACGCCCGCAAGGCAGGCATCCGTACTGTCTTCCTTTCTCTGCAGGAAGATGACAACAATAATATTACGGATGACGTCACCAAAGTCCTGAATCTTTGCCGCAAGTACAATCTTGATGTCTTCATGGACATCAACCACGCGACATTGAAGAAACTGGGATTGAACCAGGTCAGAGACGTGCATTCTCTTGGCCTGCGTACTTTGCGTCTTGACAAGGGCTTCTCCGTTCAGGAACAGGCAGAATTGACGCATGATTTCCAGATCATCATCAACGCTGCAACCCTTTCTGATAATGTCATTTCTTCTTTGAAACAGTATGGTGCAGATTTTGCCAACCTGACCGGCTGTCATAATTTCTATCCGGAAATCTGGACAGGCATGTCTTATGCCAAGGTAAAAGACATGAATACAAAGCTGCATGCCTTAGGCATCCGTACCATGGGTTTCGTACCTGGCAACGGCGAATTGAGAGGACCGATGTTTGAGGGTCTTCCTACGATTGAAGAACAGAGATCCCATAAGGAAAAGATGATTGAGAACATGCTGGAAATGCATGAAGCAGGTACAGATGTTGTCCTGGTCGGTGATCCTGAAATCAAAAATGGTACCTGGAAAGATATCACTTTGTTAGCGCAGAACCAGATCCGGGTAAAAGTCCGCAATTGCCAGCTGCCGGATGAATATATGGACACAGTTCATCATGATCGTTCCGATGAGTCTGATTATCTCTTCCGTTCTTCTGAATCCAGAGCTTTCAAGACAGGTTCTATCGAAGCGGGAGAAAGCGCTCCTAGACCTGCAGGTACTATATGCATTGCCAATGACAAGTTTGACAGATACAAGGGCGAGCTGACCATTACCAAGAAGGAACTTCCAGAAGACGAGAGAGTCAATGTCGTTGGTTCCATCTCTGAAGATGATCTTCATAAGCTGCACCTGATCGATGGTACTTTCGGTGTTGTATTCTGGAAATAAAGTAAAACAGAACAAACATGAACCAAGAAGCGGTTATGAAATGCATAGCCGCTTTTTTCGCGGCTTGTAATAGAATAAATAGATCTACTATAACGCAGGTAGTTTTCTTTGGCATAATTTTGGGCATTTTTATGTGCCTTGTTTTTTTCTATTCTTCAGGTGTACCAACGTTCCTGTACAGAACACATGATACACAGAAACAAACAGAAAGACACTGACTGCAGACAGGTAAGTTTTCTGTTGACCGTTCCGTAGAAAACAAGATGAAAATAAACGAAAGACAAGGTAAAAAACGACCCATGAATAAAAAACAAACGCAGTCCTTATATAGTGTCAGCCAGGTCAGCAAGCTCATGAACATTACCAGAAAGACACTCTATTACTATGATCACGCCGGCTTATTGGCTCCTGCTGCCAGACTTGGTTCTTTAGAGACAAAGTACTATGGTGAAGCAGAAATTGAAACACTGAAAAAGATCAAAGCATACAGAGCTGCAGGTCTCAAAATTTCAGAAATTCAGGCTCTCTTTCATAAAGAAAAAGAACCGATGGAAATTTTCCTGCAGGTAAGAAAAAGACTGGAAAACCAATTAACGCAAAGAAAAGAAGAAATCGATAATCTCAATGCTTTGATGAAAGAAGCAGAGGATAAGCCTTGACAGTTCCGTAGGGAACGATGCGAAAACATAAGAAGAAATACTTTATCTGGAGGAAAAATAATTATGAAAAAGCTATGGAAGGCACTTTTATGTGCAGCAGCTCTGACACTGACGCTGACAGGCTGCGGATCAGCTTCACCGAAGGGGACAGTAGATAGTTTTCTCAAAGCTGTCAAATCACAGAATCAGGATAAGATCAAAGAATATTATGATGGTGAATTGCTGACATCGGATGAGACAGAAATCGATGATTCTACTGAAAAAGGCAAAGCCGCTGAGAAGGCTCTTTACGACAAGATGCTTGCATTTGATTATAAGATTACAGATGAGAAGACCGATGGTGACACTGCTTCCGTTACGGTTGAATTCAAAGACTATCCGATCGGAGATACTATGGCAGATGCATTATCAGATTATATTGGTTCTGCTTTCAGTGCAGCTTTAGGTGGTTCATCCCAGGAAGAAATTACCAATCAGTTCTACGATACATTGATCGAAAAATACAATGGACTGAAAGAAAAGTCTTATACCAGGACAGCAACAATCAAACTCACGAAGAAAGATGGCAAGTGGAAGATTGATGATCTGGATACAGATGCATTGAATGGAATTTTCGGTGGTTTGTATACATTCGGCGCATGAAGTGAGAAGGCAGGATAATTTATGAAACGCAGATATGTATTTGTTCTTGCAGCATTGCTTGCCTTGGGTGGCTGTTCTGCAAAGCAGCAGGCATCCAATGCTGCCGAAAAGTCCAGTGCCAATGAGACTACCGTCGTTGATAATAGGAAGAAAGATGAAAAAGTAAGTTTTTCTGAAGATGATTTTGACACACAGGGTTGGTATTGCAAGGAAAAGTATGGCAGTTCTTCCTATTATTTTCTGGAAGTAAAAAATAATTCCAAAGCAACTGTAGGAATTTCAGGCAATGCAACAGCATTGGATGGAAATGATTCAGTTCTTGGTTCTGCAGATGGAAGTATTGATGTATTAGGACCAGGTGAAACCAGCCTGATGACATTCTATTTTAGTGATGTTGGTGATGTAACAACAGTGAAAACTGATCTTCAATATACACAGGATATTTACTATCAGCCTGTAATCAGCAATCTCAAGGTCAATCAGTCCATTAATGATAAGAATGTCACTATTCAGGTAACGAACAATGGGGATGTACCAGCTGAGTTTGTCGAAGCAACTGCCTTATTCTTTGATGCAGAAGGCAATGTTATTTACCATAATAGCGGCTATGTAGCGGACAATGATTCAGAAATCAAGCCGGGTGCTACATTGTCTGATCAGCTGGATTCTTATGAAGCATTTGACCACGTCAATGTTTATCTTAACGGCAGAGCTGATAAGAGTGCAAAAGCAGCTGATAGTTCATCTTCCAAAGGGAATTCATCTGTTACGGATAGTGATTTCGATATTACTGAATATACATACAGCAATGATATAGCCCGCAGCAGCATGTACTTCCTGGTAATCAAAAACAATAGTGAAAAGACTGTCGGTATCGATGGCAACATGACTGCATATGATGGCAGCGGAAATGTAATTGGTGCTGCAGATGGTTCTATTGATGTGCTTGCACCAGAGGAAGAATCTATCGCAACTTTCTATTTCAATGATGTTACAGGCATAGATCATGTCGACTACAAGCTGAATTATGATACTGCACCGTATTACACATCTGGTCTGAAAGATCTGAAAGTTGAAGAAAATATCAATTCGAAGAACGTTGTTGTAACTGTGACAAATAATGGCACGGAAGCCTCACAGTTTGTGGAAGCACATGCATTATTCTTCGATTCACAGGGCAATGTAATTTCTTATGAATCTACTTATGTTGTCGATGATGATTCCGTAATCAAGCCAGGTGCAACTATTTCAAAGCAGATTGATTCTTACAAGCCATTTGATACCGTCAAGGTTTATCTTACTGGCAGAAGATAATATTGCACTAAGCTGAAGATAAGGAGTTCATGCAGGTATTCCTGTAAAGAACTCCTTATTTTTCATGTGTGATAAATAATGCATATACAGTTAATGAGCTGATTTTGACGTGAAAGTACTGCTTTGGTACAATTTCAGAAGATAATATTCAGGGAGAATGAAAATGAAACAGGTATATTTTGATGGATGTACAGAGTTTCTTTCAGGATATATAAAGCAGAATTCGCAGGCAGAAGGCAATGTATGTGATCAGATTCTGGAAAAGATGCCAGAATTACGTGATCATATTTTCAAAGCGGACAATAAATATTTGCCTGGTGAATTCAGAAGAAGCTTCTATTGTCGTCAGATATTGAGAAGTACGGTTGCATCTCTTGATGATGAATCAAAGAAGATTGCATTTGCAAATGGTATGCATCGCAGTCCGGCAATGATGAATATCATAGCTTCTACTAAGGACTTTATCGAAGATACAGGTGAAGAAAGCGAAGAAGAAAGGGCAGTAACTGTTATCCGCAATGTGCTTCTGATCCTGGAAAATATCAGACAATATGATCTGGAAATGCCTGACATAAGAAAATTTGATCCTTCCAAGGTAGTGAATGGTATTATGGATGCCGTTAACAAAGGCAATCGTGATTTGAAAATTGAAAGTACTGAAATCAGTAAAGAAGCAGTAAGTAGGTTTTATAAACTTGTAAAAATTGATTCGTCGGTTTCTGTGGGAAATATCCTGCAGATGAAAAAGAACCCTCCTTTTGAATCTGACAAGGACTATTATGAAAGACAATACAGAACATTATTTCTGCTTCTTACAATCAGAAACATTGAACTGATGGAGGATATCAGATGACATATACTTTTGTGAAAGCGGTAATTAAAGTCAGTTCTGAGGTACAAAAGCTGATAGAAGAAGGAAAACTCGGCTATGGAAGTGGAGGTCTTAGGTGGCTTGAAGGAGCAAAAAAAGGGGAAATATTCCGGCAGTACCAGTTTGCTGGAATTGTTAATGCTTCTGAACAGAATGACCTTGCAAAGCATGTTCTTAAGGCTGTCAATAAATTAAATGCACAAATGGGTAACACAAATAATGCAGTCAAGTCCATAAAGAGCATGCAGTGGTTTCAACTTGGCCTTGAAGCAGCAAACCTGGCTGTGAATATTGCAGGTTTTGCAACGGTAATGGCTAAGCTCAATGAGGTATCAGAGCAAATTACAACTCTTTCCAACGAGCTGCATGAAAAGTGGCAGAAAGATCTTTATAAAGAAATCAATAATCTGATTGATAATCTCAAGTCAGTCACGTCCATTTTGACAGACAGACGTTTAAAAGATGATTATATTTTTGACATTGAGAAACATCTCAATCAATCCAAGAACCTGATTATTGATCTGGCAAAGGAATTCAGCTCATCTGCAGAAGCAGAAGGCGAAAATACTTTTTTACTGCTGTATCTTCTTGTCGCAGAATATACTGCAGTTATAAAAGAATATGGAGCACAATATTACTATCTGAATAATAATTTTCCGGCACAGTATGATACTTGGGTAAGGGTATTTGACCAATTCGAAGATAATACATTTAAACATGCATTAAAGAGAACAATCTGGCTTACACACCCGACTGAATCAACCAGAAAACTTAAGGATGGATTCAATTACACATTAAATACATTCAATGAACAGAAAAATGTGTTAGTTGAATATAAAAATATCATTCCTAAGATTGCTCAGGAAGACTATTTCAATATGGATTCCTATATGGAGAAGCTTTATAAAGATGGTGATTTTATTACTGTCGACAACTTCGAAGATAAGCAGGCACAGGCAATGCTGAAGGATAATGGATACCGATTAGCATAAAAGAGAGAAGACATTACAAAGCATTAGAATGCATGCTTGAATGTCTTCTTTTCAATTAACTTGATAATTTGTTGGTGCTTCTTAAGTACTTTGCAGGAATCGGTTGATCCAGTTTCCAAATGATATTCATTGGTTTACTGCCAGAAGAAGAAACATAGTCGGCAGTACCTAAGAAGACATATGGTTCTGCTTCGTTAGACTTAACATTGTTACGATTCTTATATTCACGGACAAAGAGAAGTATCTTGGAGCCTCTTTGTGCGTGGTGGATATATCGTTGCCCGGTTTCAGATTCAGAGCTTGTAGTACTTTGGCTTTGCCAATGGAACAAATATTCATTTTCAGAATAATCATTGTACAAAGTTGTAGGAGAATAGTCCTTTTCGGATTTATTCAAAGTAATTAACAAGACATCACAATTCTGATCCGGTAGCCATTTGACGCCTTCTCGAATGTTGTGTGGTTGCAAATAATCCATGGCAGTAAATAACTGGTCTCTGGTATAGGTACAATGTACATCGAGTGGGCAGTCAAAGCCAAGGTCACTTTCGATCTCAACAAGGTCAATCTTTGTTAATCGGTAACGAAGTAAGTCAATGAGTTCTTGGCAACAGATAGGATTTGCCTTGAGTTCCTTTATGCCATCTAATGGAGAAGTGAAGTTGGATTCTTCACATGATTTGTTATAGAGGGTGTATTGGAACATCTGCAGCATTCTGTATTCTGCAGTATTTGTTTCTGGAAGAATTGGTAATTCTTCATTCGTTAAGAGGTATATGATGTAGCGAATAAAACGCACTGAGTCTAGCCAAGCAAAACGTACCATTGCTTTGGAGAAGACACCTTTTTGCATAATTTCTTCATCGAAGTTTTTTCGTAAGCCTGCTTGTGCTTCTAAGGAAGAAAGGGTGTTATAGCTTCTGTTTTTGTTATAGAAGTCACGTGGGTCTATATTCGTATGATCAAAGAAGTTGGCAAGGGTAAGTGGCTTGCCAGTGTCTTGCGTAAAGGTCCTGAGTTGATTGATGACGCGTTGGTTGAAGTTGCCTTTGTATGCAGCTCTGATGTTATCGAGGATGTATTGTTGGGCAACTTTTTCCATTTTGATGAAACAGCCTTTTGGTAAGTATTGGAAGCCTTTAGTGATTTCATCTTCTACACTACGGTGTGTTCTTTCTAGCAAGGCTGTGAATCTGTCTTCAAAGTTGTAGTGGTTGTTGGCTTTGCCAACAAAGTCCAAGACGGTTAAGAAGTCCTTGCCTTGGTATTGACGCAAGCCTCTTCCAAGTTGTTGTAAGAACACAGTTAAAGATTCTGTTGGGCGTAGGAAAAGAACAGTATTCACGCATGGAATATCAACGCCTTCATTATAGATATCAACAGAGAAGATGAAACGAATGGTACCGTCGGTCAATTTACGAGCGGCATCGTTTCGTTCTTCTTCCTTTGAGTCACCAGTTAAGGCAATGGAAGGAACACCATGGTCATTGAAATATTCTGCCATGTATTTAGCATGTTCAACGGTAACACAGAAGCCTAAGCCTTTGACATCACGCATATCAGTGACGTATTTGTCTACTGCATGCAGAATAGTATCCGCACGAGCTTGGGCAATAGCAGGATCAGCTATATATGCTTTTTCCAGTTCACTACGTAAATAACCACCATTTTGCCAAGGAACATTTTCCAGGTTTACGACATCCGTCACGATAAAATACTGGAATGGTGCCAATAACTTACGATTGATCGCTTCTGGTAAACGAATTTCAGCTGTGATGACATTGTTGAAATAGGGAAGTATGCTAACGCCATCCATTCTTTCCGGGGTTGCCGTTAAGCCAAGTAATACGTGTGGCTTATAGTATCCAAGCAGGGTCTGATAGACAGGAGCTGCATCATGATGAGACTCATCTAAGACAATATAATCAAAAGAATCAGGGGCAGTTGTTTCATTCATGTGCTTGGAATTAAAGGACTGAATGGAAACAAACAAGTGATCTGGATCATTTATTTCAGAATAATTACCAACGATTAAGGATCCAAAGTTTGGATCTTTCAAAACACCCCTGAAACAAGCAAGAGCTTGTTTCAGGATTTCCTCTCGGTGACAAACAAATAAGAAACGATTCGAAGAAGTAGGGTGTTGTTTACACCAATTGCGATAGTCAAAGGCAGCTAAGACGGTTTTACCAGTACCAGTAGCCGCAACGATCAAGTTCTTATAATTGCCACGAATGGTTCTTTCAGCTTGTATCTGATCCAGTATTTCTTGTTGGAATGGGTATGGATTGATGTCAAAGTCATACTTGAGAATAAGAGCAGTAGTGCCTTTGTGTTTCTCATGATCGATGGCATCTTGTAGTTTCTGATAGGAGTCACTTGTATAGAGTTCAAATTCTTCTGAGTTCCAATAGGTATTGAAGGAAGCATCAATCTTCTTGAAGGTTTCAGGTAAGTCCTGAGCAGTGATCTTCATGTTCCATTCCAAGCCTGCACTCATGGCAGCATTGGAAATATTGGAAGAACCAATATAGGCAGTGGTATAGCCTGTCTCACGATAGAAGACATAAGTCTTAGCATGAAGACGGGTACGCTTTGTATCATAAGAAATCTTAATTGAAGTGTTAGGTAACTTGGATAAGACATCAATGGCTTTTGGATCGGTAGCACCAGTGTATGTAGTCGTAATAATGCGCAATGTGCCACCACGCTTACAGAAGGCTTCTAAGTCATCTTTTAATAGACGAATGCCAGACCAACGAATAAAGGAAACGAGTAAATCAATACGATTAGCGGAACGAATTTCTTTTTGAAACTCTTGGAATAAATTTGGTTCGCTATTTGCACCAGTGAATAATGAACTCTGGGCTATAGAAGTTTCTGGTCGATCTGGTTCGCCTGTAAACAAAGAATTTTTCTTATTAACGACAGCATTCAGAATTTCTGACTTGCCATCTTCTTCCGTTAGGTATTGATCACTTCCGTTATCCTCTGCTTCATACTTAGCAAGTACATCCATGATTTCATTCATGAGGGCTGTCTGTTTTTCACTAGGTATTTTTTTGTCTTGCATCACTTGCAAAGTGTGTTTGATTGCTTCACTTGCATAGTGAGAATAGACTTCTGGTTTTTCTTCTTCATCTAGTGTTTGTTTATATGTCTTAATCTCATCAGAAGCATGGTCTAATTCTTCTTTGAGCTCTTGATTAATGAGTTTTTCATAGATGCCTTCTTTGATCATAAGTCGTGCCTCTATTCTGATTATCTATGTACCAGGATACTAAGAATTAGCTGCCTTCGTCAACTAAGTAACTAGGAAACAAAATAAAATAATTCCATGCATGAAAAGAATGAAAAAAACGTTGTGAAAGCCAACAAAATATAAATGGAAAGACATGAAATCGTTAGGAATAATGAACAACATGATACAATTGACTTGTATTGAAAGAGAAGGCATGAAATGAGCTACAAGATCATTGACTCAGAATTTCATACAGATGACTACGGCAATGCAAAATACCTGCGTAACTGGCCTATGCTATACATACTGGAAAATGGCAAGGAAGCATAAAAATTATGAAATTAAAGTAAGCTGAATCTCTAATTATGGTTATTATAGAAAAAATATGTGTTGCACTTCATTGGGACGGAAGTAACTTTATGAACATGACGGAGGATAACGGAAATGGCTAAGAAATAAGCGGAGAAAAAGACCATTAGCATGGAAGAATCACTCTGGCGGTCTGCAGATAAATTACGTGGCTCAGTTGAACCATCAGAGTATAAGCATGTTGTGCTAAGCTTGATTTTTCTCAAGTATGCAAGTGACCGTTTTGAAGAGCAGCGTAAGAAGATCATCGCAAATGGGCATGAGAAGTTCGTGGACATGAAAGCGTTCTATACGCAGGACAATGCTTTTTACTTACCGGATGAAACGCGCTGGTCGTATATCATGCAGCATGCGAAGCAGCCGGATATAGCCCTTCTGATAGATACGGCACTGTATACAATTGAGAAAAATAACGAGCAGCTTAAAGGCGCTCTGCCGGACAATTATTATTCCAGGTTGAATTTGGACACTTCGAAATTGGCTTCGCTTCTGGATGTGATTGATGGTATTGAACTGACTGCCGATAAGGAACAGGACGTCATCGGAAGAGTATATGAATATTTTCTTAGCAAATTTGCTCTGAAAGAAGGCAAGGGTAAAGGAGAATTCTACACTCCTAAAACCATAGTCAATTTGATTGCTGAGCTGCTGGAGCCGTATTCTGGTATCCTTTATGATTCAGTGTGTGGCACCGGAGGCATGCTAATCGAGTCCATTTACCACATTCATAATGCTCGAATGAACTACGAAAGTTCTTCGTTTTGAAAAAACTTATCCATACCTCATGTATCAGACAACAGGAAATTATCTAGTAATTCAACTGATGGGTGAAGAATATCAGAAGGAAATATTGGGTACCAGAAGGAAACTACTTGCGCTCCGCGAAAAACTTGAAAGAGGTGATGTTATGTCCGATACACTCGATTACTACAACAAAAACGCTGCATCCTTTTTCAATAACACAGCTGAAGTAAACATGGGAACTATCCAGAAAAAATTCCTCTCATACTTGCCAGAAGGCAGCTTTATTCTTGACCTTGGATGCGGATCCGGAAGAGACACAAAACTATTTCATGATAACGGCTATCGTGTAGAAGCAATGGACGGCTCAGAAGAAATGTGCAAACTTGCAGCAAAAGAAACAGGACTACAAGTAAAACACGTTCTCTTCTCAGACTTCCATGAAGAAAACAAATACGATGCTGTATGGGCATGTGCTTCTATTCTTCACTTGCCAAAGAATGAAATGAAGAACATGCTGGAAAGAATAGCAGCCTCCCTTCAAGACAAAGGAATCTTCTATACTTCCTTCAAATATGGTGACTATGAAGGAGAAAAGAACGGAAGATACTTTTCCTATTACACTGAAGAAACACTCAATGAACTCTTATCTTCCGTTCCTTCTCTTGAACTATTGGAAGAATGGATCTCTGTTGATGCCAGAAAAGGCAGGGAAGATGAAAAGTGGATCAATGTGATCCTCAGAAAGAAGTAACAATATGAGCAGGCTGCGAAGCCTGCTTTTTCCAATGCGCGCACAATGCTACAATAGAAACAGAAATTACGGTGACCATCATGGACCTGAAGAATATAACAATTGATCCTGTATATGCCAACAAGCTGAATATGCACAGCTTTGAACAGATGCTCGACAACAATGCCCAGGGCTATAAGTTCTACTGGCTGGAAGCAATTGTGCAATTGATTGTAAATGATGATAAATCAGAGATTTCGTTTGATGAAATTATCAAGAGGATGATCTGGTCTGCCTGGTATTCTGTCACCGAATATCATCTGCATCTTGGTCCATGTTATCAAGGCAAATATGCGAATGCGATTGAAAAAATCATACATGAACTTTCGGCCGGTCTGGAATCACCTCAGAACTTTTCCTATGAAGAATTTGAAAAAATCTATGTAGAGAAATATGGGGCAATATCCGCTGATGTGAAAGTACTTTATCTGAATGTGCCATACAGATTATTGTCTTCTTTCCTGGATCTTTCAGGCGGAGACAAGCGTTGGAACCAGACGAAATGGCTGATTGACTATATGCAGGAGTTCAACAGCAGAAACAATGAATTCCTGCTTCCCTATATCATTCTGGATGACAAAAAATCCGGCAAAAGAATCAGAATTACACCTGAATGGAAAAGACTCATTCTTGATAATGTGACTATTATTGAAAGCTGGATTGATCTTAAGAAGATCCAGTATCTTCAGCAAAGAAATCCAGGCGTGCCAGGCATTGTCAATAAAATTCATAAGGAAACTTATGAACAAAGACACCTGGATCATGTCAGAAAACTATGGAAATACTATTCTGAAATTACCGGGAAACCTATCATTGATATTTATTCCAATGACATTCTGGAAGGGGCAGTTTCCATTGATCACTTTGTCCCGTGGTCTTATATTTCCAATGATGAAATCTGGAATCTGATTCCTACGTCAAGATCACTGAATTCAAAGAAAAGCGACAAACTCCCGGAATGGAATAAGTACTTCAAACAATTCTCCAAAGAAAAATATGAATTATACCAGGCAGTCTTCCCGTCTGAAGAAAACAACGCAATCCAGAAACTGAAAGACCTCTTTGAAGCATGCCGCACTGACAACCTGAATTCTCTTTGGGCAAGTGAAAAACTGTATATTCCTGGTCACAGTGAAAATGAATTTCAGTCTATATTGGAAGAAAATCTGAAACCTGTGTTTGATGCCGCTAAGCTGCAGGGATTCCGGATCTGGAAAGTATGAAATAAGAATAACATTCCCTTAACCTGGCAAAGTCCGTTAAAATATAGGTATATGAACTACCTCACCAGGCTGGAAAAATACAGGAAGAAAACTATCACGAGAGAAGATCTGGCTTCTCTTTTCGACATTTATGAAGATAACGTTCTTTATGAAATTATCTCTTCTTTGTCTCAATATCTGCAGCCGATCGTCTCTTCTGCTACCAACGGCAGTATGAAATATCCGATCTATAACAAATATCATATTATTCTGAACAAAGAACCGGATCAGAAATTACTAGCTGAGATCCAGTCTCTTCATCCGCTTCTTCATGGCAGCTCCTGGTTGATAAAACACCCGCAGGACTATGAACGCTTTTCTTTACGCTTGAAACAATTGAGTACCTGGTTCTTTCAACATGGCAAAGACACACTTCCTGTTTCCCGCAAAGAAAGATCTTTTGAAATCTTCAACGAAGAAAAAATGCTGGAAGAAGATACCGGCTTGCCGGCAGTACTTCGAAAAATCGGACTCACAAAAGAAGATCTGTATTTCTATAACACACCGGAATATTGTTTTCACGATTTCATTCCTGTCCGCAAGGAAAATATGACTCTGCTGATCTTGGAAAACAAAGACATCTGGTTTAATCTGAGACGCATGTTCTTTGAAGAAAACAAGCACACGCTGTTTGGTACTGCTTATGACGGCCTTGTGTATGGTGCAGGCAATGGCGTTACGACAAAAAATGCTTTGGCAGAATACACAAACTTCCTTGGATTGCAGCAGGTTCACTACCTCTATTGGGGAGACCTGGACAGGGAAGGCCTCAACATATTCCTACGGCTATGTGAGAACAATACTCAGTCAGATATCAAGCTCTTTGTGCCGGCTTACCAGAACATGCTTGCAATGTCAATTGACCGTCAACTTCCGGATAGTGAAGACAAGCGTGAAAAGATGGATGACTATACGCAAATCTATGCTTCTCTCGGCACTTATGCTTTTCAGGCAGAAAAATATATTCAGGAAAACAAGCGCTTGCCTCAGGAAATCATATCCTATGCCGTGTTGAAAGAAAGGATGGACAAATGACAATGCGAAGTGACATAGCCGGATATTTAGCCGGTTGTGAAAACAGAATGAAGTTCATTAACATCGTCAGGTGTCTGATCGACTATCCCTACTCGGATGATTTGAAGAAAATCATACCTGATCACAAGATCATGGATAATATTGTCCTTGCCGTATTGGTCTATATCAAGGAAAGATCTTTGGGAGAAGATCAGAAATGCAGACTCACTGACATTGCCGGTTTCCTGGAAGAAATTCTCCCGTCTTTTCATGTTGACAATGAAAATGCAGAATTCCTGGCCCGTTACATCACAGTTGCCATCCTTCAAAACGGCGGCCAGATTCAGGAATTCAAAACCTATGACAGTAAGAAAAATGACTATGTCATGCAGCAGATACGACTTCTGTCTGAAAACGAAGGATCCTATCGTCTAACGGATGAAGCCTTTGACTTCCTCTTCCGCACCAAGGAAATTGAATCGGAACTGGATTACTCAGTCACAAGATTCCGGCTGAGCGAATACATGAAACGCCACAATTACACCGAAGCCCTCAGCCAATCCCGTGAACTCATTCAGAGAATCCGCAGTATGAAGACCTCGATGGAGGACTTTTTACTTCGCTGCCGGGAAAATATTGCCCGCATAGATATGGACAGATACAACCATCTCATCACTGACTTCAGAAATCTGATGAATGAAGAAGACAAGCAGCTCAATGACATTCAGAAAGATGCGAAGAAGGAAGAAAAAAGACTCCTGGAAGCAGAACAAAACCGGGTTGATGCCAAGAACCTGCTCCGCAACCAGAAAGCCCTGGCTGAAATTGTCCGCAACATCGATATCACGATCTCTGAACAAAGAAGCCTGATTAATAAACGCTCATCTTTCTCTGATTCCTATGAACAGCTCATCCATGACAGCTTCACGACCGGCAGGTTTGAGAGCCTGGACTTTGAAAAAGATGTTATGGTTCCTTTACGCAACACAGATGGTGTTCTGGGAGATGCAGCTTTACACTTCCTGTATCCCTTATTGAAACCGGTCTTTCCAAATTTCTTCTCCATTGAAAATTTCTATGCCCCGCAAGGCTCGTTAAATCAGGAAGAAGAACCAGAAGAATTTAGTGAAGAAGACTATGAAAACCTGACAGCACAGGTGCAGGAAAGCCGCAACCAACGCTACCAGGGCATTGTAACTTCCTTCTTTACCTATATCCGTGACCACAAGCACTTTACAATCCAGGACTATATCAATGACCTGAAAGTATCCCAGTTAAACGACTATTGCAAAGAAAGCGCACTTCCGAATGTGATCCTGACTTTCTATGGATTGCAGACGATTGATATTCAGGAATGGAAAAGGGAAGACATTCCGGATATCAAACCTCTGGGTGAATTTGAACTCTCCTGGTGTCTGAAAAACCTGCCGGAAGACTTATTGGACATGAAATGCATCTCTTTTGAAAGATCCGATCAGACTTTCCGCTATGAATATGACAATAACGGTGAAAAAACAACGATAGAAATGAATGACTTTACAGTGGAGGTAACCTTATGAGCAGAAAAACAATTGACCTCTTTCATGCCCTTATGAAAAAAGGCTGGATCGACAGAAAAGAAGACGCCCTGGCCTGGTCAATGTATGAAGACGATGAAGTCAAGGATGAACTCCTTGACCTCAAGGAAGGTATGAACATTGACCTGATTCCTTCCGGCGACAGACTCTATATGGTACCGACTCAGGACAATGACCTCTTTCTGAAAAACAACATTGACTACAGAAAAGACATCAAAGCCGACAATACCGTAAGGCTTAGAGATCTGTATCTTCTCAATTACCTTGCAATTTATGTGCTTTATATCTTCTTCCGGGGAGAAGGAGCATCACTGCAAACCCGTGATTTCATTTCCAAAGAAGACCTGATCAAACAATTTACCCAGCATTGTGAGACAGCCTCTTCCTCCACCCAGGACAAGCAGACTGACTACTCGGAAAATTTCCGCTCGTTAGCAGATGACTGGCTGGCAAAAACAGAAGGCACTCCTGACTCTGCAAAGATGAATGAACGCTACGGGATTGTTAACCGGCTTATGCGCAAATTCGAAGCAGATAACATTTTCATGACAGACACAGAAAATCTGATACGCCCGACCCGTAAAACCAGAGACCTGATGCCTTACTTCCTCCAGAAGGAAAGAATCAATGAGATCCAAGCCTGGATGAAGGAGAACACACATGCCGCAGATCACTAAAGTCAGAATTACCAACTTCCGCTACAACGGAAACAGGTACATCCAGGATGAACTCTTCAACCTGTCGGATGAAATCCATCACGCCTTGGACACTCTTTTCAGTATGGAAAACGGTACTGGCAAAACGGTTATGGTACAGTTGATGATGCAGCCGATTATCCCGATGGCAAAGATCGCCGGCCGTAACATCCGATCCAATTTCAACCGGACCAGCGACCATTGTTTCATTATGCTTGAAATCCAGAAAGACCGCAGCCCGGAACAATTAATGATCGGAATTGCGATTGCGGCCTCCCAAACCAACACCAATGACACAGATAACGGCAGGGGAAACAACGTCCGCTACTATACTTTCTACACGGAATACAAAGGCCACAGCACATATGATATCGAACACCTGCCGGTTGCTGAAAAAGAAAACGGCATATTGAAACCTGCTAAATTTGAAGCAATCCGTGACCTTGCCCGCCGCAGCAACGGCAGACTTCATTACTACGCCAGTGATGATTCTTTGAAGTGGACAGAAAAACTGGAAGAATTCGGTATCTCCAATTCCGAATGGAAAACAATCGAAAAACTCAACTCGGAAGAAGGTGGTCTCAGTAAATTCTTTGAAGCCTTTACAACCTCCGACAAACTTATCGATAACCTCCTTCTGGATGCCGTTGAAAAGAAAATCGATTCCTCCAGCAAAGAAGATGATTCGCTCACAACCATGATGCTCAACTATGTAAAGCACTACAAGGATCAGAAGAAAAACATCAATACGGAAAAGGCCCTGAATGGTTTTATTGAGCAACTTAAAGAAATCGACAACCAAAATGCAGAAATCTGGCAGAAGGATGATGAAAGAAAAACAACGATTTCCCGTTTGTACTCTCTGCTGGATGCTTTAAATGTGTCCATTCATAAAACACAGGCAGAAAACGAAGACATTGATACAATAATCAAAAATCTGAATAAACAAATCATTACCATTCATTGGGAAAAGAATTCTGAAAAATACTACAAAGCCTTTGAAGAAAACCAGCAGGCTGAAAAGGCAGAGCAGGAAGCTGAAGAAAATCGTGGCGAGAAAATAAGGCTTGCTGACCAGGCACATCATCGGCAGCAAGCCATGGAATGTGCAGGCTATTACAGGAAAATTCTTGATGATGACAATACGATCAAAGCCTACTCCAAAGCCATTCAGGACAAAGAAAACGGCAGCACCGGCAATCATGAAATTGCAAAAGCCAAGTACAATGCTGCCAGAATTCTGAAAGAGGAAATTCCTCATCAGGAAGAAGAAAAGTACAAGCTTGCCGGGAAACAGAAGGAACTTACTGCTAGAGAAAGCGAATTGAAGAACATTCTCCATGATCTGAGTGCTACTTATGATAAACACCGCAAGCAGTGTGATACGCTTTCCGGCTCTTTGAAAAAGCAGAAACAATATTCTGATGATCTTGTGCAGGAATTGAAGATTCCAGTTGTTCGTTCTTTGATTGGAGAATATCCGTCTAGTGCATTGGAAGCAGCTTTAGCTGAAAAGCAGAAAGACCAGACAAGAATTCAGAATGAAATCACTGCTCTTACAAAGAAGAAACAATCCATTCAAAATGAGATTGATATGATTCCAGGTACGATATCTGACAAGAAGATCGCCATTCATGATACGCAATCCAAAATAAACAATCTGCAGGAAAAAATCGATGAATATACGACACTGGATGAAGAAATGGCAGCGATCCTCAAGGAACACAATCTTTCCACGGATGATAAATTCACCCAGGGTCCGCTCAACTATCTCGATCAGGAAAGAGAAAAAAACAAGGCAGCCCTCAGACAGAAGGAAAGAGAACGGGATCTGACGCAGGAAACCCTTCAGGCAATTGAAAAGGGCCATCTTCATATTCCGGATTCTATGATCCGCTATCTGGATGAACTTGGTATTTCCTATCAGACAGGTGAAAAATACTTGCTTTCACTTCTTGCAAATCAATCGATTCCAAAAGAAAAATGTCTGGATATTCTGCAGCGTGTCCCGGCTTTGGCCTACGCGGTTATTGTAAGTGATGTCAGAGAACTTGACGTAAGACCTGACTGGCTGCCGGCAGTCCTGCCTGTATTCACCAATCAGGAAATGGCTGAAATTCTTTACGGTCGTTCTTATGACATGCATGCAGAAGCCTGGTATGCCCGGGATTACTTTGATAATGCTTCTGCATATAAAACAAAATGTCAGGAAAAACTGGAAGGCATCACAAATCAAATCTCTTATCTGAATGCCTATCTGGAAAGGCTTGATAATGAATACAATACTGCAAGTAGCTTCAGCAGCTACCAGGAAGATTGGCTGGAAAAGCAGAACGATCAGATACATAAACTGGAAGAAATGATTAAAAAAGCCCAGTCTGAAATCGAGCAGCTCGAACTCCAAAGAGAACAAAAGAAAGCAGAACTATCTGAGACAGAAAAAAATCGGGACCGGGCAGGAAAAGAAGGGGAAGAAAACACCCGCTGGCAGCAGAACTATACCAAACTCCAAAAATTCCTTTCAGAAGAAAAAAATTATACAGGACAGATTTCGGAACTTGAGGCAATCCTGCAAAAGGAAGAAAAGGAAAAAGAAAATCTCAACAAGGAAATCAGCCAGATACAAGATAATCTCCAGACATGTCAGGCTGATTTGAAAGCTGTTATTAATCGGATTGAT
This sequence comes from uncultured Erysipelotrichaceae bacterium, assembly GCA_900315065.1. Lineage (GTDB taxonomy): Bacteria > Bacillota_I > Bacilli_A > Erysipelotrichales > Erysipelotrichaceae > Bulleidia. Next base: position 27,589 of record OMXQ01000020.1, read on the forward strand.
GAAATGACCAGGGCATATGAAGATGTCAGACAATGCAATGAAACAGAAGTGATCGAAGACACCTGGCAGAACCACTATGACCGTTATCTGAAACTTTGTCAGGCACTGAAAACAGAAATTTCCGATCTGAAGAAAGAAATGGAACGCGCCCAAAATGACAAGACTGCCCAGCAGAAGGAAATCGATAAACGAAACCTTGGCATAGAAGAGTATCAATCTCTTTCTTATGACGAAGGACTAGAAGAAACATACTGCAAACAGGCAGAACAAGCGAAGAAAGACAAAAACAAAGCAGATACTGATTATCAGACAACAAGAGAAACCAGAATCCGCACTTCAGCTGCTTTGCAAAATGCAAAAGAAGCTCTGGAAGAATACGGAGGTCAGCCAATTGAAAAGGAACGCATTCTTGGAAACTACCAGTCCCGTGAACATGAATGCAGGAATCAGATCCAGAAAAATACAGCTGCTTTTAAAACCAATGAAAGTCATATCACTAGCTGGACCAATCTCTGCAGCCGGTGTGAAGATGAGCTTTCTGATACCAGAAAACCATCTGAAATTGATGTGATTCGTTTGCCGGACGATTCGGAAGAATACTACCGGAAATTGTGCAATGAATTGAGGCAACTGAAGAAAACAATTACGGATGGAAACAGTTCTATCCTCGAACTTGTCAGGAGTCTCTCTCTTTACCATGACTTTGACAGAGCTCGCAGTATCTCTCAGCAATTATCCGGCTTGTATGTCAGTGAAACCAATGCTTCTGACAGGTATAGTGCTGCCGCAATGCATCTGGATAACACTTTGAAAACCTGCAATCTCTATCTGGAAAAACTCCGTACGGACTTAGCAGACTTTAATAATAACTTCAACGATCTGATCAAGCAGGGTGTCCTGCGGGCAAAGCAGCTTCATGAAGGTCTCTTACAGATCACCAACCACTCCCGGACTGAAGTGTACCCTGGTAATAAGAAATATATGCTGAAGATTGATATGCCGACGGAAGTAGATGAAATGATTGCGCGTGAAAGTATCAAAAATGAACTTGATAAAAGAACACAGGAGCTGGTTAATTACATGAGCAGTACTGACTTTGATCCGGAAAAGCTGAAAAAAATGGCGGCCAGAACAATCGGCGGTCCGAATTTATTGCGAAGCTATATCAACCAGCAGCGGATTACTGTGAAAGCATTCAAGATCGATCAGAACCCGGATAATGCCGGCTACAGAAACTGGGAAGAACTCCGTGTCCAGAATTCCGGTGCTGAAAAAGCAATCGTTTATTTCTCTGTTATTGCAGCGGTCATCAATTACTCCCGCAGTGAATTTGAAAGCAGAGCCGACAAGGATCTGACTAGTGCCTTATTAATGGATAACCCGTTTGGCTCAACTTCCTCTGCCCATATCCTGACACCAATGTTCAAGATGGCAGACCTGTTCCGAATTCAATTGATCTGCTTCTCTGATATCAAGCAGACAGATGTCATCAATAAATTCGATAATGTGATCAAGGCCGTCATCAAACGCGGCAAATATTCCAGTCTTGAAGTTATGGACCATGAACAGGAACTGATGGAACACGGCTTCTACAAGAAGGAACAAATGAGTCTCTTTGACTAAAACAAAATCAGGCATTTGCGTCTATGCAGGTGCCTGATTCTCTTATTTTTCATGAAGCAGATTTTCCATATCTTCCGGCAGGGGAGCCTCAACGTGGATTGTTCTATGAGTAAAAGGCTGTTTCAGTGTTAACTTGCCGCAATGCAGGGCGGGTCTTGCTATACGGGTAGTACCGCCGTAAAGTCTGTCACCAACTAACGGATGTCCTAAACCTGAGAAACCTGCTCTGATCTGATGATTTCTGCCGGTTCTGATGGAAACTTCCACAAAGCTGGTGTCTTTCATTTCTTTTAATACTTTGTAATCAGTGATACAGAGAAGACCATTTTCTGAAATGTGCTGAGCTTTATCATTTCCTTTTTCAAGTCTGTATTTCAGAGTTCCTTCCTTCTTATCCATAAAACCATGGATAACAGCATAGTAGACTTTATGGAAGTTATGGTGTTCTGTGTCTTCAAGTCTTTGTCTCTCTAATGCTGCTGCAGCTTCCTTTGATTTTGCATAGCACATGACACCCGATACATCTTTATCCAGTCTTCCGGCTGGTCTTACGATATAGTCACTCCCCAGGTGTTTTTTCAGAAGGGTGCCGATATGATCTTTCTCATGTTCCTTCGTTGCATGGACAGATAAACCAGCAGGCTTGTTAATGAGGATGAGATCATTGTCTTCATAGAGGATTTCCAGAGTGTCAGGTAAGATGCCGTGACGATTTGCCTCCAGGTCTGACATCTGTGCTTTTATTCTGTCACCTGCTTTGACAGTTTCTGAAAGACGCACTGTTTCTCCATTCAGGAAAATCCCGTGGTTTGCATTCAGAGAAGTGACTTCTCTGCGGGAATAATTACCTTTCTTAGAAAGAATGTCCTTGACTCTGCTTCCTTCGTCTTCATCTGTAACTGTATATTCGAATGTTCTGCTCTTGTTTGTATTCTTCATATAATATCTGAGACTATGAGACTTACTTATCGAGCTCTTTTACCTGTACAGGTTTTGCTGTTTCATTGAGAAGGGCAATCTCTTCTTCTGTGAGTTTAACGTTCAGACACTTACAGGTATCTTCCAAAGTTTCTGCGTGTCTGCATCCGATCAGCAAGTTCAGATTTTCATACTGGGCAAGCGTCCATGCCTCAATGATATTGGCATAGCTGCAATTATATTTTTCCCTCATCGGCTTCATGACATCAAAGAGGGTATGAATACCAGACTTATATGGTTCATGGAACCACGGCAATTTGCCTCTGACGTCCGTCTTCGGATAAGACTGATCTACTTTGTCACGTCTAGTCAGGAAGCCTTCTTCAAGAGCACCATAGACCTGGAAAACAGTATCCGTATCTTTAATTGTCCTGAAATAATCATAGCTATGGTATGGAGCTAAGAGAGAGAACTGTTCCTGGACTAAAGAAACACTGCCGTACTTTGCATATTCTCTGTAATCTTCCGGCTTGGAATTAGACAAAGCAAAAGCACGGATCTTTCCTTCACTGATCATTGCATTGAGTTCATTGACAGTTTCTTCTACCGGTGCCACTTCATTATTTACGTAATGAACAACCGCAACATCAATATAGTCTGTATCCAGTCTGACTAAAGAATCTTCGACATCCTGTCTGACTGCCTTGGCATGGGTGTTGTTTCTGACGGTGACGCCGTCTCTTTCATACTTGAAAGCACCGCCGTCATTGCGCCAGTTCATAGATACTTTTGTCTGCAAGACAAAATGATCTCTTCTGTTCTTCAAAGCTTTGCCTAACAAGCGTTCACTATTGCCGGTACCGTATACCGGTGCAGTATCAATGTAATTGATGCCAAGTTCTTCTGCCTTTGCAAGAAGGGTATCTGTCTGTTTCACGTCAGGGTTTTCATCCGCCCAGACACAGCCGCCGCCGATGCCCCATGTACCGAGTGAAATCTTTGATACTTTGATGTCTGTATTGCCGAGTTTCTGATATTGCATAGTCAATTCTCCTGTGTTTCTGAAGATATTATGCCATGCATGCTTTCAACAGGAAAGAAGAGCAGAAAGCAGGGTTGTGATTGTCCCGCAGAAAACAGTAAAATGGAAATAACAAAGATACACCAGGAAATCATCATTCCTGAAAATTGAATGAAGAAGGCGGAAACATGTTTGAAACGCAGAAAATCAGAAATGGAATTACCCGGATTGTCTATCCGGGCAAAGTCTGTGGCTATTATCTGGAAGGTACTGAACAGGGAATACTTCTGGATACCGGCTGCGGCTATGGGGATCTGAAAGAATTTGTGGATGGAATTTCCAGAAAACCCTATGTTGTGGTACTCAGCCACGGCCACGTAGACCATGCCGGCGGTGCCGGTCAGTTTCCTCAAGTATACCTGAATGAAAAAGACTGGAAACTTGCACAGGAACACACGCAGAAAAAAATCCGGAAAGACTATCTGATTTCTAACGATGTGCAGGCAGAGGATGCTTTACTGACAGAACCAGCGAAGAAATTCCTGCCTCTGCATGACGGACAGAACTTTGATCTCGGCGGTCTGCATGTGCAATTCATCAGTCTGCCTGGGCACACACCAGGCAGTATGGCAATGTTCGTTCCGGAAGAAAGAATCATGTTGTTGGGAGATGCGTGCAATTCCGCGACGTTCCTGCAGTTGCCAGGATGCTTGTCTGTATCGGCATACAGGAAGGCACTGGAAATCTTTGATGAAAAAACAGCAGGCAGGTATGACACTGTTCTCTATTCACACCCGCACAATTCAGGCGGACCGGAGATTGTTCCTGAAATGATTGCCTTATGCAAAGAAATTGAGAAGAATCCTCAATTTGGATTCCCGGTACCGATGCCGCAATGGCCGGGTGCTTATCTTGCTATGCCGGTGGATCAGACGATGCACCGGAAAGACGGCAAGGCTGCCAATCTTTTCTACCAGCCTCAGAATGTCTGAAGAACGAATCAGATAATATTTTCCGCAAAGAGAGACGAAGCATAAGAAAATGAAAATGACCAGTAAAGAATGTGAGCATTTCCCGCTGATCATTTTTTTTCGTATAGAATTATCTGCTTTTCAGATGACTTATCTTCGCTTTTTCTGAATATACAGAAGACGAATCCCAAGATACAGGATCATAATATATACAAGAGTACCAAAGACTTCATTGAATACATTTGAATATCGCATGAAGGAATCAGAAAAATGCGAAACAAAAGCAGTTTCCCAGCCGAATATGCTGAAGCCTACGGCTGCCAGACGAATCGCAGCTGTTTCCGGTTCCGGATATGTATCATTTTTTCTGCCGGCGATCATTTTGTATACCGCATATACAAGTCTCAGGATGGTCAGCAGAGTCAGAATCATCAACATGATCTTTGAATACGCAAACCTGTCATTTTTCAGAATGGAAAGCGCACAGGCACCGCTGATAATGATGGAAAAAGAAATCAGACCGGCAGCAGTTTTCCGGTTTGAAAGAAGAATGCTTGTTTTATGATGAATATCATGCGCCAGAGAAAACCGCAGACACAGAAGAATGATTTCTCCTGAAGCGAATGTCCACAGCCATAAAGACTTCTGGAACACAGCCGGAACTGCATAAACGAAAAACAGAACAGAAGAAATGCAGCCGGACACAAACAAAACAAGCTTGTTCCATGTTATGGTATCTGCCATTAATTCTTTCAGATTTCTGTGTTTTCCTGTCATGAACAAATGCCTCTTTCAGGTATCAGAATACTATCTGTTTGAAAGGCTTGCAACCGGAAAGGAAAAGGGAAAACTTCGAGTTTCTGTTTCTGAAAAAACGGTTCCTGTACTCTTTTGACTGTATACTGTTGTTCAGAAGAATATCTATGTAAATTTTATATAGATTCTGGGTCTGTACGGAAACTTGTGTAAAGGTGTTATGAAATAAAAAAGGAATCTCGTATAATCATTAGCGACCAAACCAAAGAAAGTACGAGGTTCCCAAA
>OMXQ01000047.1 GCA_900315065.1 uncultured Erysipelotrichaceae bacterium
TATATATTGTATATAATATAAAAGCGTAAAAAATAAGAGGTATATCAAAAAAAGTGAAAAAGTTTGATATACCCGAAATTGATCATGCGTAATTACTATGGAAACAGCCTGAACTTGAAAAACGATGTGAAAGCCGCTATGTTAAATACATTGCTGGAGGATGCATGCGCAAAGTTGAGTTACTGGAAGAGACAGACGAAGAAATGGATGAAAAGGATACCGGCAGCCGGCATATCATTCTGCCGATTTTATTGGAAATCCTGTTATTGGGCATTTTGTTATTGAAAACCGGAAAAGCTGCGCTCAACTATGTGTATGCCCTGATCCCTTTATTATTGATGACTGCTGTCTACGGGACAAGGTTATATAACCATGACGGGGATATGAAATTGTTCGGTGCCTGTGCTTCTTTAACTGCAATCGGAACAGCCTTGCAGGTATATGTGGATGCTTTGTATAAACCTCTGTCCGGTTTTTCCTTATTGAAGATGGGAATGGGAATGCTGGTGGCTGTTATTTTTGTTCTACTCTATGCCCTGCTTCATAAATTATTGAAAAAAAGCTGGATTACGTATGTATTGATGATCCTGGCAGCTTTTATTTATATCGTTCTTCTTTTCAAAGGATACGATCCTAACGGCTATGGAACCAGTGCCTGGATTTCCATCGGGTCGATTACATTGCAGCTGACTGATGTAACCAAAGTAGCGGCGGTTCTTTTCTATGCATCTTTGTTTTCTACTGAAGCCGGCAGGTCTGATCAGAAAGTTCTCTGGCTTTCCAATATTTTCTTCCTGATTAACCTGATCGGTTCCGTATTGATTTATGAACTTGGTTCTTTCTTTATTCTTTTCTTCCTGCATCTTTCCATTTTGTTTATCTTCATGAAGAAAGGAAAGAAAAAGAGAATTTATCTGCTGGTTGTTTTCGGCTTATGTGCTTTTGCGGTTGGTCTGGTGTATGTTTTCCATGCCCTTCTGTACGGCAGCGCAATGGCTGGAACATTGCCTGGTTTTTTAGCAAGGTTATGGCCTTTGATCAACAAGGTCTATCTTCGTTTTTCAGTAACGGGCAATCTTGAACTGGATCCCAATGGTGCCGGCTATCAGCTTCTGCAGGGCAGAAAGGCTTTATGGATGAGCGGTCTTTTCGGCAATACAGTCAACTTCCATGCAATTCCGGTTGCGGAAAGTGACATGGCTTTCGTAGCTTTGTGCACAGGTTTTGGTTTTATCTTCGCTTTTGCGGTTGTTGGATTGTTCTGGCGGATCTGGATTTCCGGTTCTGAACTCAGCCGCAAATATCTGCAGAACAGTACTACAGATGCAATCGTTGTCTACGGCATGACGGTTCTGATCTTCATGCAGGCTGGCATTGTCATCCTGGGATCCTGCAATGTCATTCCATTTACCGGATTACCAATTCCTTTTTTAAGCAGAGGCGGCACTTATCAGGCGATTGTCTATAGTTTTTCCGGCCTTCTGCTGCACATGAGTGAGAGTGAAGTATTGAATGGAGGTGATGACGATGACGGAAGTGAAGAAGAAATCCCAGACATCACGATCCCGGCAAAGAATCAGGCTCACTGAGATTGCAGTGACTGCCGGCTGCGTTGGTTTTGTCGGCTTGTTCGGCATCAAGTATCTGATCATGCCGCAGCTTTTCAAAGACAAGGCTGCTGAAAAAAGAACTGTCACCTTCAATGCCATCTCTGATTATGTCATCGAGGGCGATATCAAAGACGCCGACGGAAATATCATCTGCGGCAATGCAAGTCCCGGGGAAAGTGCAGTTGTACCGGATGCAGAGGCATACAGCTATGCCTGGTTAACAGGTTATTATTCTGTCAATTCCAACAAGGAAAATGCCTTTGGCTTAAGAGGCAATCTCAAAGACTATTCTTTATTCAATCTGGATGAGAATAATAAAGGCGCAACAGTTACCCTGACGACCAATACGGAATTGCAGAACTTCTGCTATGACCTTCTGAATGGGGAAGAGGGATCTGTCATTGTCCTTGACAACAAGACCGGTGCCATCAAGGCTTTTGCCTCCCAGAGTACCATTGACTATAACGCCAATGATCCGACTTCCATCCTGAGAGCCGATGTGGAAGGTTCCCAATACAGACGCGGTACTTATGAAAATGATCCGCCGGGATCTACTTTCAAGGTCATAACCAGTGCAGCTGCATTAAAGATGAAGGAAGATGAGAATCTGGATGATTCTTTCTTTGAATACAATGATACCGGTGATTATAATCCGGTCGGATCTGATTTCCATATTCATAATTTCGATGATCAGGTCTGGGGCCAGATCAATCTGGAACAGGCATTGAATAATTCCGTCAATACTTATTTTGCCAACCTCGGCGTCAATGTCGGCGGTGAAAGAATCAAGGCGATGGCAGAGAAATTCATGATCGGCAAGACTATTGAAATTCCTTTTCTGACAACCATCTCTTCAAGCATGGATTTAGGAGATCAGAAACCTGCCATCATTGCCCAGACTGCTTTCGGTCAGGGAAACACCCAGGTGACCCCGATGAACATGGCCCTGGCTGCCCAGGCGATTGCCAACAACGGCGTCATGATGCGGCCTTATATCGTCAGTGATATCTCACAGGGAATGATTCCATTGTACAAATTCTTTCCCCATAAGCTTTCCAATGTTCTGGATGAAACCGTTGAAGCAGAATTGAAACGGATCATGCACTCGACGGCGGAAGGATACGGACTAACAGAAGAAAGATACGGGATGGTATATGCGAAAACAGGAACTGCAGAGTGCGCCAATAACAGAGTACATACCTACATCATCGGTTTTACCAAAGACGCTGCCTTCATGATTTCCAAAAACAACAGTGACCTGTCTTCAAGACTCTGGCCTGCTGCGGGAAGATTGGTAACCGAGATTAACAAAGTATACCAATCTGAATAAACCTGAATATCAGCTTCTCAGGCAGGAAAAAAGGAAATATGCATGCATATCTCCTTTTTTGTCTGGATTGTTTTTCAGATACTAATCAGTTCCTGTCTTCTTCCAGTTTTGTCATTCTGTAAGGATTCAGAATTGTTCTGAGCTGATCGTCAGTGAGGATCTTTTCCTGTCTGATCAAAGTAACAATGTCAATATTCTCATGCAATGCCCGCTTGGCAAGAGCTGCACTCTTTTCGTAGCCGATATAAGGGTTCAGAGCAGTAACAATACCGACGCTGCTTCTTAATAAGGAAGCGCATCTCTTTTCATCTGCCTTGATGCCCTCGATGCAGTGAATGCGGAAAGTTTCAGCTGCGTTTTTGAGAAGATCAATGGATTCAAACAGGCAGTCAAAGATGACAGGTTCAAAAGCATTGAGTTCCAGCTGGCCGGCTTCAACAGCCAGGGATACTGTCTGGTCATTGCCCATAATCTTGAAAGCACATTGGGAAACAACTTCCGGGATGACCGGGTTGATCTTGCCAGGCATAATGGAGGAACCATTCTGCATGGCCGGCAATTCAATTTCATGAAGACCGGTTTTCGGACCGGAAGACATCAGTCTGAGGTCGTTAGCAATCTTGCTTAAGACAACTGCACAGGTCTTGACGCTGTCCAACACAGCTAAGAAACTGTCAGGATTCATAGTACCGTCAATCAGATCATCGCAATGTTCAAAAGATTCACCGGTAACTTCAGAAAGTTTCTGGCAGACTCTGAAATAATATTCTCTGTCTGCATTGATGCAGGTACCAATAGCTGTGCCGCCGAGGTTGATCTGATGGAGTTCCTTCTTTGTTCTTCTGATTCTGTCCAATCCTCTTTGCAAGGCATGGGCATAAGCATCAAATTCCTGACCGAGTCTGATCGGGACTGCATCCTGAAGCTGGGTTCTTCCCATCTTGAGAATACCGTCGAATTCTTCTGCTTTGGTTTCAAAAGCTGAAATCAGTTTCTGCATGGATTTTTCCATGTCGTTCAGAATAAAGAGAGCTGCAACTTTACCAGCGGTCGGAATCACATCGTTGGTCGACTGTCCTTTATTGACATCATCATTCGGATGTACAAGGGAGTATTCGCCTTCCCTGCCGCCAAGATTCAGGATCGCAAGGTTGGCAATGACTTCATTGGCATTCATGTTCATGCTGGTGCCGGCACCGCCCTGAATCGGATCAGTGATAAAAGCATCGTGATATCTGCCTGAGATAATATCGTCACAGGCTTTGACAATCGCATTTTTCTTTTCCAGGCTGATGGTCTTTGCCTCGTAGTTGGCAAGCGCACACGCTTTTTTTACCTGGGCAAGCGCATTGATGAAGGCAGGATGAAGTTTCCTTCCTGTCATCGGGAAGTTCTCATATGCACGCATGGTCTGTACGCCGTATAGTGCGTGAATGGGTACCTCCTTTGTTCCAACGGAATCTGATTCGCTTCTTGTGAGTCTGAGTGTTTCCTTTGCAACGCCTGCTGAAGCTGTAGTTTTCATTTCTCTTTTCCTCTTTTGTCCCGTTCTTTTTACAACGGGTATCTTTTCTGCCTCTGATGGTTTTCTGTATTGTTCTGAATATTGATTTCACTGCCAGCCCGATCATGCCGTAACAGATGCCGCTCTATCGCCTCTCTTCTCTATGTGTGAGAAATGACCGCTGCAATATCGGGATGAAATTTTTTCTTGCCTTTTTTCAGGCCTGATTTCTGAAATGCACCGTTTTTCTTTTATGTTTCTTGAGCCTCCATCGATTTCTGCATTGAATCCTGTCCAGGTTTTCTTTCCTTTATATATAAGAGATAGATCAGACACCGGACTTGCCGTAGTTGGAGAGGTAACGTGCAGACGGATCGTTGACGTTGCAACCCGGCCAGGTTCTGTTAGGCATCCAGTAGGAAACAATCATGTCATCCATGCCCGGATAGTATTTTTCAAAGATTTCCCTGTAGAGCAGGGATTCCTTTGTAAATGGTGCGTTGGTTGTATATTTCTTCCGCTTTTCTTCAAAGTCTTCATCTGTATAAACAGATTCTGCATATTCCTTGAGGTCATCTGCCAGGGAATGACCGACGGCATCGGAGAAAGCAGCCTTGTCACGGTAGAGAATATCTTCCGGTAACAGATGATCTTCGGCAAAAGCATGTCTCAATAAATATTTGCCCATGTTGTAAGTATTCATCTTCCTGGCCGGATCAATATCCATGACATATTTCACGAAAGCAAGATCACCGAAGGGAACTCTGCCTTCCATGGAGTTGGAAGAAATGCATCTGTCAGCTCTCAGGACATCATACATATAGAGTTCACGGATTCTCTTTTCAGCTTCTTTCTGGAAGGATTCTGCATCCGGGGCAAAGTCTGTATATTTATAGCCGAAGAGTTCATCGGAAATTTCACCGGTAAAGAGTACCTTCACATCAGTTGTTTCATGAATTGCTTTGCAGAGCAGATACATGCCGATGGAAGCACGGATGGTTGTGATATCCCAGGTACCGAGAATTCTGATGACTTCCGGCAGAGCATTGAGAACGTCTTCTTTTGTCATGTAGTATTCGTGATGATCAGAGCCGATGAATTCAGCAACTTCTCTGGCGTATTTCAGGTCAATCGCATCTGTCTTCATTCCGATGGAGAAAGTACGGATCGGCTTGTCTGTCTGTCTTTGCGCGATAGCACATACCAGGGAAGAATCCAAACCGCCGGATAAGAGATAGCCGACTGGAGCATCCGCTGCCATTCTCTTCAATACGCCTTTGTAAAGAAGATCATGAATATTCTTATCAATGTCTGCGTGCGAGTCCATGCATACATGATCTGCCTTGTAAATTTCAGAATAACGGACGAATTTGTGACCGTCATAGTAGCATCCCGGAGGGAAAGGCTTGATGTCCCTGGCAATCGGCATCAGGGAAGCTGCCGTGGATCCGAAGCAGATCTTTCCGCTTCCGCTGTATCCGTAAAACAAAGGACGGATACCGATCGGATCACGGCCGGCAAGCCATAGGTCTTTCCTGGCGTCATAGAGAACACAGGCATATTCTGCATCCAGCATGGCAAACATCTTTTCGCCGTACTTTTCATATAAAGGAAGCAGGACTTCGCAATCACTGCCGGACATGAAGGTGATGCCGTCATCTTCAAGTTCTTTTTTGAAAGCTTTGTAGTTGTAGATTTCCCCGTTGCATACGACTTTGGAACCGTCTTTTTCAAACGGCTGCATGCCTCTTGGTTCAAGATCCATGATCGCCAGTCTGTCGAATCCCATCAGGCATCCCCCTGCCTTTTCGGTTCTGGTCTGATCCGGACCTCTGTCATCCAGTGTTTTCAGTCCTTCTTTGAATTTCGTTTCGTCACATGTTTTGTCAGTTGTTACTAATAAGCCGCACATATTGAATACCCCTCTTCAATAAAAAAGCAGTCACTTGTCCTGATACAAGGACGAAGGACTGCTTGATCTCCGCGGTGCCACCCTGTTTACTGAAATAGTTTCAGTCGCTTAGTCTCCATACAGATATATGGGGTCAGGTTGATAACGGCCTGCATCCGTCCGGCCCTACTGTTGTTTCGAACCGGAAGCTCCAAGGTGTTCCTTCACTTTCCGCGTATGACCAGGTTCCCATTGTCCCTGGCTCACTTTGCATCGTCTGAAAAGTTACTGCTCCTTTTCAATGCTTATACGAACGTTATACTCTGATTTTTCTGAGAGTCAATTACTTTTCCATATTTTTTGTTTTATTCGTCTTTTTTCTCGTGAAATAAGTAAATTTTTTCTGATTTTTCGGATTTTTTTGGATTTTTTTCTGCTTTTTCGTAAATTTTTATGTTGACATGGGAAAAATGTGAATCTATATTGGGTTGCGTAAAGGAGATGAACTGTATGTCAACACCGTATGAAGATTTTGGAAGTCTCGTTTTTGGCGAAGACGAGATGAGAGAAAGACTGCCGAAGCCGGTATATGAAAGCTGGAAAAAGACAGTTGCCAATGAAGGTACATTGGACAGACCAACCGCCGATGCAATTGCACATGCAATGAAGAGATGGGCTCTGGAAAATGGAGCTACGCATTTCACTCACTGGTTCCAGCCGATGACAGGCGGCACTGCTGAAAAGCATGATGCCTTTATCGAACCAGATGCTGCAGGCAATGCCATCACCCGTTTCTCCGGCAAGATGCTGATCAAGGGTGAACCTGATGCATCCTCATTCCCGTCCGGCGGCTTACGTGCTACTTTTGAAGCAAGAGGCTATACCTACTGGGATGTCACTTCCCCGGTATTCATTCGTGAAGATGTTCTGTGTATTCCTACTGTCTTTGTTTCCTACAATGGCGAAGCTTTGGACAAAAAGGAACCATTGCTGAATGCATTGCAGGCATTGAACAAGGCAGCTACCAAGGTTGTCAATCTGTTAGGCGACCATGAAGTCAAGAACTGCAGCGTCAGTGTCGGTCTTGAACAGGAATATTTCCTGATTGACAGAGAATATTATGAAAAGAGACTGGATCTGAAACTGACCGGCCGTACTTTATTCGGTATGCCTGCTACCAAGGGACAGGAACTGGACGATCATTACTTCGGTTCCATTCCGCCGCGTGTCAAGGAATTCATGAAGGACGTCAACGAACAGTTATGGAAGCTCGGCATTTATGCCAAGACAGAACATAATGAAGTTGCTCCGGCGCAGTTCGAACTGGCACCGATCTTCTCTGATGCCAACATCGCTGTTGACCAGAACCAGCTGACGATGGATATTCTCCGCAAGACAGCTGAAAAGCATGGTTTTGCCTGCCTGCTGCATGAAAAGCCGTTTGACAAGATCAACGGTTCCGGCAAGCACAACAACTATTCTATCGTTACAGATAACGGCCAGAACCTGTTTGATCCAGGCAAAAAGCCGGCTGACAACATCCGTTTCCTGCTGTTCATCTGTGCATTCATCAAGGCTGTTGATGAATATTCCGTATTGCTGAGACTTTCTGCTTCCTGCCCAGGCAACGACCACAGACTGGGTGCTAACGAAGCTCCGCCGGCAATCATCTCCATCTATCTCGGTTCTTACATTGAAGACATCCTGTATTCTCTGTATTCCGAAAAGCCGAAGGAAAAGGAAAAGAAGACAGATACTGTCTTCGCTCCGCTTACCACTCTGGCTTATATGCCGCATGACAATACTGACCGTAACCGTACTTCGCCAGTTGCCTTCACCGGCAATAAGTTTGAATTCAGAATGCTGGGTTCCTCTATGTCTGCAGCCTTTGCAAACACAGTTCTGAGCTCCATCATGGCTGAATCCCTGAATGAAATTTCAGCTGAACTGGAAGGTATCAAGTATCTCTCTGACATCAGAGAAAAGGCTTTGGATATCTGCCGTTCCATCATCCACAAGCATAAGAGAATTCTCTTCTCCGGCGACGGCTATTCTGATGAATGGGTCAAGGAAGCTGAAAGAAGAGGTCTGCCGAACGTTCATTCCTTCATTGAAGCTATTGAAGTTCTCAAGGACAAGAAAGTCATCCATATGTTTGAATCCCTGGGTGTTTACACAGCCAAGGAACTTGATGCAAACAGAAAGATCATGGAAGAACAGTATGACAGAACCATGGACATTGAGATCCGTACAATGATCGAAATGACCAGAAAGGATGTTCTGCCTGCCATGACTGCTGAATATGACTTCTATCATTCCAAGGACGGCAAGGATGCTCCTGCCTTCATCGGTACACGTACCAAGCAGCTCAAGGATCTGATTGATTCCACCTACAGCGGCATTGATGAATTGACAAAGATCTGGAAGGATGCCAACGGCAAGCCTGAAGATTACGAAACCGGCAAGGAAATCTATGATAAGGCAGTTCCAATGATGGAAAAGGTTCGTGCTTCTATCGATCGTTACGAAGAAATCGCATCCCGCGAATTCTTCAAACTTCCATTATACGAAGACATGTTATTCTCTCTCTGAGAGGATTCATGAATACCCCTGAAGAGACAGATCATCCCCACGATCTGTCTTTTCTTTTGGCTGAAACATGAAAAAGAGCAGACATCAAATCTGCTCTTACATAGGGATTTATATCACAAAAAACGCTTAGTTCTTTGCAATATTCTTTGCGGCCAGACGGCCGAATGTCATGGTTCTGCCGCAGGCAAGACCTACAACCAGGTTCGGATAGTTGTTTGCGAAGAAGCCGCCGGTTGCATCACCTGTAGCATACAGTCCTTCAATCGGAGTGCCGTCTTCACGGATAACCTGCATATTCGTATTGATGCGGGCACCATCCAGTGTTGTCAGATGCCAGCCGCATGTTCTTGCGCCATAGAAAGGACCCTGGTCAATCGGCGTGAGCTTGTGCTTATCCTTGCCGAAGTCTGTATCTTCACCATTGGCAGCTAATTCATTATAGTGGTCAACGGTCTTCTTCAATTCATCTGCCGGGATATTCAGCTTCTCTGCCAGTTCTTCAATAGTATCAGCCTTGACAACATAGCCCTTGGCAAGCAGGGACTTGTCGCCTTCCATCATGTCTTTCCAGGTTGCATCGAAATAGTGGTTAGGAATTGCCCCGTTGTCCCATGGGAACAGACGATAGCACCCTACTGCCTGGAACTGTTCAGAATACTTCTTTGCATTGGAATCCCAGATTGTGCAATATGTGTGCTTCGGCTGCATATACATGCTGTGGAGCATGAATTCATATGGAGCAGCTTCATTGGCAAAACGATCACCATTCAGATTAACCTTCAGGAAAGGCTGTTCACCAAACCAGAACCAGGCACCGTTTGTTTCATAGCCTGCTGTTTCTGTCGGAAGCACGGCACCACGATTGAACATCATGGACTCATGGGTAGGATCCATTTCTGCACCAGCCCAAAGCATAGCCTTGATACCGGAGCCATCGCCCTTGGAGCCGATCGGAACATTGGTCTTCATCTTCAGTGTTTCCGGCTGCAATGCCTTCAGCATTTCTGTATTTGTGCAATAAGAACCGGTAGATACCATGACGCCCTTGGATGCCTTGATCAGAATGTAGTGTTCATCTTTTGTATCCTGGGCAATCAGACCGGTAACCTTCTTGTTGTCGTCCTGAACAAGCTTGATCAGCTTGGTATTGAACTTGAAGTCAACATCATTGAACTGCTTGACATAGTCTGTAAAGACAGCAGAAGTTGTCAGATCCTTGTCTGTATCATCTACCTTATGCGGAGAATGAGAAGTTGCAAATGCCTTATAACGTCCCGGGTCATTCTGATCACCGACGCCTGCTTCCCACTGCATGAAGTATTTGCCGGAATTTTCGAGAATACCGCCGACCCAGTCAACGAGTTCACCGGAATTATCTGCCCAGGTGCGGATCAGATTATAGTCAACATAACCGGAACCATAACGGGCAATTTCAGTAATAATATCCATCTTGTTAATTGCAAGATTCGGATAGTTCTTCAGTCCTTCTGTCTGATATTTGGAACCGATGGCAGCGATATCTTCCTTGATGTTGGAAGGCTTTTCTGCCATTTCAATAACGAGAGTCCTGACGCCCTCTTCTGCTAACGTCATCGTTGCTGCCCATCCGCCGGTACCAAGACCTGCGACAACTGCTTCTGTTTCAAGTGTTTCCGTGCAGTCCTTTTCACTGATATCCGGTGCTTCGCCCAGCCAGTCAGCTGATGCCTGCTCTGGGGCTGCGGTTTCAACAACAGCTGCACTGCCGCCAGCCTGTTCGACACAGGAAGCTGCTGCCTTGAGAATTGCAGTAGAAGTAACGGTTGCACCCGTCACTGCATCGACATTGATTGTCTGCTGCTCCTTGATTGCCTGAGCAATCTTTTCAGCTGCCTTGCCGCCAAGGTCCGGTGTTTCACCAGATGCATCGATCTGAACGTCAGTAATGCTGTTTTCATCAAAAGTCATGGTGACTTTGACATCGCTTGCAATGCCCTTTTCAGTTGCAGAATATGTACCCGGCTTATATTTCTGACCGGATCCTTTCTTGGATGTGCAAGCTGGTAATACGCCCATTCCTGCGGCAGCAGCCATCAGTCCGGCAACTGCAGAACCACGCAGGAAGGAACGTCTGGAAATATCCTTTGCCATTTATCCTCCTTATTGTGCACAGAAAAAACAACTGTGCTTTGCTTGTTAACAATATAACATCTTGTTTTCCGCCCTGGATTTCAATATCATAATTACGTTATAAGAATTTACTAATAGGAGGAAGCCATGCAGATCAAAACGATTTCTACCTTCCTGAGTCTTGCCGATCAGAAAAGCTATACAAAAGCAGCCCAGTTTCTTTTTGTCTCACAATCCGCTCTTTCCCAGCAGCTGCAGAAAATGGAACAGGAATTAGGCTTTGCCCTGATTGACCATTCCAACAAGAACCAGTTCCGCCTGACACCGGCAGGCCAGTATTTTTATGAAAACGCCCGTCAGCTGGTTACCAGCTATGGTGATATTGTCAAGCATTGCCAGCTGCTTGCCTCTGACAAACATGATGAATTGAGAGTCGGCATTGAACAGGTCGATGCAAGATTGCTGACCATTGCTGCCTTGAAACAATATGCTCAAAAATTTCCGGAAATTCGTCTTTCCATTGGCTATGATATGCACAAGAATCTCCTGAAAGCCTTGATGAACCGGGATTATAGTCTTGTATTTCTGCCAAAACCAGCTTATCTTCCTTCCGGTCTGGTTTATCGGGAAATCCTCAAAGACGGTCTGATTATCGTAGGAGTACCTGAGCATCCATTGCTTTCCCGCAAAGAACTGTATCCGGAAGACCTGAAAGGTCAGACTTTGCTGATGCCCGGCAATGATGCATATTCTGATATCATTCATATTGCTTCCCTGCTTGCCAGAAAATATCCTTCCATTCATCTGGGGGAATACGCTGATATCGTTGTGCCGCTGAGTCCGAAGATCCGGAATCTGCAGCTGACCAATGCAGCTCGTGTCTATATGTATGAGCGGCTGCGTGCAGTTCCTTTTGTATGTGAGGAAAAAATCAGTTTCGGCTTCGTATATCATGAAGATGCCCCGGATTATGTATTATCTTTCATCAAAGAAAATATCCGGCAGGAGGAAAACCATAAAAACAGCAAATAGCAGAAAAACAGGATTGGAAGATGAAATTTAATCCATCTATCCAGTCCTGTCTTTTCATATAAGAATATGCCGGCTATATTACTTCTTTTCTGCCTTCTTCTTATGAGAAAGGAAAGCAATGCCGCCGATGACGATAACAGCTGCACATCCGATTAATACAAATGTTACTGTATTGTCAGACTTTTCTGTATCTTCAGCTGTTTCTTCTGTATCAGCCTTTTCACTAGTTGTGGAAGCTGTTGCAGCTGCAGTTGTAGGAACTGCACCGGAAGCATTTGTGCCGAATGTTGTAGAAAGTGAATATGTGTTGTCGAAATCAGTTCTGTCAATGTAATCTGTGCTTAATGCATTGGCATCGGATGTAGTAACCTCAGTGTCATATGTACCGGTAACGGTAACCGTGATGGAAGAGTCACCCTGAACGACAGTCTTGCCGTTATTGACGATGGTTACTGTCTTTCCTTCAGAGTCAACGATCTCTGCGCCTTCGGCTGCGTGAAGGTTGGAGATGGTTGTATCACCAGTGACAACCCACTTGGATGTACCGTCTACGCTGACGCTGACCGGTTCATCATTTGCGTTTGTATTCACGGAATTGGTGACGATGGAAATCGTACCTGTATAGGTTGTGCCGTCCAGGAAGTAAGCATCCAGAGAAGAAATCGTATCTACAGAGATGTTTCCTGTCAGGGTTTCACCAAGACCTGTGAATGTAACAGTGCCGCCGTTGCTGCCGGCTGTGCCCCAGTTGTTGGAATCGTTGCCTTCAATCTGAAGCAGATTTGCCTTGGAAGAATCAAAATCCAGCGTTGTATTGCTCAATACGATATTGGCCTTTGTATTGGTGACATAGAACATGGAACCTGATTCAATCGCACTCTTCAATGTAGAATTGGAAACATTGAAGACAGCTGTTTCATCGGTTGATGTTTCGGCATCACCGGATGTGGACTGATAGATAATGACGCCGTCAGCGATCGGATCAGAGGCAGTTGCCTGTGTCATCGTAGAAGAAAGCGTTGAGTTATAAATCAGGATTCTGTTCAGGCCTTCCATGCCTGCAATCTGGGATCCGGATGCTTCGCCGGTTACATTATCAACCTGGATATTGCCGGTGGAATATAACAGAGGAGAACCGGAACCTGCTGTGTTCAGGGTGGAATTGGTAACGGAGATATTGCCGCCGCCTCTGTCGGTTGCAATCGCAGCACTATGATCGCCGGCTGTATTGATCTGCAGCTTGTCTGCAATGATGGTGCCGTCATAAGTTGCATCAAGGCCTCTGGAGTTGTCTGCGCTTGTTTCAATCACATCGTTTTCTGCATAAGCAGTACCGCTGTCTGTAGCGAAGATACCGTTGGAACCGGAAGAATCAGCCTTCAATGTACTGTTGGAAATATTAGTCTGGCTGCCCTCCCCTACTGTTAAGGAAATTGAGTTGATGCCGTAGAAGTTGCAGTTATCACCATTGTCATCGCTGCCGCTCTTATTGAGCTGGGCATTTTCGACATTTAATGTACCGCCGTTATTGGAAAGAAGAACGTTCTGATCAGATTCGGCTGCTTCGATCGTTTCACCAGTGGAAGAGACTTCCTTGCCATCTGCACTCAGAGCACCATTCAAAGTACCGCTGTAGTCATAGGACTGGGTATCAGCACCGCCGCCCATTCCGCCGGAAGGAGGATTGCCAGGAGCTCCGCCAGGACCGCCTTGTCCATTGGAACTATCCTGTCCGCCCGGCATTGCCGGCGGGTTATCTCCTTCAGCATAGATTGGAACAATACTCATGGCTAATGCGGAAGCAACGCCTGCTGTCAATGCGAATCTTCTGAAGTTTTTCTGTTTTTTCATATTGATCACCTCACACCCATACTATAGGCTTTGCCTTTTTTATGTGTGTATTTCATCCGAAGAATTGTGAAGCTTATCTGAACATCCCGTGTCTGAAGAAAGAAACAGCGCGCCTGCAATTACCGGAATTCATTCTTTACAAACAGCAGGCAGGTCATTAAGATAGTTCCGAAAAGGGGATAAGAATATGAAACTTATTTATGATGTAGAATCAAAACCAGCTTTCAGAAGTCTTCTTGTATTTGCTTTCCAGCAGGTTCTGGCCATTATGGCTGCAACCATTGCAGTACCGTTAATTGTCGGCAACGGCATGAGCACAGCGGCTGCTTTATTCGGTGCCGGTGCAGGTACGCTCGTTTACATTTTATTCACCCAGCGCAAGAGCCCTGTTTTCCTCGGCTCTTCCTTTGCGTTTATAGGATCTATGTCTGCTGCCTTTGCAGGTGCTGTTTCCACAGCTGCAGGTTATGCAGGTCTGATTCTGGGTGCCGTTTCTGCAGGTCTTGTCTATGTGGTATTTGCGCTGGTCATTAAGAAAATCGGCGTTCATTGGGTATCTTCCCTGATGCCGCCGGTTGTCATCGGACCTACTGTTGCCATCATCGGTCTTTCGCTTGCGACAAGTGCAGTCGGCAACCTGCAGAAGAGCTCTGCAACCGGAGAACCAACCCAATGGGCAGTACTCTGCGGCATCGTTGCCTTGTTTGCCACCATGTTATGTTCCACTTATGGAAAGAAGCACGCAAAGATGATTCCGTTTATCATCGGCATTCTCTGCGGCTATGCATTAGCAGCAGTATTAACATGGATCGGTCTTTCAGGCGGGAATACAGCTTTGCAGATTATTGATTTCTCTTCCATTACTGCTTTATGGGCAGATGGTGTTACCGTCTCTACTTTCTTCTCCATTCCTGATTTCTCTTTCCTGAGTGCAGGCTGGTCACAGGTAGATGCTTCTTATATCAGTACCGTTTTTGCGGCATATGTACCGGTTGCCTTCGTCGTCTTTGCCGAGCATATTGCTGACCACAAAAACATTTCTTCCATCATCGGAAGAGATCTTCTCAAAGATCCGGGTCTGGATAAGACACTGTTAGGGGACGGCGTCGGTTCCATGGTCGGTGCCTTCTTCGGCGGCTGTCCGAATACAACCTATGGTGAATCCATTGCCTGCGTTGCAATTACCAGAAACGCAAGTGTTGCTACGATTGTAATGGCTGCCATTGAATGCATTGTCATTTCCTTCCTGTCTCCGTTTGTTGCCTTTATCGCGTCCATTCCTGGCTGCGTCATGGGCGGTGTGTGCATGGCCTTGTACGGTTTCATTGCTGTTTCCGGTCTGAAAATGGTTCAGAGTGTTGATCTTGATGAAAACCGCAATCTCTTCGTTGTTTCGGCAATCCTGATTGCCGGCATCGGCGGTCTGTCTCTGACTTTCGGCAAAGTCACGATTACCTCTGTTGCCTGTGCATTGATTCTTGGCATTGTCGTCAATAAAATGCTTGCCAGAGAAGCGCCTGCACCAAAGGAATAAACGTTGAATTCTCTTATAAACATGATAAAATTATGCTCGTCGGCAATGATAAAGACAGAGCATGAAGATAGCTTGCAGAGAGTCCGGAATGGTGAAATCCGGATAACGAAGATCATGTTTGTAAGAACTTTGGAGCCGGACCGTTCTCCGCGTTAAGGAAACAATGAGGCGGTATCGGCAGATACTGTAAATTAGGGTGGTACCACGAAAGGAAGCTCTCGTCCCTATGGGTGAGAGCTTTTTGTATGTTTCATACAGAAATTATTATTTATAATAATGAAGAAAGTGAGGAATCATGGCAGAAGAATTAACAAAAGAAGAAAAGCAGCGCCTGAAGGAAGAAAGAAGAAAAGCCTTCGAAGCTGCTCATCCTGAACTTGCCGCAAAGCGCAAGGAAGCAGAACAGAAGAAAAAGAAAGTACAGAAGAAAATTACTGAAGCTGCAGATACAATCGGTGAACTTTCTCTGAATGACCAGGAAGAAGCCCGCAGACAGAAGATGGAAGACCTCCGCAAGCAGGGCATTGATCCATTCGGACATGCGTATGAAAGAACCCACCTGTCTTCCGAAATTTTCGCCAGGTGGGGCGGCATGACCAAGGAAGAACTTGATGCCCAGGACAATGAAGTTTCCATTGCCGGCCGTATCATGTCCAAGCGCAGAATGGGCAAGCTCGGCTTTGTTCATCTTCTCGACAGAGACGGACGCATCCAGATCGTCATTAACGAAAGAGTTGTCGGCGAACAGGTATACAGCCTCTTCAAGAGCTCAGATCTTGGTGACATCATCGGTGTTAAGGGCAAAGTCATTAAGACCATGGCTGGTGAACTTTCTGTAGAAGTCAGAGAATACACTCACCTGTCCAAGGCTCTGAGACCATTGCCGGAAAAGTTCCATGGTCTGACTGACAAGGAAGAAAGATACAGAAGAAGATATCTGGATCTCATCATGAATGATGATTCCCGCAAGATTGCCATCCTGCGTCCGCGTATCATCCGTGCCATCCAGCACTATATGGATTCCCATGGTTATATTGAAGTAGAAACTCCGATCCTGCAGCCGATCTTAGGCGGTGCCAATGCAAGACCATTCGTTACCCACCACAATGCTCTGGATAAGGATTACTATCTTCGTATCGCTACGGAACTTCCGTTGAAGAGACTGATCGTCGGCGATCTGGAAAAGGTTTATGAAATCGGCCGTATCTTCAGAAATGAAGGCATGGACCTCAAGCACAATCCGGAATTCACAACCATGGAAGCATATTGTGCTTATTCAGATCTTGAAGGCATGATGAAGATGAACGAAGAACTCTTCGAATCCGTTGCCATGGAAGTCTTCGGCAAGACTGACTTTGAATTCATGGGCAAAACCATTTCCCTCAAGGCTCCGTTCAAGAGATGGAACATGGTGGATGCTGTCAAGGAAGTCACCGGTGTTGATTTCTGGCAGCCGATGAGCCTGGAAGACGCATTGAAGCTGGCCAAGGAACACAACGTTGAAGTCGCTCCGCATCAGATGAGCGTCGGCAATATCATCTCCCTCTTCTTCGATGCCTTCTGCGAAGACAAGATTGAACAGCCGACCTTTGTATGGGGCCATCCGATTGAAATTTCTCCATTAGCAAAGAAGAACCCGAAGGATCCTCGTTTCACCCAGCGTTTCGAACTTGAAATCATGGGCATTGAAATGGACAACGCCTTCACTGAACTGAATGATCCTATCGACCAGAAGGAACGCTTTGAAAAGCAGCTGGAAAACAAGGCCAAGGGCGATGATGAAGCAGCTGAAATGGATGAAGACTATGTTGAAGCACTTGAATATGGTCTGCCTCCGACCGGCGGTATCGGCATGGGTATCGACAGATTCGTCATGTTACTGACAGGTCAGGATTCCATCCGTGATGTTCTTCTCTTCCCGACAATGAAGCAGCGCGGAGAGTAAATCCCAGAAAAGACATCGAAAAACGGGCAAAAAGCGGAGATATGAACAGATATAAAGGCTTATAAAGGCCTTCAGGTGGTAAATTTTGTACATTTCATAAGGCAAAATTCCCCAATCTTCCCCAATTTCTCCCCAATTTGCCGGAAAGATATGAAGATTTATAAGCACATATAAGCACTTCATATACATGGAAGCTCCTGTAACAGGGAGCTTTTCTCTTACCCGATTACATACCGCAGGAGGATACCGGTGTTACTATCTAATGCGGTATAATATCCTCAAGGAGGTGTACTATGAACGGCAAATATCAGCCCGGACAGAAAGTCTTTCTGACCGGAGGGAATAAAAACCTGATCAAGGAAGCGACCGTTCTGAAGTATACCGGAGGTTTCTATACGATCCGCTTTGAAAACGGCGGTGGTGTCAAAGTAAGAGAGTCCAGGATCTACCCTTCCAGAGAAGAAGCAGAGGCTGCGATCCTGAATAGAGCTCGATAAATCGGGATTTGTATGATCGTAACTATTCCGGAAAGAAGTGATGAAATGAAGAATTGTATTATAACCGGCGGAAACAGCGGAATTGGTTTTCAAGCAGCCAAACAAATTGCTGAAAAAGGATATCATGTTACACTGATCTGCAGAAATGAAGAGAGAGCCAGTAATGCTGCCGCAACGATTTCAAAAGAAACAGGAAACAACCAGGTGGACTATATTCTTTCCGATTTATCAATAATGAGCGATGTAAGAAAAGCTGCAGCAGAGTATCTTTCACAGAACAGAGAACTTCATGTGCTCATCAATAACGCCGCTGACTTTGATTTATCTGTAAAGCATCCGATTATCACAGATGATGGATTTGAAAAACAGTTTGCCACGAATGTTGCGGCTCCATATCTTTTATCAAACCTAATGCTTGAAGCACTGAGAAACAGCGGTAATGGAAGGATCATTAATATTTCATCCCAGGGGTTATGCGTATTTCCTTTCATCAAACTTGATCTGGACAACCTGGATGGAAGTAAGCATTATAGTCCTTCATCGACGTACTATCAGAATAAACTTGCGCTCCTGATGCTATCACTGTTCATGAGAAAACAGTATAAAGATATACGTATCCAGGCAATCAGAGTAACAAATGTCAAAATCGACATGTCCCGATATGACAATCTTCCGGATATTATGAAGCGTGCATATTCCATAAAATCGAAGTTTTCGATATCTCCTGAGGAAATGGCACGGGTTTATACAATGCTTGCGACTGAAGATGGGTATGAAGGCTTTCTATATGATGAAAAAGGAAGTGAAGTCAAAGCAAATAAATCTGCATATGATAAAAACACACAAAAAACCCTGATTGAAATACTGGTGCAGAAAACTGGTATTTAGTTCGACAAATTCCAGTTTGTCGATATCTTCCTTCTTGAACAATTATTGAGACTGTGGTCTTGATGTCACGGATTGAGAAATAAAGTGTGAAAGAATGGCTTAAAACAAGGCTTTTCGGTCACATACCCATCAGCGCCGAAGT